>NZ_FPJI01000012.1:0-226178 GCF_900119355.1 Pseudomonas sp. NFPP02
GGTTACATCTTTGATTTCTCGCGGAGTAACTTGTGATGCTGATAATCTTGTTGACTATCAGTCTGACTCCACAAGCACCCACACGAATTGCTTGATTCAGTTGTTAAAGAGCGGTTGGTTAAGATCTTTCATCTCAACCGAGGCGCGCATTCTACAGCAGCCTCATTTGCTGTCAAGTGGTTATTTTCAGAAGTTTTCGAAGATTTCTTCAACAACTTCAACCACTTGCGCTTGCGATCTCTCGTAAGCGGGAGGCGAATTCTACAGCGTTACACACTGCTGTCAACACCTCTTTTTCAACTTCCTTTTGGCTTCGATGAACTGAAGCAACTTGCTGCCGAAAACTGCATAACTCATTGTTTACCAAGGAGTTTTCCGTTTCGACTGCGCCGGAAGTGGGGCGAATTATAGGCTTCCAGAATCTGCCGTCAACACAATTATTCGGTTTTTCTATCAAATACCTCAAAAACCCGATGCTCCCACTATATAGATAGCTACAAGGCAGCATTTGAGCAATATATTGCTCATTCGTCGACAGTTAAGCATCATAGCGCCTCGTATTTATCGATCATGACTTCGGAAGAACTACCGCAATGACCACCCCACCTCGCAGCCTGGCATCCGCATTGTTTCCGATCGGCCTGCTATTGATCGCCATGGCGTCCATCCAATCCGGTGCGTCATTGGCCAAAAGCATGTTTCCTATTGTTGGCGCACAAGGCACCACTGCTCTGCGTTTGATTTTCGCCAGTGTGATCATGCTGGTGCTATTACGCCCATGGCGCGCCACGCTGACGGCCAAGTCCTTGCGCACGGTGATCATTTACGGGATGGCGCTGGGCGGCATGAACTTCCTCTTCTATATGTCCCTTCGTACCGTACCGCTGGGGATTGCCGTAGCACTCGAATTCACAGGCCCGCTTGCCGTCGCTATCTATGCCTCGCGCAGAGCTGTCGACTTCCTGTGGATTGCCCTGGCGATCATCGGCCTGCTGCTGTTGATTCCGATGGGCGAGGCCAGTAGCGGTATCGACTGGGTCGGCGCGGCTTACGCACTGGGCGCAGGCGGATGCTGGGCCCTCTATATTTTATTCGGCCAAAAGGCTGGGAACGACAATGGTGTTCAGACCGCTGCACTCGGCGTGATGATTGCGGCCCTGTTCGTCGCACCGATCGGCATCGTGCATGCGGGCGCCGCGCTGCTGACGCCCGCCCTGATCCCTATCGCCATTGGCGTCGCAATTCTGTCCACCGCCTTGCCCTACACCTTGGAGATGGTCGCACTGACTCGCCTTCCCGCTCGCACATTCGGCACGTTGATGAGTATAGAACCGGCGTTCGGCGCCCTCTCCGGCCTGTTCTTTCTGCATGAGCATTTATCCCTGGCCCAATGGCTGGCCATCACCTGCATTATCCTGGCTAGCGTAGGCGCGACGTTGACGATGCGCAACGAATCCAAACCACTGGTGCCTGCCGACTGATCATCTTTAAAGCCAGCTCTGGTATTTGCCGCTCATTTAGGCCATGTTTAGGCCGTAACCGAATGTCATTCATGGAGAATTTCGACACGGACAGCATGAACGCTTCGCTCGAGAGCGAGTAAAGCGGCTCTGTTCTTTTGCAGGGCGGCTATTAAGGATGGGAATGAAACGAATTTTGATACTGTTGCTGGTTGTGGGCATCGCTGGCTGTGCTGCAACCACAAAAACAGAAGTGAAACGGGGTAAAAAAGGGCTGCATATCAACTGTTCAGGCCTGTCCTCCTCCTGGGACCAGTGCTACACCAGTGCAGCCAACTCATGCGGTGCCAAGGGCTACCGGGTGATAGCCAAATCCGGCGATAACTCCGAAGAGCCTGGGGACTATCCCTTCGGCCTCAACCCAGCCGGCTATACCAGCCGCAGTATGATCGTCATCTGCAAATAGCTGCCCGAGCAGTCTTTCCTGACTGCTCATCTTAAATTCAGGCCAGTTGCGGCACGAAGGCTAAACTCCTGCTCGACCATCGAACCAATGGAGTTCCCATGCCGCACAACAAGAAAATCGTATTAGTAGTGGGTGCCGGTGACGCGACCGGCGGCGCCATAGCCAAACGTTTTGCCCGCGAAGGCTACATCGCCTGCGTCACCCGTCGCAGCGCTGACAAACTGCAGCCCCTGGTGGACAGCATTCAATTGGCAGGCGGTGAAGCCCATGGTTTTGCCTGTGATGCCCGCAAAGAAGAAGACGTGATCGCGCTAGTCGAGCAAATCGAAACCGAGCTGGGGCCTATTGAAGCGTTCGTCTTCAACATCGGCGCCAATGTGCCGTGCAGCATTCTGGAAGAAACCGCACGCAAGTACTTCAAGATCTGGGAGATGGCGTGCTTCTCCGGTTTCCTGAACGCACGGGAAGTCGCCAAGCGCATGGTCACGCGTAACCGCGGCACTATCCTGTTCACCGGCGCCACCGCCGGCTTGCGCGGAAGCGCGGGGTTTGCCGCCTTCGCTGGCGCCAAGCATGGGATACGCGCCCTGGCACAAAGCATGGCGCGGGAGTTAGGCCCGATGAACATCCATGTCGCCCATGTGGTGGTCGACGGTGCAATCGATACCGACTTCATTCGCGAGAACTTCCCGCAAAAATACGCCCTCAAGGATCAGGACGCCCTCCTCAACCCGGACCATATTGCCGACAACTACTGGTTCCTCCATCGCCAGCCACGGGACGCCTGGACGTTCGAACTGGACCTGCGCCCCTGGAACGAAACCTGGTGACTCCCTCTATAACAATAAGTAGTGAGTACAGACCATGAGTAAAACCCTGGAGTTCTTCTTTGATCTCGGCAGCCCCGCCACTTACCTGGCCTATACCCAGTTGCCGGCGCTGTGCGCCAAAACGGGCGCACAGGTGGTGTATCAACCGATGCTGTTGGGTGGTGTATTCAAGGCCACGGGCAATGCCTCGCCGATCATGGTGCCCGCCAAGGGGCGCTACATGCTCGATGACCTGGCGCGTTACGCCAAACGCTACAACGTGCCGCTCAGGTTCAACCCGCACTTTCCCATCAATACCTTGGTGCTGATGCGCGCCGTCACCGGCATTCAAATCCACCAGCCTGAGCGTTTCCTCGACTTCATCGACTGCCTGTTCCGCGCACTCTGGGTGGAAGGCCGTCACCTGGGCGACCCAGAGGTCGTGGCCAATGTGCTCACCAAACAGGGGTTCGATCCCGAGCAGGTACTGGCCCTGTCCAATGACGCAGCCGTCAAGGACGCTCTCAAGGACAAAACCGAACAAGCCATTAAACGCGGCGTGTTCGGCGCTCCCAGTTTCTTTGTAGGAAACCAGCTGTTCTTCGGCCAGGACCGTCTGGACTTTGTGCGTGAAGCCCTCAGCTAGATGTTGATTGCGGCCGGCAATGCCTTGGCCGCAACCGATCAAATCGCCGCAGTGCGCACCTGCAACCATTCAAGCGCTGCACCCTTGAGCAGCGGGCTCAAACGCTCACGCACCTGGGCGTGATACGCGTTGAACCATTCGCGCTCATCCGCCGTCAGCAACGACGGCTCCAGGCAGCGGGTATCAATCGGGCACAGGGTCAGGGTTTCGAACTTGAGAAATTCGCCAAACTCGGTCTTGCCCGCTTCACGGTTCAACACCAGGTTCTCAATGCGCACGCCCCAACGGCCAGGGCGATAAGTACCCGGCTCAATTGAAGTGATCATCCCTGGCTGCATCGCCGTTTGTGGCGCCGCAGCAGCCTGATAGGCAATCACCTGCGGGCCTTCATGCACGTTGAGGAAATAACCTACGCCATGGCCTGTGCCGTGACCGTAGTCGACGCCTTCTGCCCAGATCGGCGCACGGGCAATGGCATCCAGCAACGGTGAAAGAATGCCCTTGGGGAACTGCGCACGGGACAGAGCAATCACGCCCTTGAGCACTCGCGTGCAATCGCGTTTCTGCTCCTCACTCGGTGTACCGACAGGCACCATCCGCGTGATGTCCGTGGTTCCGCCCAGGTACTGGCCGCCGGAGTCGATCAAAAGCAAGCCATCACCTTCGATCAGCGCATGCTCTTCTTCGGTGGCGTGGTAATGCGGCATCGCGCCGTTGGCATTGAAAGCGGCAATGGTGTTGAAACTCAGCGATACATAGCCGGGGCGGCGGGTACGCGCAGCGGTCAGGTGCTCGTCAATCGTCAGTTCGGTAATGCGTTCACGGCCCAGGGCGCTATCGAGCCAGGCAAAGAATTCACACAGCGCCGCCCCATCCTGCTCCATGGCTTGGCGGATATGTTCCGCGTCCGCCAGGCTCTTGCGGGATTTGGCTAGTGTGGTGGGGTTGAGGCTTTCAACCAGCTTGACGCCCGCGTCGAGGTTTTCCAGCAAGCCGGCGGTGACGCGGGCGGGGTCTACTTGCAAGCTTGCGCCCGCCGGTACCGCTCGCAGCGCTTGCGCCACCTCGCTGTAATCACGCAGGGTCACGCCATCCTGCTCAAGCACCACCCGCAGTTGCGCATCGACCTTGCCCAACGCCACAAACAAAGTGGCCTGTTGCTGATTGATCAAGGCAAAGGACACAAACACCGGATTGAACGAAACATCAGCGCCGCGCAGGTTGAATAGCCAGGCGATGTCATCCAGCGTCGCGATGAAATGCCAATCGGCGCCCTTGTCTTTCAAACTGGCGCGCAAGGCGGCCAGTTTCTCGCCACGACTGACGGTGGCTTGGGGCGGCAGATGCTGATAGATCGGCTGGTTCGGCAACGCCGGGCGGTCTTGCCAGACTTCATCGAGCACATCGATATCGGTACGCAGACGCGCGCCACGCTCGGCCAACTTGCCACCCAGGGTACGTGCCGAGGCCACGGCCATGACCGCACCGTCCACCGCCACCACGCCACCCTCAGGGGTTTGCTCGGCCAGCCACTCCAACGGTCCAGGCTGACCCGGTTGCAGCTTCACCAACTCGATACCGCTGCCCTTGAGCTCCTTGGTCGCCTGTTCCCAATACCGGCTATCCGCCCAGACCCCGGCAAACTCCGCCGTGACGATCAGGGTGCCCACCGAACCATGAAACCCGGACAACCACTGGCGCCCTTGCCAGTAACCCGGCAAATACTCGGACAAGTGCGGGTCCGCCGACGGCACCAGCAGGCCGTGAATGCCTTCGCGGCGCATCAGTTCACGGGTATGCGCCAAGCGCTGGGGAACCGTTCCATGGGTCAAAGGCTGCGTACTCATTGTGTCTCCTGCTAACCACTAATAATTGTTATGTATTGCAAATGAAGTATCAGACAGCCCAGAACGCTGGTGCGCTGGCCTGTACCGTCTTGATCAATTGCACAGCGTCGTCGATATCCCGCTCGGTGGTGAACCGGCCCAGGCTCAAGCGAATAGTGCGACCAGCGCTGCGGGCATCATGCCCCAGGGCCACCAGGACGTGGGACGGTGCATTGCTAGCCGAATTGCACGCTGAAGTCGCCGAAAAGGCAATGCCCGCACTCAAGGCGGCCGCATTGAATTCGCCTTCGCTGAACGTCAGGCTGAGGGTGTGGGGAATACGCTGGGTTGGGCTGCCATTGAGGCGTACTCCGGGAATCGACGCCAACTGCTCCAACAAACGCTCACGCAAGGCCACGATCTGCGCCTTTTCCTCAGCAAAGTACGCCGCCGCCAGAGCGAACGCCGTGCCCATGCCCGCAATCTGATGCGTCGCCAGGGTGCCCGAACGCAAGCCACCTTCGTGGCCGCCGCCATGAATCTGCGCCAACACTTTCTGTTGCGCACGAGGCCCAACGTACAGCGCGCCAATGCCTTTTGGGCCGTAGAGCTTGTGGGCGGAAAAAGACATCAAATCCACCGACCACTGCGCCAGGTCAATGGCAACCTTGCCCGCCCCCTGTGCCGCGTCCACGTGAAACAGCGCGCCCTGCTCACGCACCCGCGCGCCGATAGCCGGAATGTCGTTAAGGGTGCCCAGTTCATTATTGACCAGCATCAAAGACACCAGAAAGGTGTCCTCACGCAATGCCTCACTGACAGCCTGAACGCTGATCAAGCCATCGGCATCGGGCACCAGATAGGTCACAGCCACGCCGGCTTCCTGCAACTGCCGCGCGGTGTCGAGTGTGGCTTTGTGCTCGATCTGGCTGGTGATGATATGCCCACCCGCCAGCCCTCGCGCCTGGGCCACCCCTTTGATCGCAAGGTTGTTGGACTCGGTGGCACCGGAAGTCCAGACAATTTGCTCAGGCTGGGCGCCGACCAATTCGGCTACCTGCCGTCGCGCCTGCTCAACCGTTTGCCGGGCCGCCTGGCCGAATGCATGGGAACTGGACGCAGGGTTGCCAAAATTGGCATTGAAACCCAGGCACTCGACCATCACCTGGATAACTCGCTCATCCACTGGCGTGGTGGCGGCATAGTCGAAATACAACGGACGTTTATTCATGGCGTAAAACTCGCAGAGCGTGTTCCCGAGAGCGGCGTCCCGGGGGCATCGAACAGAACAGAGGTCGTCAGGTTTAACTGATCGAGTGCCATTGAAGAAGAACCACGTGATGTAAATGTGCGTAGGAACGCTCCTGATTTTCAGCTTAACAGGCTCAAAGGCGATTGGGTGCAAATGCAAAAAGCCGAAAAATCCGCCATACGGACTTTTCGGCTTTTAGTGCAGCGCGAGGCGACTCAAACGTTAGTAAACAACCCGCTCACCGGATCGATGTTTCCGTTGTAGGGCACAACGGTTCCGGCTGCCCGGGCGATGGTGGCCCAGATTCGCTGCATATCGACCATTTTATTGCCAATGACCGGGTTGCCTTCTTGTTGACGATCACCCTGGGCCGTGATGTTGAAATAGCGTCCTACGCCATTGCCGCTCTTCAACAACCCGCTGGCCCCGCCCATCAGTACCAGCGGCATATCCTTCGTATGCTCCGGGGCACCATCGGCCATCTCGCTGGTGAATACCACAAGCGTGTGTTCAAGCAGGCTGTCACCCGGCACATCGGGATCGGCATGCTTCGCCAACTCGTCCATGAACAACTTGGCTCGCTGGGTATACCACTGCCGGGATCGTTTCCATACGTCCAGCCCAGCATAACGATGGGCGCAGTCATGGGGGTTGGTCACATTACTGACGTCCAGGATATTGAGCGACTCCGCCGAGCGCCCGACTTGAATCGTCGCTACACGCGTGATGCCACACCCCAGCGCTGTGGCAACCACCTGATGGTGGTGATGCTGTACCTGGTTACGAAATTCCGCAGATTTGAACGGCAACGTTTCCATCTGCAAAGGCGAACATTCGCCAATGGGTGGCAGAGTTTCTTCCATGTCTTTCATGACCTGCTCAACCGAATCAAGCTGCATATCGAGCTTCTGCTTTTGCGCCCCCGCAAGCCTGCCTCGCAGCTCGTTGATATCCGCCAGCACCGGATCAAATACATGCATGTTTCGCACCTGCTGCTCGCGCACCTCACGACTGACCGCGCCAAAGATTTTCTCGTACATCAACACCGGGTCCTGCTCAGGCCTGCGCATTGCGCCGCCATTTTCCGGCCCTTCCCAGGATACCTGCCAGGCGGTCCCGTCAATGCCTGAATGCGGTCCGGCAAAAAGACTCCGCTGGGACGGATCGGTCCCCGGCATATGGCGGCCAAGCAACACATCAATCGACGCCATCTTCTTCTCACGGTCGCGCAACGCCCACGTCCAGCCGTTATGGCCTTCATTGCCAGGGCCCAGAATCGTGCCACGCAGGTACAAGGACTGGTCTTTATAGGCCGCAAGCTCCTGGCTGACCTCGTTGAGCTGGAAGTCGGAAGTGTCCAAAGCTTCGGCAGCGGGATGCCAGAGGCCTCGACCATCACTGGAATAGGCGGTTGCAGAGTCGACTGCCAGGCCATCAGGTACCACAAAGAAAACCACTTTTAACTTGGCCTGCTGGTTTTGCCCGGCCAAGGCCATACGCGCCAGGCCACACTGGGTGAGCGGGCCGAACACACCTACCGCAGCCAGGCCGGCCAGAAAGCGACGACGACTTTTCAAGATATCCATGATCAATCCCTCTGCGTCTTGAATTGGAACGCGTTGGAGGTACCCAGCGTGCGCAGCATCCCTGGTAATGAGCCATTGCCCTTCAGCCCGTCGACCAATGCCTTGACCGTTGCGGAAGTGGACTCGTCGGATTTGTTGCCCGAAGCGAAACGGAAATAGCTATCCGCCATGCAGAACAGAGACGCCGAGTTGTGCGCGATCAGCTTGGAAATACCTCGCACATCGTCGATAGGCACCGCGCCATCAACCCCAATGAACGGACCGGACGCTTTGATCGGCAACTGCACAGGGAACTGCGCGTAGTTATAGGCAGGCTCCTGCTGGCGATAGCGCCCGGCAGCGTCGTAATGCTCCATCGATGCGCCGGTGTCGTTCATGTACTGATGACACTGCCAGCAACGCCCTCCCGAAGCCTGCTCACCATTAATCAGGTCCCAGCGTTCACGGGTACTGATCGCACGCGCAGGGTAGGCCGGCTCTGTGGGCTCGGCTTCGACCGGCGCCCCAAACTCCCGGCAGAAAAGCTGCTCGCGAATGGCAATGCCGCGCTTGACCAGTGAGGTGACCTGATAGTCAGAGGTAGAGGCCTGAAAAAGCCCCAAGTGCAACAAGCCACCCCGTTTCTCATCCACGGCGACTTTGTGCAGCGTGTCACCGGTTACGCCGCCGATACCGTAGTGTTCGGCCAGAGCCTTGTTGAGGAACGTCACACCGGGGTTGAACAGCTCGTCCAACGTCCCCTTGCCGTCGAGCATCACGTGACGGGTCAACAGGGCCTGCTCCTGGGTCATCAACTGGATCATCTGTGCGCTCAGGCCGGGCTTCTCCTGCACCCCGCGCTGAGTCTTGATGTAGTAACTGATGAACCGATTGAACTGCTCAAGCCCGCGCTCACTGCGCATCATCCGGTCTATTTCTGCGCTGATTTGCTGCACTGTCTGCAACTCGTTGCGCTCTGCCTTGGCCAGCAGTTGCGCGTCCGGAGTGGTGCCTTGATAGGTGTAGGACAATGCGGTTGCGGTCTCATAAGGGGTCAGTTTGTAGACCTCGGCCTGCCGTGCGACAGCCTGGCCCAACTCCGAGCGATACAGGAAGTTGGGCGACAACAGCAGCGCAGCGATCAGCGCCCGCTCTCCGTGCTCATCCAACACCGCCTGATAACGCGACAACTCAGACGGGCTCAAAGGACGACGGAACACTTGATAACCCAGGGCACTGACCTCAAGGGTACCGGCAGTGGATTTGAAGCGTTTTACACGTTGAGGTGCCACCTGCTCGGCGATCGACACCGCCATGCCATACAGCTGCTTGACGTCTTCAGCCTGCAGCAGCCCTTTGCTGGCTTCACCTGGGAACTTGAAGTCTTTCTCGGATTTATCTGCCGGCAGCTTCTGGGTATTGACCTCCACGCCGAGTATGTCCTTGACACTGGCCGCGTATTCATCGCGCGTCAGCAAGCGCAACTGGCGCTGACCGTGAGCCTCGTTCGGGCTCAGGTAAGGCGCCCACACCACCTCAAACAAATGCTTGCTGATTTCGGTCGCACAGGTGGTGTCGCAATGCCCGGCCACCGGCATGCTCTGGATTTGCCGCACCAACGCATCCTGGCCAGCACTGCTCCACGCCACCGCCATGCGCAGGTTGTTGAAAAACTCCACCGCGTGGCATTTGGTGCAGGATTCGGCAAGCACTGTTTCGCCCAACTTCGCTTCATGACGGTAACTGATAGGTGTCAGTTGCTCGTCCTGGCTGTCCTCGTTGATACGCAGCGCTACCTGTTCCGGCTGTGGCAGTTCCTGTGGATAAAAGGGATAGATGACCTCGTAATCCCCATAGTCCAGAAGCTCGGTGACACTTTCGCCCCAAGGCACCTGCACCACTTTGGGCTCGGTGCTCGTAGAGCCCTTGAGCTTGAGGGTGAAATGCCAAGTGGAATCCGTTACTGACGCAGGCTTGGGCGGCGCCAACACCGTGATGTTGATATCCAGCTTGATCGGCCGCTCACGGTACTGCATGTTCAACACGTGCTTGTTGTCGTCGGCAGACAAGGTAAGTGAAGTATTGCGCGTCTGTGGAATCCAGTTTTTCACATCATTGAGCCGAACCTGGTAAGTCCCGTAGGGCAAACCCTTGAGCACCAATGCGGCATAACTGTCAGCAGGGTTGAAGGATGCATGGAACTGGCGGGTATTACCGCCCGGCGCAATCAGCGTGCCACTGATCATCTCATTCTCCAGCTCAGGTGCCGGTGCGAGCGCCGGCCGCAGGGTCAACTCTGTGTTCGGCAACCCTGCTGGGTCATAACTGACGCGATAAATCACCCCGGCGACGTCATCGGAGATCAGCAGGCTGTTGTCCGGTAGCGCCAGGAAGTCAGCCGGCCGACCAATGCAGGAGTCGTCCAGGCAATACACATCGAAACGCAGGGGGTCTTGGATAAACCCATTGATCAACGGGATCTGATTGACCACTCG
Source organism: Pseudomonas sp. NFPP02 (assembly GCF_900119355.1). Lineage (NCBI taxonomy): Bacteria > Pseudomonadati > Pseudomonadota > Gammaproteobacteria > Pseudomonadales > Pseudomonadaceae > Pseudomonas > Pseudomonas sp. NFPP02. The sequence continues at coordinate 10,520 of NZ_FPJI01000012.1, forward strand.
CGTTCCGTCCTGGATCGAGACGAGTCGCACATCCATACCCGGCCGCTCGGCCGTGCCCGCTCCATGCACGGCAACCAGCATATTCTGCGAACGTGTGCGAGCCGGGTAACCACTCCAGAACTTCAGCCCCAGAGGTGCGGTGTTGGTACCCAGCTCGAAAGCGGCAGGCACGTAGTCTTTCGGGTCGATCTGCTGCCGGGACTTATCGGAAACAATCGCTCCCTGAACCAAGGGCGGCTGGATCACCGCCGGGTTGCCAAACTCCTCATCGGTGAAACCCGGCGTGCCTTTGCCAAACAGATAGGGCACACCGAAGTGCTGGTTTGGGCCGCTGATGCGGTTGATTTCGTCGGGGTTGGGGTAGCCCTGGCGGTTGTTGTCGGTGAACCAGATTTCACCGGTCTGCGGGTTCCAGTCGAACCCCACAGAGTTGCGCACCCCTTTTGCAAGAATCTGCGCTTTACCGGTCACGGTGTCATAACGCAGTAACGTGCCGTAACGCGGGTCAGGCGGGATCATGCACAAGTTGCAAGGAATGCCGACGGCGGTGTACAGGCCAGTGTCGGCGGGGTCCAGCGGGTTGAAATGCAAAGGGTGCTTCATATGCCAGAAGCGAGTGCTGGAGCCAGACGCCACGGAAGGCAGAGGAAATGGCGCATCGTCGGCGGGGAATTTGAACACCCGCTCAGGCGAAGGATCCTTGTAATGCGCATCGGCATCGCGCAAACGATAGAGGCCGCCAGTGGTCGAGTAGTACAAATCACCGTCGCGATACACCACACCGTGCGGCTCCTCCAACCCGCTGGCAATCACGTAGATGCCGGTGGGTTTGCCGGCATTGTCCAGGGGCAAGGCATAGATCATATCGGCGATTTTCCCGTCATAGACGTAGGATGGAATCGCACTGGAGCCCACATAGAGCACGTCCTTGCCCATCGCCATCTGCCGAGGCTGTATCAGCCCCTGGGCAAACAATTCAATCTTGACCCCTGGCAGGCCGCTGAGCCTGCCCACCTGCACCGGTGGCCGATACTTCAGGGTGACCGCCTGTTCCTCACCCTCCTCTCGCTGGAAGGAAACGATACGCGGTGTGTTCAAGGGCACAAACCCACCAGCGGGGTTCATCACCAGTTGGTAGTCGCAGGCCTTCAGGTTATCGAGGTGAATGGTTTCGCCGGACTTGGCACTGATCGGGATCTCCTCGGCTTTGCAGCGCAATACGCCAGTGACTACCTGATCGGCCCGCGCCACGCCCGGGGTTGGCTGGCTGATCGGCCCCCGGCCGCTTAACGTGCTGAAGTTCAGGGTCAGACGGTTACCCTGGAAGCCACCGCATTCCCCCAGATCCTTCCAGGCATCGCCCCAAATCTCGACACCATGAGAGGATGGCTGCCCGGGGTTGTAATCGGGCTGGTTGCACCATTGCCAACTGCCCGGCCCGTGCGGCGATTTGTCAGTGTCTTTCCAACATTCAAACTCGTGGGTTTTGTCCTGCTGGTTTTTGTTCTGCACCTGGTCGCCTTGTCCGTAGACGGTCCCAGCTTGGTAGGCAGGTGCCGTACAGGCCGCCGCCGAAACCTCCACACTCAGCAACGCGAAGAACACGCCAGGCAAACTCCAACCACAGCGCGAAACAAGCAAACCCCACCCGATCGACATCCTCATGATCACCAGCCTCAATGGCAGGCCAGGCGTATTTCTATCGAAGAAAGACTGCGCAGTTTCACGATCCCGTCAGAAAGCACCCGGCACGGAGTCACGCGCCGCGAACGGCTGACGCAACCCGAAGTACATTCAATTTGGAATGTCTTGCAATGCTATTCCACAGCGAAACTACGACATGGCACGAAGCCAAAGAGACAGGAAAAATCAGACACTCGACTCAACCATCCGCCTGCATCATGCAGCCGTGATGCGTTGCTAAGGCTAAGTTCTAGCCGACAGATATCAGCTCGTCAAACTGGAAGACGTACCTATCGTCACCCGGCTCTCAACTCGCACGGCCGCTGCGCTGTGCGGCGCGCTGTGCGTTCATTTCAGCCTGCTGATCAAAGCCAAAGGTTTTCTGTGGCTGGCCAGTCAGGGCAGCACGCTGCTGTTGGTATTCATCAAATGACAACCCGCGACGACTCAACGCTTCCAACGCCAACTGTTTGGTTTCTTCTGCCGTGTAAGGGCGCATCTCAGGCGATGGGTGAGTCGCGCACCCGGCGAGAACAGAGATGAAAAACAGTAACGAAATAGCGAATAGACGGTTCATGGCGGCGGTCCTGCTGAGGAGGTTTCGAGTCAATGAACACAGGCTACTCCCGCCCCCCTGCCATGAAAAATCAACGCACGTGATAGTCGCTATCAACCGTTACAGCAGGTTCGATAGCGCAACCTATATATTCGTTTTCGATCTATAAATATTTAAATGCATTCGTTTACGGAATAAATTCAACCCTCTATAAATGGCGTCACGTAGCCCGACTGTTCGCCACGCAACGGTCACCCTGGCGACAGCCCTTCAACGAGGTGCCCATGCAGTTGTTGACTCTACCGCCCTCCCCCACACTCGCGACCTCGATCCGCGCCACCGCTCAGGTCTTTGAAGACCCTAAATCCCAGGCCTTGCTCAACCACATCCAGCAAGTGGCGCCCAGCGACGCAAGCGTGTTGATCATCGGCGAAACCGGTACCGGCAAAGAGCTGGTGGCGCGCCATATCCACAACCTCAGCGCGCGGCGCAACCGGCGGTTCGTGGCGGTGAACTGCGGGGCATTCTCCGAATCCCTGGTGGAAGCCGAGCTGTTCGGCCATGACAAAGGTGCCTTTACCGGTGCCCTGAGTGCCAAGGCCGGCTGGTTCGAAGAGGCTGACGGCGGTACCTTGTTCCTCGATGAGATCGGCGATCTGCCAATAGCGATCCAGGTCAAACTGTTGCGGGTGTTGCAGGAGCGTGAAGTCGTACGCCTGGGCTCGCGCAAAAGCATTGCGATTAATGTGCGCGTGCTCGCCGCGACCAACGTACAACTGGAAAAGGCCATCAACGCCGGGCATTTCCGCGAAGACCTCTACTACCGTCTCGGCGTGGTCGGCCTGGAACTCAGCCCACTGCGCGAGCGCCCTGGCGATATCCTGCCGCTGACCTGGCACTTTATCGAAGTCTACAGTCGGCGCCTGGGCTACGGCCCGATCACCATCAGCCGTGAGGCCGAGCACAAGCTCAAGAGCTACAGCTGGCCAGGCAACATCCGCGAATTGGAAAACGTCATCCATCACACCCTACTGATCTGCCGCAAAGGCGTGATAGGGCGCGACGATTTGCGCCTGTCGAACATGCGTATCGAGCGCCAGGACGACAACCCGCACCACATTGGTAACAGCGCCGAAGCCTTGCTGGCGCGGGCGTTTCAAACGCTGTTCGAGGAACAGACCGGCGCCCTGCATGAAAAGGTCGAAGACGCACTCTTACGTGCGGCCTACCGCTTCAGCCATTACAACCAGGTGCATACCGCCAACCTGCTGGGCCTGAGCCGCAACGTCACGCGCTCGCGCTTGATCAAGCTCGGCGAGCTGGCGGTGAACAAACGTCGACCTGGCGAAAACGTGCAGGGCGGGCGGATGCTGCATTTATCCATTTAGGCGACAGTGCAGCGCGTTGTCATGGCTGCGCTCAAAGCTTTGCAGCACCTGGAACGAACCGAAGGTCACCGCCGTTGCCTGGTGGGCGCGAATCAGCGTCCAGAAATCTTCGCCGCGCTGCTCGAAGAACTTGAACGCCGCCTCGCCATCTGCGCGCGATTGCCATTGCAAGTAATTGAGCACCCGCCGGCCGTCCTCGCTGACCTGCACGCTGGCACTCAGAAAACCATCGTGGCCCTCGGCCAGTCGTTCGCTTTGAGTGGACAAGGCCGCCACCAGGGCATCTTGCTGCTGGGGGTTGATCTGAAACTCGATCAATTGAGTGAAGCCGCGACACTTCTCCGATACCTGCATGAACACTCCCCTCTCTTTGTAGGCAGAATCTTGCGATTCGATGCCACGCAGGGTAAAACCTCTACTTAAGTCGAGGTCAAGCACTGTTTGGGAGATGTTCATGCTCAATAAGGAACTCAGCGTCGGGCAGCTCGCTGCTCGCAGCGGCGTAGCGGTTACTGCCCTGCACTTCTACGAGGCAAAAGGGCTGATCAAGAGCAATCGCAATGCAGGTAACCAGCGGCGTTATCCACGGGATGTATTGCGGCGCGTAGTGGTGATCAAGATCGCCCAGCGCCTGGGCATTCCGCTGGCTACCATTGGCGAGGCATTACGCACCTTGCCCGATGAGCGCGCACCCAATGTTCACGACTGGGAGCGCCTATCGGCGTTGTGGCGTGAAGACCTGGATGAGCGCATCAACAAACTGGTGCTGCTGCGCGACAAGCTCAATGGCTGCATCGGTTGCGGGTGCTTATCGATGGAGGCGTGCCCGTTGCGCAATCAGGACGATAAGCTCGCTGAGTATGGGCCGGGCGCCCAACTGCTGGAGCCCACCACACCGCCTTGATAAAAGCACCTCGTCGGTTGCCCGCAGGCCACGCATTACGTGGCCTATAGTGAAATGTTCATACCTCGACTCAGGGAGAATGTCATGAACGTTAAAGCTATTCCCGACGGTTATCACAGCCTCACACCTTATATGGGCATCGACAAAGCGGGCGAGGCCATCGAGTTCTACAAAAAAGCCTTTGGCGCCACGCAAGTCATGCGCCTGGACATGCCCGACGGCAGGGTGGGTCATGCCGAACTGCGGATTGGTGATTCATCGCTGATGCTCGGTACGCCCTGCGATCAAATGGCCCTGCGCAATCCGGATGAGCACACCAGCATTGGTCTGCATCTGTATGTGGAAGATGTGGATGCACAATTTCAACGAGCGGTTGATGCCGGCGCCACCGTGGTGTCCGAGCCGAAGGATCAGTTTTATGGCGACCGCTCTGCGAGCGTGAAAGATCCGTTCGGTCATCTCTGGTTCCTGGCCACGCACAAGGAAGACCTCACCGAGGAGCAGATACGCCAGCGCGCCATGGAGTTGTTCAAGCAAGGCTGATAGTTGCAACGCAATACACATCCCATGTGGGATTTGGCTTGCCTGCGGTGCAGACGACTCGGTGCATCCGTTGGATCGAGTCGATGTCATCGCAGGCAAGCCAGCTCCCACAGGGTTACGCCATACACCCTGAATGCAATCCTGAAACATTTTCTTTCATATCCGCCTTAGGGATTTCTCATTCTCATCCGTCTTAACTTAGATACAGCCTGTCGCGTCAGCAAAAGCTACGACTGGCCTTTTCCGGGCCTCTATCGCCCCCTCCGTTCAAGACCCTCATTCATATGTCGAAGAAGTCACGCTCCAAACTCTGGTTTCTCGTTCATAGCTGGCTGGCGTTGCCCATCTGGTTCTTTGTGCTGATCGTCTGCGTTACCGGCACGCTGGCCGTGGTGAGCCAGGAAATCGTGTGGCTGGCCAACCCGGATATCCGCGCCAGCAAGCCGTCGGATGAAGCCCAGCCGTTGAGCTTTGACCAGGTGATCGCGGCCATCAAGCGCGATGAACCCAAGGCTATCGTCCAGTCCATTATCCGCCCGGATGAGTCGCACTTCGCGCTAAGCGTCGGCCTCAGCTACCCGGATGGGCGCTCCGTGGAGGTGTATGCCAACCCCTACACCGGCGCGATCCAGGGCATCAGCCCCTCGTTCAATTTCCAGCAATTCACCCGCGCCCTGCATGGCTGGTGGCTGGTGCCGTTCACCAATGGGTACAGTTGGGGCTGGTACCTGGTGTCCGCGCTGGGCTTGCCGCTGCTCGCCTCGCTGATCACCGGGCTGGTGGTGTACAAGCGCTTCTGGAAAGGCTTCCTTCGTCCTACCCTGCGCATCCGCCATGGCGCGCGAATCTTCTGGGGCGACTTTCACCGCCTGAGCGGCATCTGGTCGATCTGGTTTATCGCGGTCATTTCAATCACTGGCACCTGGTTCCTGATCGAGGCTGTCCTGGGCGACAACCAGATATCCATTTCCAGTGAACCCATCGTGCCAGTTATCGCACGGGACAAGGTGCCGCTGTCGGCGCCGGGCGTGCCGGCACCGATGATCCCTATCGACAAGGCGATCGACATCGCCGCCGAGCGAATCCCCGGCCTGGACGCCAGCTTTGTGTTCATGCCAAGCAACGCCTACAGCCACCTGCAGATCGGCGGGCGTGGCTGGTACCCGTTGATGTTCCAGACCGCACAGCTGAACCCCTATGACGGTGAAATCGCGGTCTCCAACCTGTTGTCCGACCGTACCCCGCTGGAATTCGTCACCGAGTCGATGCGCCCACTGCACACCGGGGACTTTGGCGGTTTGTGGATCAAGCTGATCTGGGCATTCTTCGGCCTGGTGCTGAGCATGATGGTATTGAGCGGCTTGCTGATCTGGACCAAGCGCACCGCCCTGGCCACCCTCAACGCCCTCAAGCGCGAGGCCAAGACGCAACGTCAGCACGTGCCCATCCCGGCCATGCACGCCGACACCTCGGAGGCTCAGCGATGAGCAAGGTCGCAACCGTACCCCCGTCCCCGCTGCGCGCCTTTTGGCTGAAATGGCGTTTCCATATCAACATCCTGCTGTTGCTGGTGCCGCTGGGGTTCATGCCCAAATACTTTGCCGACGCCGCGTTGTTTCGCGGGGATACCGGCATCGGCGAGCGCGTGGCCGGGCAAGTGCAAGTCGGCCCCTGGAGCCTGACGCTGGCTGAGTTTCGCAACGAAGGCCCGAGCCCGAACCCGGCTGGCCCGATGAAGTTCTTCAACGCTGCCCTGTGCGATACCTGTGCCGAGCAGGTCAAGGCCACTTACCTGCGTATCGGCAAACCCCGCAGCCTGCGCGCCGCCGGAGTGATCTTCTTCGGCACGCCGTACCGTATGGGCGCCGCCCTGCCGATCCCCGAACGCACCCCGGCGGACGCCGAAATATGGGTGACCATGGAAGGGTGGGACGGCAGCATGCACCAGGGTTCCATCCCGCTGAGCCAGGCCTCGCCTGCCACCATTGCCTGGCTGAACAAGCAAGGAGTCAAACCATGACGTTCAAGCGCCTCACCCGCGCCGCGCTATTGCTGTGCGCCGGCCTGAGCACCACCGCCTTCGCCCACAACCCGATGTGCGAATGCAAGGAAATCCCCGGTGAGCAGATCCAGTGCAAAGGCGGCTTCTCCGACGGCAGTGGCGCCCCCGGCGTAACCCTGGATGTGATCGGCTACGACGAAACCATCCTGGTGCCGGGCAAGCTCGGCGAGGATTCGACCCTGACCTTCAAGAAGCCCGCCGCCGAGTTCTACGTGCTCTTCGATGCCGGCCCCGGCCACGTGGTGGAAATCGACCAAGCGGATATCCCGTCGCAATGAGTACCACACAGGTTGTACGCCCCGCCGGCGCGGGCCACGAAACCCTTTATGTGTTGCTGTTGTGTCTGATCATCCTCGCGGTGGCGGGCACGGTCGTGGCGCTGCATGGGGAAACCCAGGAAGTCGCGGCGGTGCCAAGCCATCAGCTGGACGCCCGCCGCGACCTGAGCGCCGCCGAGCAAGGCATCTACGCCGACCTGCGGGTGACCCTGGATGAAATCCACCTGTTGCAGCAGGAACACAGCGCCCTGCCGACGCCTGAGCAACTGGCCGAAGAAGGCTTCGCCCCCTTTGCCCAGGACGCTAGCTCAGTAAGCCGAGGCGGCCACCGCTGGCAGTTGCTGGCACCGGCTGCCTACCTGGGCTTGAGCCAGGCGCCGGCCACCAGCGGTTCGCTGCTGATGCGCGTGCAAGGCAGTGAGCCGGATATCTGGCTCAACCGCAGCGCCAACCTTGCCGCTCCATCCGACCTCACTGACCAGGCGCTGATCGCGGCCGGCTGGCAGCAGGTGGTCGCGCAATTCGATGCCGGCGTTACCCGCCAGCACCGTCACTGAACGAGAAGACCGATTGCCCATGTCTATGTCATCGCCCCTGTTGCGCCTGTTGCTGGTTGGCCTGTTCAGCCTGATGCTCGCCCCCCTTGCCAATGCCGAGGCGGCCAAGCGCCTGCGTATCGGCATTACCTTGCACCCCTATTACAGCTACGTGGCCAATATCGTGGGCGACAAGGCCGAAGTGGTGCCACTGATTCCCGCCGGTTTCAACCCCCATGCCTACGAGCCGCGCGCCGAAGACATCAAGCGCATCGGCACCCTGGATGTGATCGTGCTCAACGGCGTCGGCCATGACGACTTCGCCGACCGCATGATCGCCACCAGCGAGCGCCCGGACATCCCGGTGATCGAAGCCAACGCCAACGTGCCGCTGCTCGCCGCTACAGGTAACGCGGCACGCGGTGCGGGCAAGGTGGTCAACCCGCACACCTTCCTGTCGATCAGCGCGTCGATTGCCCAGGTCAATAACATTGCCCGTGAGTTGGGCAAGCTCGACCCGGACAACGCCAAAACCTACACCCAGAACGCCCGCGCCTACGGCAAGCGCCTGCGTCAGATGCGCGCCGACGCCCTGGCCAAGCTGACCAGCGCGCCCAACCCCGACCTGCGCGTCGCCACCGTACACGCGGCCTACGACTACCTGTTGCGCGAGTTTGGCCTGGAGGTCACCGCCGTGGTCGAGCCGGCCCACGGTATCGAGCCAAGCCCCAGCCAGCTGAAAAAGACTATCGATGAACTGCGTGCCCTGGATGTGAAAGTGATCTTCTCGGAGATGGATTTCCCGTCCACCTACGTCGATACCATCCAGCGTGAATCCGGGGTCAAGCTGTACCCGCTGTCGCATATTTCCTACGGCGAATACAGCGCCGAGAAGTACGAAGTGGAGATGACCGGCAACCTCAACACCGTGGTACGGGCGATTCAGGAGTCGGGAGCATGACCGCCGCACAGCAACTGAACCCCGTCAGCGTCGGCCCCACCCTGAACTTCGACCAGGTCTCGCTGACCCTGGGGCGCACCGTGATCCTTGATGGCGTGAGTTTCCAGGTACAACCGGGCAGCATCCATGCGCTGGTCGGCCCCAACGGCGGCGGCAAAAGCTCGCTGATCAAGACCCTGTTGGGGCAGACGCCGCACCAGGGGCGTTTGAGCCTGGAATGGCCAACCACACCCGGCACCATCGGTTACGTGCCCCAGGCGCTGGAATTTGACCGGGGCTTGCCGATGACTGTGGACGATTTCATGGCTGCCATGTGCCAGCGTCGCCCGGCGTTTCTGGGCCTGTCCAGGCATTACGCAGCAGCGATTGGCGATGCCCTTGAGCGCGTCGGCATGCAAGACAAGCGCAAGCGCCGCATGGGCGCGTTGTCCGGCGGTGAGCGCCAGCGCGTACTGCTGGCCCAGGGGCTGATTCCGGCGCCGCAGTTGCTGGTGCTGGATGAGCCGATGTCGGCCCTCGACGAGGCGGGTATCCAGGTGTTCGAACGGCTATTGAACGACTGGCGCCTGGCAGGGATTACGGTGCTGTGGATCGAGCACGACCTGGAGGCCGTTGGCCGCCTGGCCGACCGTGTCACCGGTCTGAACCGCCGCGTGCTGTTCGACGCCACACCGAAAGAGGCGCTGACCCCGGACCGCCTGCTCACTCTGTTCTCCACCCACCCTCGGAGCCCGGCGCCATGAGTTATGAAGCCTTTCGCTTGATGGTCCAGGGCTGGGCCTCTTCCGGTTACCTGCCCGAAGCCCTGGCCTACGGGTTTGTGGTCAACGCCCTGCTCGCCGGCTTGTTGATCGGCCCGGTGCTGGGCGGCCTGGGCACGCTGGTGGTGGTCAAGCGCTTTGCGTTTTTCTCCGAAGCGGTCGGCCATGCCGCGCTGACCGGCGTGGCCGTGGGCATCCTGCTGGGAGAACCCTATACCGGGCCTTATGGCAGCCTGTTTGGCTACTGCCTGCTGTTCGGCATCCTGCTCAATTACCTGCGTAACCGCACCGGCCTGGCGCCCGATACCTTGATCGGCGTATTCCTGTCCGTGTCCCTGGCACTGGGGGCAAGCCTGCTGCTGATCCTGGCCGGCAAGATCAACGTGCACATTCTCGAGAACGTGCTGTTTGGCTCGGTGCTGACGGTCAACGGCAACGATCTGCTGGTACTGGCCATTGTCGGCTCGCTGGTGATGGCCCTGGCATTGCCGTTGTACAACCGCATCATGCTGGCCAGTTTCAACCCGCAATTGGCGGCAGTGCGCGGGGTGGCGGTGAAAAGCCTGGACTACCTGTTCGTGATCCTGGTGACCCTGATCACCGTTGCCGCGGTCAAGGTCATAGGCGCAATCCTGGTCGGCGCCTTGCTGGTGATTCCTGCCGCTGCGGCGCGCCTGTTGAGCCAGTCACTCAAAGGGTTTTTCTGGATCTCGGTGTTGATCGCTACCGTCAGCACCCTGTGCGGCATCCTGCTGCCGATCATCTTCGACCTGCCCATCCCATCCGGCGCCGCCATCATTCTGGTTGCCGGTATCGCCTTCGCCTTCGCCGCCATCGCCCGTGGCGTTGTGCCCAGCCTCAAAGGGAATCTTGGATAATGCGCCCTGTCTTTCGCCCATTGGTCCTGGCCATCGCTTGCTTGATGAGTACGTCGGCGCTGGCCGTCGACGGTTTCGACGCCAAGGACTTCAAAGTCAACCAGGGCCTCGGTCACGCAGCCCTGACCAAGACCAAGCAGCCGGTCAAGGTGCTGGCCTCGCTGCCGATTACCTACGGCTTGGCCGAGGCGCTGCTCAAAGGCACCAACGTAGCGCTTGAACGCGCCGCGCCGGCCAATCTGCCGGGTTCGCGGCAGGTGTCCTACTTCACCGGCCGCGGTGCTGCGGCACTGAATAAGCTGGCGCTGGACGCCGACGCGGCTATCGGCCTGCGCTCGCTGTGGGCCGATGACCCGCTGTACCCCGTGGCGCGGCGCAGCAATATCCGCATCGTCGAAGTCGATGCCGCACGCCCGGTGGACGGCGGCTTGCCGGGTATCGCAGTACAACCGGGTGTCACCGATGGCTTGAACAGCCAACCCTGGCAATCGAGCAACAATATGGGGCGCATGGCCGACGTGATGGCCGCCGACCTGAGCCGCCTGGCGCCGGCTGCCAAACCCAGGATCGACGCTAACCTGGCCGCGCTCAAACAGCGTTTACTCAAGCTCACCGCCGACAGCGAGGCGCGCTTGGCCAAGGCCGACAACCTGAGTGTGCTCAGCTTGAGCGATCACTTCGCGTACCTGGTCAGCAGCCTGAACCTGGAAGTGCTCGGCACCGATGCACGGCCCGATGCCGAGTGGACGCCCGAGGCGCTGCAAAAACTCAGCAGCACGTTGAAGGACAACGATGTGGCCGTGGTGCTGCATCACCGTCAACCCAGCGATGCAGTCAAAACCGCCATCACTGCCGGCGGCTCCAGACTGTTGGTATTAAATGTGGACGGCGCCGACCCGGTGACGGAGTTGGAAACCAATGTGGACCAAGTGATCAAGGCACTCACACCCTAGGCAAGCCACCGATCCGTCAGAGATAAACTCGGTTCATTGTGGGAGCTGGCTTGCCTGCGATGCGGACGCCTCGGTTTATCAGGCGCACCGAGTCGATACCATCGCAGGCAAGCCAGCTCCCACATGGGTTCGCGGTGCACAAGCCGCTACACCACATCCACACCCACATGAATCGCATCATGCCGCCAGAACTCCAGGTCACAGTCGATCAGGCGTTGATGCTGGTCGTAATTGACCCGGGCGATGCGCAAGCCCGGGCTGCCTACCGAGACCCGCAGCGCAGCGGCCGCTTCCACCGGCAGTGAGGTCGGCACAATCTCGAAGCGCACCCGCCCGTAGCGCAAGTCATATTTGCTGGCATACAGCTCAGTCATCGACTGATTCAAATCACACGCCAGGATTCCCGGAAAATACTGCGGGTTCAGATAGTGCTCCACATACAACACCAGGCGCCCGTCAATCCTGCGCCCCCGGCAAATCTGGATCACGCTCGACAACGCCGGCAACTGCAACCACGCGCACACCGCCGCCGACGCCGGTTGCAAGCGTGCTGAGATGACCTGCGTGGAAGCCTCACGCCCCTGGTCGCTGACCATCGCGTGAAAATGGCTGCGCTGCATCAGGTTATAGGCCAGCCGTGGCGGCGAGACGAACCAGCCCCGACGCTCTTCGCGGTAAATCTGCCCTTGGGCCTCAAGCTGTAACAAGGCTTCCCGCACGGTAATCCGAGTGGTACCAAACAACTCGCTGAGCTTGCGTTCGGCGGGCAGTTTGCTGGCAGGCGGCAACAGGCCATGGTCGATCTGCTCTTGCAGCGCCAGGCCGATGGAGGTTACCGCCTTGATTGCCTCATCACGCATCAACGTTACCTATCTGGACTAGACCAGCACCGTTCAGGTGCACAAAACGCGCTCTATCTGGGCTTCTGCTGCTGTGTGCCAGCCTAGGCACTCCACATGACCGACAGATGACAAAGGCTGTCGACTGCCTCTACCACCCCCTGCAATACATCGGCCAAGTCCAGAGCCTGCGGGCACTTGGACATGGTCTACGCTAAGTCGGAGCTGAGCGACATCAGCGCTTCAAAAACGACATCGACATGAAACTGTCATCCAGGGGGCCTAGATTGGCTCAGGTATTGCTGACCTAGACCAAACCACCGCTAACGTTCAGATAAAACGCCGCGTTGAAAACGCCCAAAGGAGCTTCGGATGAAACAGCTTTTCCTGGCATCACTGTTAGGCTCGACCATTGCCATGTGCACCGCCGCCATGGCTGCTGATACCGATCTAAAAACCTTGGAAGCCGCCGCCAAAGCGGAAGGCGCCGTCAACAGCGTCGGCATGCCCGATGACTGGGCCAACTGGAAAGGCACCTGGGAAGACCTGGCCAAGACCTACGGCCTCAAGCACATCGACACCGACATGAGCTCGGCCCAGGAAATCGCCAAGTTCAAAGCCGAAAAAGACAACGCCAGCGCCGATATCGGTGACGTGGGCGCAGCCTTCGGCCCGATCGCGGTGAAACAGGAAGTCACCCAGCCATACAAACCGTCCACCTGGGCGCAGGTGCCGGATTGGGCGAAAGACAAGGACGGTCACTGGGCCCTGGCCTACACCGGCACCATCGCCTTTATCGTCAACAAGAAGCTGCTGCACGGCTCCGAAGTGCCCACCACCTGGGCTGACCTGCAAACCGGTAAATACAAGGTCTCGGTGGGTGACGTGAGCACCGCCGCCCAGGCTTCGAACGCAGTACTCGCCGCAGCCATCGCCAACAAAGGCGACGAGAAAAACATCGCGCCGGGCCTGCAATTTTTCACCAAGATCGCCCAGCAAGGTCGGCTCTCGCTGTCCAACCCGACCATCGCCACCATGGAAAAAGGCGAAGTCGAAGTGGGCCTCGTCTGGGACTTCAACGGCCTGAGCTACAAGGCCAAGATGGCCAACCCGGATGACTACGTGGTGCTGATCCCCTCGGATGGCTCGGTGAAATCCGGCTACACCACCATCATCAACAAATACGCCAAGCACCCGAACGCCGCCAAGCTCACCCGCGAATACATCTTCAGCGATGCCGGCCAGCTCAACCTGGCACGCGGCAATGCGCGTCCGATCCGGGCTGAAACCGATTTGAAACTGCCGGCGGACGTTGCCAAAAACCTGATCCCGGGCGAGCAGTACACCAAGGCCAACCCGCAGCCGATCAAGGATGCCGATGCCTGGGAAGCGACGTCCAAGAAGCTGCCACAGATGTGGAACGAGCAAGTCATCGTAGAAATGAAGTAATCGGTCTCTCTGATCCAAAGGCGGTCAGTGTGGGAGCTGGCTTGCTGTGGCGAGGGAGCTTGCTCCCGCTCGACAGCGTAGCTGGTGCCGGCTTTTTGGGGGTGCTCGGCACCCCAGCGCAAGCAAGCTTGCTCGCCACAACAAGCCAGCTCCCACATTTGATCCCATCCCAAGTTGATACTGAGCCATACCCTTTGTTGCGGAGCCCCAGCCCCCATGAAGCACAATGTCATCCTTGTGGTGCTCGACGGCCTCAACTTCGAGGTTGCGCGGCACGCCATGGGGCACTTGCAGGCCTACGTCGGCGCAGGACGCGCAGCCCTCTACACACTGGAATGTGAACTGCCTGCCCTGTCCCGCCCGTTGTATGAATGCATCCTCACCGGCGTGCCGCCGATCCAAAGCGGTGTCGTGCACAACAACGTCTCGCGCCTGTCCACCCAGCGCAGCATTTTCCATTACGCCACCGACGCCGGCTTGAGCACCGCGGCGGCGGCTTACCACTGGGTCAGCGAGTTGTATAACCGCACGCCCTTTCTCGCCGCCCGCGATCGTCATACCAACGACAAGGCGCTGGCGATCCAGCACGGGCATTTCTACTGGAATGACCACTACCCCGATTCCCACCTGTTCGCCGACGCCGAAAGCCTGCGGCTCAAGCACGCGCCAAACTTTTTGCTGGTGCACCCGATGAACATCGACGACGCCGGCCACAAGCATGGCCTCGACACCGCGCAATACCGCAACAGCGCACGCTCTGCCGACATTATCCTGGCCGACTACCTGCAAGGCTGGCTCGACGCCGGCTACCAGATACTGGTCACCGCCGACCATGGCATGAACAACGACCGCTCCCACAACGGCCTGTTGCGCGAAGAACGGGAAGTGCCACTGTTTGTCATCGGTGACGCCTTCAGCCTGGACACCGACGCTGCGCCGAAACAGACCGACCTGTGCGGTACCGTCTGCGAGCTGCTCGGCGTGCCCCACGACAAACCTGTGTGCCGGGAGCTGCTCAAGTGAATGCATTGACCCGCGGCAAATGGCTGGCCCTGCTGTGCCTGCTGCCCTTCGCACTGTTCTTTATCGTGTTCGAGATCGCGCCACTGGTGTGGGTGCTGATCAGCAGCCTTCAAACCGAAGAGGCCGGCTGGGGCCTGGAAAACTTCACCCGCATCTTCACCTCGAAGTTCTACCGGCAGGCCATCCAGTTCAGCCTGGAGATCAGCTTTTACTCCAGCATCTTCGGCATCATCATCGCCACCTTGGGCAGCTACTCACTGCGCCGAGTGGATTCGCCGCTGCGCAACTTCGTCACCGCGTTCGCCAACATGACCAGCAATTTCGCCGGCGTGCCCCTGGCCTTCGCGTTCATCATCCTGCTGGGGTTCAACGGCAGCATCACCCTCATGCTCAAGCAGGCCGGGATCATTGAGGACTTCAACCTGTACTCGAAAACCGGCTTGATCATCCTTTATACCTATTTCCAGATCCCCCTCGGCGTACTGTTGCTCTACCCGGCCTTTGACGCATTGCGCGAAGACTGGCGCGAATCTGCCGCGCTGCTCGGTGCGAATGGCTGGCAGTTCTGGCGCCATATCGGCCTGCCGGTGCTCACCCCGGCCCTGCTCGGCACCTTTGTGATCCTGCTGGCCAATGCCCTGGGCGCCTACGCCACGGTCTATGCGCTTACTACCGGCAACTTCAACGTGCTGCCAATTCGCATTGCCGGCCTGGTCTCTGGCGATGTGTCGCTGGACCCGAACATGGCCAGCGCCCTGGCCGTGGTGCTGGTGGCGCTGATGACCGTGGTCACGGTGGTGCATCAACTGCTGCTCAAGAGGAGCTACCATGTCTCGCGCTGAAGCCGGTACGGCCTCCCTCTACCATCGGGTGGTGGTGTACCTGTTGTTCCTGATCCTGGTGCTGCCGCTGGTGGGCACTTTTGTCTACTCGATTTCCAGCAGTTGGTCGGCAACCATCCTGCCTGCCGGCTTCAGCGTGAAATGGTATGTACAGCTGTGGAGCGACCCGCGCTTTCTGATGGCCTTCGGGCAATCGTTGCTGGTGTGCGTGGGCGCACTTATCCTCTCGGTGGTGTTGATCTTGCCGCTGCTGTTCGTGGTGCATTACCACTTTCCCAAGCTCGACGCGCTGATGAACATCCTGATCCTGCTGCCCTTTGCGGTGCCGCCGGTGGTGTCCTCGGTGGGTCTGCTGCAACTGTACGGTTCCGGGCCGCTGGCGATGGTGGGCACGCCGTGGATTTTGATCGGCTGCTACTTCACCGTCGCGCTGCCGTTCATGTACCGAGCGATCACCAACAACCTGCAAGCCATCAACCTGCGCGACCTGATGGACGCTTCGCAACTGCTCGGCGCCAGCACCTGGCAGGCCGCGATCCTGGTGGTGCTGCCCAACCTGCGCAAGGGCCTGATGGTGGCGCTGCTGCTGTCGTTCTCGTTCCTGTTCGGCGAGTTCGTGTTCGCCAACATCCTCGTCGGCACCCGCTACGAAACCCTGCAGGTGTACCTCAACAACATGCGCAACAGCAGTGGCCATTTCACCAGCGCCGTGGTGATCTCTTATTTCTTCTTCGTGCTGGTACTGACCTGGGCCGCCACTCTCTTGAACAAGGACAAAAGCCAATGAGCTTCGTCAGCGTCCAACACCTGCAAAAAGGCTACGCCGGCACCCCGGTGTTCAGCGATATCAATTGCGAGGTCGCCAAAGGCGAGTTCGTCACCCTGCTCGGCCCGTCCGGTTGCGGCAAATCCACTTTGCTGCGCTGCATCGCCGGGCTTACGCCGGTGGACAGTGGCCAAATCCTCCTGGATGGCCAGGACATCGTGCCCCTGAGCCCACAGAAGCGCCAGATCGGCATGGTGTTCCAGAGCTACGCGTTGTTCCCCAACATGACTGTGGAACAGAACGTTGCCTTCGGCCTGCGCATGCAAAAGGTCAACGCCGACGACAGCCACAAGCGCGTGCAAGAAGTACTGCAACTGGTGGAGCTCAAGGACCTGGCCGGCCGCTATCCGCACCAGATGTCCGGTGGTCAGTGCCAGCGCGTCGCCCTCGCCCGCTCCCTGGTGACCCGCCCGCGCCTGCTGCTGCTGGATGAACCGCTGTCGGCATTGGATGCACGGATTCGCAAGCATTTGCGCGAACAGATCCGCCAGATCCAGCGCGAACTGGGGTTGACCACGATCTTCGTGACCCATGACCAGGAAGAAGCCCTGACCATGTCCGACCGCATCTTCTTGATGAACCAGGGCAAGATCGTGCAGAGCGGCGATGCCGAAACCCTCTATACCGCGCCGGTGGATGTGTTCGCTGCTGGGTTTATCGGCAACTACAACCTGCTCGATGCCGACAAGGCTAGCCAACTGCTGCAGCGACCGATCAGCGGGCGTATCGCGATTCGCCCCGAGGCCATCGAGTTGAGCCGCAGTGGCGAGCTCGATGCGTTGGTGCGTAGCCACAGCCTGCTGGGTAACGTGATTCGCTACCGCATCGAAGCCCGTGGTGTCGAGCTGGTGGTGGACGTGCTCAATCGTTCGGCCGACGACCTGCATCCGGACGGCCAACGCCTGGCACTTTCCATCGACCCCAGCGCACTGTGTGAAGTAGCCTGACAGGCAGCGACCTATTGAGAGAGAGCATCACCGATGGCATTGGTAATTTTTGATCTGGACGACACCTTGATCCACGGCGACTGCGCCACGCTGTGGAGCGAACAGATGGGCCGCCTCGGCTGGGTAGACCCTGAGTCATTCATGCGCAGGAACAACGAGCTGATGGATGCCTACAGCCAGGGCAAGCTGTTGATGGAAGATTTCATGGATTTCAGCCTGGAGCCGATGATCGGCCGAACCCCGGAAGAAATCGAGCACCTGGTGGAGCCGTGGGTCGAGGACGTGATCGAGCCGCTGATCTACAGCGACGCCACCAAGACCATCGCCCGCCACCGCGCGAACGGTGACCGGATCCTGGTGATTTCCGCTTCGGGCACTCACCTGGTCACGCCGATTGCTGCGCGTATCGGTATCGAGGAAGTGCTGGGGATTAACCTGAGCGTCAGCCATGGGGTATACGACGGCAAGACAGAGGGTGTACTGACTTACCGTGAAGGCAAGATCACGCGGTTGCTGGAATGGCTGGAGCAGGAAGGCGAAACCCTTGAAGGTGCCTATTTCTATTCGGACTCGCGCAATGATTTACCGCTGCTGCTCAAGGTGGATCACCCGCACGTGGTGAACCCGGACCCGGTGTTGCGCGCCAATGCCGAACAGGCCGGCTGGCCGATCCACCACTGGACCTGAATTAATAGACATCAACCTGTGGGAGCTGGCTTGCCTGCGACAGCGGTGCGCCAGATGAAGAATTCTTCACTGTTGCACCGCTGTCGCAGGCAAGCCAGCTCCCACACTGACTGCATTTCAATCTAGGATTCGGTCAGGCTATTGGCAATATGGACTACACCGGACGTAGGACGAGGTTGTTCTAGCCCCCCACATCACCGTCAACGCCTTGCAATGCTTTCACAGTGCCTCCATAGTGAGTCTGGACTGAGCCCGGTGCTGTAGCGCCGGGCTTTTTGCATTATGCGACCGGACCATATGGAACCGGCTCCCTCAAAGACGGCCTAATATGCGTTATCAATTGCCCCCGCGTCGAATCAGCATGAAGCATCTGTTCCCCAGCACCGCCCTCGCTTTTTTCATTGGTCTCGGCTTCGCGTCGATGTCGACCAATACGTTCGCAGCCAATAGCTGGGACAACCTTCAGCCTGATCGCGATGAGGTGATTGCCAGCCTTAACGTCGTCGAGTTGCTCAAGCGCCATCACTACAGCAAGCCGCCGCTGGACGACGCTCGCTCGGTGATCATCTACGACAGCTACCTCAAGCTGCTGGACCCCTCGCGCAGCTACTTCCTGGCCAGCGATATCGCTGAGTTCGACAAGTGGAAGACCCAATTCGACGACTTCCTCAAGAGCGGCGACCTGCAACCCGGCTTCACCATCTACAAGCGTTACCTGGACCGCGTCAAAGCGCGTCTGGACTCCGCGTTGGGTGAGCTGAACAAGGGCGTCGACAAACTCGATTTCACCCAGAAAGAAACCCTTCTGGTAGACCGCAAGGACGCCCCTTGGCTGACCAGCACCGCAGCCCTGGACGACCTGTGGCGCAAACGCGTCAAGGACGAAGTGCTGCGCTTGAAGATCGCTGGCAAAGAGCCCAAGGCCATTCAAGAACTGCTGACCAAGCGCTACAAGAACCAGCTGGCACGCCTGGACCAGACCCGTGCCGAGGATATCTTCCAGGCCTACATCAACACCTTTGCGATGTCCTACGACCCGCACACCAATTATCTGTCGCCAGATAACGCGGAAAATTTCGATATCAATATGAGTCTGTCCCTGGAAGGCATCGGTGCCGTCCTGCAAAGCGACAATGACCAGGTGAAGATCGTACGTCTGGTGCCGGCAGGCCCTGCTGACAAAACCAAGCAAGTGGCACCGGCCGACAAGATCATCGGCGTGGCCCAAGCCGACAAAGAGATGGTCGATGTGGTCGGCTGGCGCCTGGACGAAGTGGTCAAGCTGATCCGTGGGCCTAAAGGCAGCGTGGTGCGCCTGGAAGTGATTCCGCACACCAATGCACCGAACGACCAGACCAGCAAGATCGTGTCCATCACCCGTGAAGCGGTGAAGCTCGAAGACCAGGCCGTGCAGAAGAAAGTCCTCAACCTCAAGCAGGATGGCAAGGACTACAAGCTGGGCGTGATCGAAATCCCGGCCTTCTATCTGGACTTCAAGGCGTTCCGTGCCGGTGATCCGGACTACAAGTCCACCACCCGCGACGTGAAGAAAATCCTGACAGAACTGCAGAAAGAGAAAGTCGACGGCGTGGTCATCGACCTGCGCAACAACGGCGGCGGCTCCCTGCAGGAAGCTACCGAGCTGACCAGCCTGTTTATCGACAAGGGCCCGACCGTATTGGTACGCAACGCTGACGGCCGTGTCGACGTGCTCGAAGACGAGAACCCGGGTGCCTTCTACAAAGGGCCGATGGCGCTGCTGGTCAACCGTCTCTCGGCCTCGGCCTCGGAGATTTTCGCCGGCGCCATGCAGGACTACCACCGCGCACTGATCATCGGCGGCCAGACCTTCGGCAAAGGCACCGTGCAGACCATCCAACCGCTGAACCATGGCGAGCTCAAGCTGACACTGGCCAAGTTCTACCGGGTATCCGGGCAGAGCACCCAGCATCAAGGCGTACTGCCGGATATCGATTTCCCTTCGATCATCGACACCAAGGAAATCGGCGAAAGCGCCCTGCCTGAAGCCATGCCGTGGGACACCATCCGCCCTGCGATCAAGCCGGCGTCGGATCCGTTCAAGCCCTTCCTGGCTCAGTTGAAGGCTGACCATGACACCCGCTCCGCCAAGGATGCCGAGTTCGTGTTTATCCGCGACAAGCTGGCCCTGGCCAAGAAGCTGATGGAAGAAAAGACCGTCAGCCTCAACGAAGCGGATCGCCGTGCACAGCACTCCAGCATCGAGAATCAGCAACTGGTGCTGGAAAACACCCGCCGCAAGGCCAAGGGTGAAGACCCGCTCAAAGAGCTGAAGAAAGAAGATGAAGACGCGCTGCCGACCGAGGCGGATAAAACCAAGCCGGAAGACGACGCTTACTTGGCCGAGACTGGCCGGATCCTGCTGGATTACCTGAAAATCACCAAGCAGGTGGCCAAGCAGTAAATGATGGCGATTTAATGTGATCGCTCCTCGGAGTGTCATCATATAGACATCATTCTGTCGTGAAATAAAAGGACCGCAGGTTTACGCCTACGGTCCTTTTTTTGATCGAGACCGCCATGACCATGACCGAACAGCTGAATGCATTGGGCTCAATCCTGGCTCAAGGCAGTTTGCACAGCCTGTTCCAACCGATCATCTGCCTGTCGGAGCGGCGCATCCTCGGTTATGAAGCTCTCAGTCGTGGCCCGTCCAACAGCCCGCTGCACTCCCCCGTCGCACTGTTCTCGGTGGCCAGCCACGCCGGGCGCCTGAGCGAATTGGACATGGCGTGTCGAGAGAGTGCATGCCGGCGCTTCAGCGAGCAGAAACTGCCCGGCAAGCTGTTCCTCAATATCTCTCCCGAATCCTTGATGGAGAACGCACATCAGCCAGGGCGCACGCTGCAACTGTTGCGCGACTTCGGCATTTCTCCCAGCCAAGTGGTGATCGAGCTAACCGAGCAGGCACCCACCGACGATTTCGCGCTGCTGCAAACTGCCTTGCACCACTACCGCGACATGGGTTTTGCCATCGCACTGGATGACTTGGGCGCCGGTTATTCCAGCTTGCGGTTGTGGTCCGAACTGCGCCCGGACTACGTGAAGATCGACCGGCACTTTATCGACGGCATTCACCAGGACGCCCTCAAGCGTGAGTTTGTCGGCTCGATCCTGCAGATCGCCAGGGCGTCCCGCGCCCAAGTGATTGCCGAGGGCATCGAGTTGCCGGAAGAACTGGCGGTGTTGACGGAGATGGGCGTCGACCTGGTCCAGGGCTACCTGCTCTGCCGCCCTCAGGAAAAGCCGCCGCAGGAAGCGCGCCTGATGCTGCCCAAGCCGGATAACGCCACGCTGGCCCTCAATGACGAAGGCAGTGACTTGAGCGCCCTGCTCAATGAGCAGCCCGCCGTGGATCAAGACACCGCCACCGCTCAAGTGCTGGAATCGTTCCGCCGCCAGGCCAACCTCAACTCGCTGGCGGTATTGGACGGCCGCGGTTGCCCGGTCGGCATTGTGCACCGGCACTCGTTGTCGGACGCGTTGCTCAAGCCGTTCGCGACCGATCTGTTTGCACGTAAACCCATCAGCCGCTTGATGAGCGATGACTTTTTGGCGGTGGAACTGAGCCAGTCCTTGCAGCAGGTCAGCCGCTTATTGACCAGCCGCGCGCGGCAACGCATCGAAGAGGATTTCATCATAACCCTGAACGGTGATTACCTGGGGCTGGGTCGGGTCATCGACGTGCTCAAGTTGATCACGGAGCTGAAAATCCAGCAGGCCCGCTACGCCAACCCGTTGACCTTGTTGCCTGGCAATGTGCCGATCCAGCAGTGCCTCACCCGGCTGCTGCAGCAACAGCGCGAGTCGGTGATCTGCTATGTGGATATCGACAGTTTCAAACCGTTCAACGATATCTACGGCTACGGGCGCGGGGATGAAGTGCTGCTGTGCCTGGCGCAGTGCCTCAACGACCGGGTAGACCCCAGCCGCGACTTTGTCGGGCATATTGGTGGGGATGATTTTTTGCTGGTGCTGGGCCCGCAGGATTGGCGCAAGCGGCTCAACCAGTTGCTGGATGACTTCCATACCCAATGCCGACGCTTCTACCGCGCTGAACATCTGGAGGCTGGGTGCTTCGTGGCCCTCAATCGCCAGGGCGTGCGCCAGGAGTTTGCGTTGCTGTCGCTGTCCATCGGTGTAGTGCACTTGTATCCTCAGGCCTGCGCACAACTCGATGCCAGCCAGTTGGCAGAACTGGCGTCACAAGCCAAGCACCAAGCCAAGGATGTGGCGGGCTACAGCATCCACGTGATCGACAGCATGGACATGTATACCCCAGCGCTTTAGACCTCGGCAGATTTCGATCAACCTCGCAAATACTGGGCGTAATCAACGAGACCTCAGAAAGATCAATACTGGAATGACCATTGGATTGAGTACTAATGCGGACGGAGTTGGACTCCACTGCCCGACCCTTGCCTTCGCAGACTGAGCAAAAATCGGTCAACATTCAACAGTTATGGCAATTCCCTTTACAAAAACTCAGGGTGGCGCAGTGGCGCGCTGAGACTATTGCCGAATGCCCTCGAAAGAGGTAATGTCGAACGGAGTGATAGCCTTGCGCCATCACCCCATATACTTACGTCAGTAAAATTTAAGGATAAATATGACTGTCCCATCAATGATTTGTAATCACGTATCTGTTCTAAGGTCTTACCTATCAACTATTGAGCACCATCTGGAATCCAAACCTAATGGGCAGCTTAAATATACGTTCCCCGATCAATTGATTTTAAATGTCTATGAAACGACAGGATCGGTAGTATTCCAAGGGCCCGGGGCTGGTGGAGATCTTGCGTATAAAATTGCCGCCATGGTAAAGCAAATAAACACTCCTGTATTGAGCTAACGCGCCCACCCAATAATACTACATCTGCGCAGACTGCACCTTACTCAAGGAAGTGATTGCGCGCTCAAATCACGCATAAAAATCAATTCAACTTTAAGGAAACATCATGGAAAAGTTTATTTACCATGTCTATCTAGATCGAGGAAAGAGCAATAAGAACTTTACTAAATTCCATGAGAATGTCGACAATCTTAATGGAAAAACCCCCGATTATGCTGGAATAAACAACTCTTGTATAATTGCTCACCATGCAGATATCGACACGATATTTGACAAATGCACGGAAGGCTTTCGTGACGATAGAGATGATGTTGTAGTTACGGAGGTAACTCGAAAAAGCATGGAGGACATCTATGGATCCCACCGTGCATATACCACCCTAATAGAAAAATACTTTTTGCCGCACGGCACCTTCCCTAAATTCTGACCTTTAATACTCATTACAGTTGGCTTCATTATAGAAGCCAACTTTAAACCACTCCTCGGCAGCAAATACAACAATACAAGATATGAACGGGCGGGCCGCCCGACAAACTTCATCTGCCTAGAACGACTTCCTAACATCAAAATGTCGGCCCGTTACGAATTCGGATCACAGGCCAGACACTGAACCAAGCGGTAGGACGATAACAACATCCTTGCCGTCGCATTCTAAGCCTCGGCGGACTCCGGGTACTCGTACTCGAACACCCGCACCACTTCGGAAGCATGCCAGGACGCGGCGGCCACGCCGTCAGAAGGCCCGCTGAACCGCCCCAGGCGCTCCACACATTCGAAAAAACCGGTGCGCGGCAGGCGGCTGGCGCCCTGGCTGATCACCAGGGAACTGCGCAGCGGCTGCTCGGCCTTGGCATCCAGTGCCGCCAGGTGCTCCAGGGCCGCCGCCAGGGTCTGCATGGCCGGCGTGGGGAATTGCAGGCGCTCAAGCAGTGCACGGTAGGTGAGCAAATGGCGCTGGCGCCGCGCCTGATCCAGTTCGTTGAGCAACCCATCCCAGTGTTGACGGCTAATACGTAGGCTCAAGACTCATCCCTCCAACCTGCTACGCCCAATTCCCAAGCCAGGCTGCGGCGAATGGCGGCATCCGGCTGGCGTTCACCACTTTCAATCAATCCAAGGTATGAGGGGCTGATCCCCACTGTGCGTGCCAGGGTCTCGATAGCCAGCCCCTTGGCTTCACGCAGGCCGCGCAGGGCTGCGAGCGGGCGCAGGTCCTGATCAATGGCGGTAGAGGCGGCAGGGGAAGAAGCGGGTGTAGGTTGCTGCTGACCGGCAGCTTTTAGCAGCGCCTGGTACTGGTCCCATGGCAACACCGCGTATTCGGGTGCGCCATCGCGTGAAATGATCTGAATATCCATGACTGCCCCGTAGGATAAAAACACTTACTAAGTAAGTTCTTTCCTTAGAAGTGTAATCCTAACAGCCACGAAGGTCGCCGGGGGATACCCGGCATCATTAGTTTTTTTGTGGGTTTTCCCGGGCCAGCAGCTCAGGCGTCGCGGGGAGGCGCTCAACCACCGCGAGTTTTTCCGGGCGTTGCGCATCGCGCCACGCACGAAAGGCGCTCAGTTCGCCGCTCAGGGTCTTCATGACCCACGCCAGCACGGCGATATCGTCGAACATGCCGAACATCGGGATAAAGTCCGGGATTGCATCAATGGGGCTGAGAAAGTACATCAGCCCCGCTACCACCGAGAGCAGCGCCTTGGGGCTGATCGCTCGGTATTCGCCGCGCCAGTAAGCCAGGCACAGGGCCTGGAGCAATTTCAGATCGTCCTTTAACTGGCCCAGCCGATTGCCCTGGCTTGAGCCTTTGGCAGCGACGGCAAACAACAGGGTGGGCAGGCGGCCACGGCCGAGCAGACGTGCGGCCATGGGCAGGAAACGGGTGAAATTGAACGGTGGTTTCATTGGGCACTCCAGTTCCAGGCGACATAAAAGGTTATCCACACAAATTGTGGATAACCTTGTGAACAGAGCCTGTTTTATCGGCTGAAAGCCACGGACTACAAGGCCTACAGTCAGATCGGGCGTTTTTTGCGCACATAAAAAAAACCCAAGAATTCATTGACTTGGCATGTATGTGCGGCTACCCGTGCTCGAGTCTTATATCAGACTGTGTCCGATTGCGGACGTTCGTTTGGATTTGCAGAGGCTTCAACGCAGGGGCTCGCTGGCGTGCGATAGCGATAGACATCTACACGACCCGGTACGACGTGGCAGCCTGCCAGCCGATGCCTATCTCCCAGACACCCCGGGCTCCAAATGTGGGAGCTGGCTTGCCTGCGATTGCCTTACGCATCAACACAACTTTACAGGCTGTAGCAGGGATGCCGGTTTAGCCGCCCCGCGCCATGGATGGCGCGTGGCGGCGCCCCCCCCTCCCCCCAAATCACTGGCGGATTACGGGCACACCGAGCCTGAGCGAGGTGCCGAGTGGTGGGGCAAGAGCGTTTTGCTTACTTTGCCGCTCTTGCAAAGTGAGCCGCCGTCAGGGCGGAACCCTATGTGGCCGTTACCGCAGCAATGGATATGTACACAATCCAACTGTGTTGACTGCCAGGCCGCCTTCGCGAGCAAGCCCGCTCCCACAGGTTGATCGTGGTGTGTCAGTTAGTAGGTGTAGGCTGGCAGGCCGTCATCGCAGGCAAGCCAGCTCCCACATTTGGAGTGCTGAGCGTCTGGCGGTCATCACAGCGATGCGGCGACCCGACAAGCCAGCTCCCACAGAAGATTTTTGCATCCTTTGATACAGCCCCGAAAACAACAACGCCCCGTCGAGACGGGGCGTTGTGTGTTCAGGCGCCGATTACTTCTTGGCGGCTGGTGCAGCAGGTGCGTCTGCTGCTTCTGCCTTGGCTGGGTCCTTGATGGCCAGCAGCTCCAGGTCGAATACCAACACGGAGTTGGCCGGGATCGCCGGGCTCGGGCTCTGGGCGCCGTAGGCCAGGTCGGACGGGATGTACAACTCGACCTTCTCGCCAACATGCATCAGTTGCAAGCCTTCGACCCAACCCGGGATCACGCCGCTGACCGGCAGGTCGATCGGGCTACCACGATCTACAGAGCTGTCAAAGGTAGTGCCGTTGGTGAGCTTGCCGGTGTAGTGAACAGTCACCACGTCGGTTGGCTTAGGCTGGGCGCCGTCGGCCTTCTTCACGATCTTGTACTGCAGGCCGGAAGCGGTGGTGACAACACCGTCTTTCTTGGCGTTGTCTTCGAGGAATTTCTTGCCGGCAGCTGCCGACTCTTCGCTCATTTTGGTCATGCGCTCTTCGGCACGCTTTTGCAGCGCGGCGAAGGCTTCAACCAGTTCGTCATCTTTGAGCTTCTGCTCTTTCTTGCCGACAGCATCTTCAATGCCTTGGGCTACCGCTTTGGAGTCCAGGTCATCCATGCCTTCTTGGGCAAGGCTCTTGCCCATGTTCAGGCCGATGCCGTAGGAAGCTTTTTGCGCCGGGGTTTTCAGCTCTACGCTGGTTTGCGAATCACAACCCGCAAGTACCAGGCTAACCAGGGCCACCGCCGCCGCCAACCGATGCTGTTTCATGCTATTTCCTTGTTCATGCGCCAAAAGGGCATTCGAATAAAGTCGCGAGCTTATCAGGCGGCCCCGACCAATGGCTACCGGCATGTGAGCAGGAAACTTCTGATAAGTTCACGTGTTTAAAAGCATTTCCATTTATCATGGGGGCCCGCGACGGATCGCGGAACCGGCTGATAGCAGGCTAATCGTCACTTGCCGCACCTGTGGCGCAGTGGCATAACAACGCGACAATTCGACAAGGATAGTTATCTTGCGCATTTTTTCCCGAGTTTTACTCCTGATACTGATCGCACTGGGCCTGATCCTGGACGTGGTGCTCTATTACACCCTCAACCCCAAGCTGCCGGATTACGTGCCCGTGAAACAGGTGCACTATCAGGAGCAATGGAGTGCCGCCGACCGCCAGACCTACTACTTCACGCCCCAGGGCACTCAAGTAAAAGGCCTGCACTACGACTGGTTCACCGCCCTGGAGCTGCCGTTCTCCGAGCAACACTTTGCCGCGCCGCAGTACCTGGCGCGCTTTGGCTTCCTGGTCGATCCCAAACAGGTGCCCACCGCGCAAAACCCTGGCAACCTGCCGGTAGGGTTCGCCCGGCACCAGAACGCCGACAGCAAGGCTCAGTACCTGGATATCACCTGTGCGGCCTGCCACACCGGCGAATTGCACTTCAAGGGTCAGGCCCTGCGTATCGACGGCGGCTCGGCGCAACACGTACTGCCCTCCAGCGTTCCCACGTTGCGTGGCGGCAGTTTCGGCCAGGCCCTGGTCGCCAGCCTGGCCGCTACCTATTACAACCCATGGAAGTTCGAGCGCTTTGCCCACAAGGTCCTGGGGGATCAGTACGACGCCCAGCGCGATCAACTGCGCAAGGACTTCAAGCAATCGCTGAACCAGTTCCTCAAGGTTGCCTGGAATGACACCCACCGCGGCCTTTACCCCACCGAAGAAGGCCCGGGCCGCACTGACGCCTTTGGGCGAATCGCCAACGCCAGTTTTGGCGACGCTATTTCCCCAGACAATTATCGCGTCGCCAATGCGCCGGTGGACTACCCGCAGTTGTGGGACATCTGGACCTTCGACTGGGTGCAGTGGAATGGCTCGGCCCAACAGCCCATGGCGCGCAACATCGGCGAAGCCCTTGGCGTAGGCGCGACCCTGACGTTCTTCGACACTGCCGGGCAACCGCTCAAAGGCGATGCCCGCTACCCGTCCAGCGTACGGGTGCGCGACCTGCACCTGATCGAAGAAACCCTGCAACGGCTCAAACCGCCGACCTGGCCGCAAGACTTGTTCGGTGCCATCGACAAGCCCCTCGCCGCCCAGGGTCGCGCACTCTTTGCCGAGAACTGCGCCGGCTGCCACCTACCCACCGTCACCCAAGAAAACGGCCGTCCGGTGCAGCAGTTGAAAATGCTGCCGGTGAACTACATCGGCACCGACCCCGGCACGGCCAACAACATTGCCGACCAACGCTATGACCTCAGCGCGTTGCAATGGGACCCGGCCGAACTGGCCCGGCTCAATGTCGAACTGCACCCCACCCCCACCGCGCCGCTGGACCTGAAAAAAATGTCGGTGGCCCAGGGTTTGGCCTATGTCACCGCCTTCGTCGAAGAGCATGCCTACCGTGCGGCCGGCGTTACCGCGGCCGAGCGCCCAGGCCTGGACGGGTTCGGCCTGCCCATCGGCGTGCGCGAATTGCGTGCCTACAAGGCGCGGCCACTGGCCGGCGTATGGGCCACCCCACCGTTCCTGCACAACGGTTCGGTGCCGACGATCTACCAACTGCTCTCGCCCCAGGACGAACGCAGCACTACCTTCTATAAGGGCACCTTCAACTACGACCCGCGTCACCTGGGGTTTGAGACCATCGCCTTCAAGAATGCCTTCCTGTTCGATACCAGAATCACCGGCAACCACAACAGCGGCCACGAATTCCGTGCCGGCAAGCGTGGCAATGGCGTGATCGGCCGCGGCTTGCTGCCGCAGGAACGCTGGGCGCTGCTCGAATACCTCAAAGTGCTGGGCGGCCCGCTGGAGCAACAACTGCCATGATTATCCGCTCGCAAAACAAGGACCGCTCCATGCTTGCTCGTCTCTGGCTACGCCTTGGCGCCTTTGTTGGCAAAACCCTGCTGTGGCTGCTGGGCCTGGGCCTGCTGGGGTGGGTGTTGGCCACGGCCTGGTTCGCCTGGCAGCACAGGGGCCCGGTGTCGGTGAAGGAACAGATCCCGCCGGGTGAAGCGGCGATGACCCAAGGCATCATCCAGACCGCCGTGCGCATCGTTGATCAGCATCGCGAAGGCACTCGCTACCTGCGTGATGCCCATGCCAAGGCCCATGGGTGCGTGAAAGCCGAGGTCAGCGTTCTGGCAGATCTCGACCCGGCCTTGCGCCAGGGCGTGTTCGCCGAGCCGGGCAAGACCTGGCAGGCGACGATGCGCCTGTCCAACGGCAACGCTTATCCACAATTCGACAGCATCCGCGATGCACGCGGCATGGCCATCAAGCTGTTGGATGTGCCGGGCAAGCAACTGATGGCAGATCAGCAAGCGCGCACCGAACAGGATTTCGTAATGTTCAGCCACCCGAACTTTTTTGTCAGCGATGTCGCGGAATACGCGCAAAACATCGGCGCGCAAGCGGATGGCAAGAAGGTCCTGGCTTTCTTTCCCAAGCTCGACCCGCGCAGTTGGCAAGTGCGTCACCTGTTTATCGCCCTGGCAACCCTGGCGCCCGCACCGGCCAGCCCGACGCAGACCACTTACTTTTCAGTGTCGCCCTACAAGTTTGGCGCGGCCAACGCCAAGTTCCGCGTCGCGCCCGCCCCACAAAGCTGCCCGGGTTATGTGCTGCCCAAACAGAACCAGGCCCTGCCGAACTTCCTGCGCAGCGCGCTCAACCAGCAACTGTCCACCGACCGTGTAGATGCGTGTTTTGTGCTGCAGATCCAGCGGCAAAACCCGCAGGCGTTCATGCCGATCGAAGACACCAGCATCGAATGGAAGGAAAGCGACGCGCCGTATGAAACCGTGGCCAAGGTCAGGATTCCCGCCCAGGACTTCGACACGCCGGCGCAGAACCTGGCGTGCGATAACCAGTCGTTCAACCCCTGGTTCGGGCTGGAAGCGCACCGCCCCATCGGCGGCATCAACCGGCTGCGCAAAGCGGTGTACGAGGCCGTCAGCGATTACCGCCACAGCCGCAACGCACCGTAAGGCGCGTTAAATCGCAGGCGAAAAAAAACCCGCTCAATGAGCGGGTTTCTTGTGGCTGCCTGGCGTTCAGTGTTCCAGGTGACCGAATATGGCGCAGCGGACGGGACTCGAACCCGCGACCCCCGGCGTGACAGGCCGGTATTCTAACCGACTGAACTACCGCTGCGCGTAACACTTGAAGCGAATGGTGGGTGATGACGGGATCGAACCGCCGACCCTCTGCTTGTAAGGCAGATGCTCTCCCAGCTGAGCTAATCACCCTTCGTTTCGGTGTGGGCGCATCATACACCAAAAAATCGTAATGTCTTGATTTAAATGCAATTTATTTAAAAAAAGTTTAGCGCACGATTTTTTGCCATATTTCGGACAGAAAAAAACCCGCTCAATGAGCGGGCTTTCTTTGGTCACCTGGCGTTCAGCATTCCAGGTGACTGAATATGGCGCAGCGGACGGGACTCGAACCCGCGACCCCCGGCGTGACAGGCCGGTATTCTAACCGACTGAACTACCGCTGCGCGTAACACATGAAGCGAATGGTGGGTGATGACGGGATCGAACCGCCGACCCTCTGCTTGTAAGGCAGATGCTCTCCCAGCTGAGCTAATCACCCTTCGTTTCGGTGTGGCGCGCATTCTACGGAGCGACCCTAAGTCTGGCAAGCACTTTCTTAAATCTTTTTTTTCAGCCCTTCCAATGGCTTAGGCAGGGTTGGCCTGCGGCGTGATCAAGAGAATAATGCCCCCCTTTGTATAGAGGAGAGACTCACCCCATGTGGTTCAAGAACCTGCTTATCTATCGCCTGACCCAAGATCTGCCTGTTGATGCCGAGGCGTTGGAAGCGGCCATGGCCACCAAGCTGGCGCGCCCTTGTGCAAGCCAGGAGTTGACCACTTACGGTTTTGTCGCGCCTTTTGGTAAAGGTGAAGACGCCCCCCTGGTTCACGTCAGCGGCGATTTCCTGCTGATCGCCGCTCGCAAGGAAGAACGCATCCTGCCGGGTAGCGTGGTGCGTGATGCACTTAAAGAGAAAGTCGAAGAGATCGAAGCCGAGCAAATGCGCAAGGTCTACAAGAAGGAGCGCGACCAGATCAAGGATGAAATCATCCAGGCCTTCCTGCCGCGTGCCTTTATCCGTCGCTCGTCGACCTTCGCTGCAATCGCGCCGAAACAGGGCCTGATCCTGGTCAACTCGGCCAGCCCCAAGCGTGCCGAAGACCTGCTGTCGACCCTGCGTGAAGTGATCGGCACCCTGCCCGTCCGCCCTCTGACGGTAAAAACCGCACCAACTGCAATCATGACTGACTGGGTCACCACCCAGAAACCGGCTGATGACTTCTTCGTCCTCGACGAATGCGAACTGCGCGACACCCACGAAGACGGCGGCATCGTGCGCTGCAAACGCCAGGACCTGACCGGCGAAGAGATCCAGCTGCACCTGACCACCGGCAAGGTCGTAACCCAACTGTCCCTGGCGTGGCAGGACAAGCTGTCCTTCATGCTCGACGACAAGATGACCGTCAAGCGCCTGAAGTTCGAAGACCTGCTGCAAGACCAGGCGGAACAGGACGGCGGCGACGAAGCCCTGGGCCAACTGGATGCCAGCTTTACCTTGATGATGCTGACCTTCGGCGATTTCCTGCCGGCGCTGGTCGAGGCACTGGGCGGCGAAGAGACACCACAGGGCATCTAAGCAACACCGATCCAATGCGGGCACGGTCAGTGTGGGAGCTGGCTTGCCTGCGATAACGGAGTGTCAGCCAGAGGAGTGCCGACTGATACACCGCTATCGCAGGCAAGCCAGCTCCCACATTTGATTGCATCGACAACTCAGAAATCGAATAAAAAAGGACATCCCCATGCGCGCACTCGCCGCCTTGAGCCGCTTTGTCGGCAACACCTTTGCCTACTGGGTGCTGATCTTTGCCGTTGTCGCCTTTCTCCAACCCAGCTGGTTCATCGGCCTGAAAAGCGCCATCGTCCCACTGCTGGGCCTGGTGATGTTCGGCATGGGGTTGACCTTGAAACTGGAAGACTTCGCCGAAGTCGCTCGCCACCCGTGGCGCGTGGCCTTGGGCGTGGTCGCGCATTTCGTGATCATGCCGGGCGTGGCATGGTTGCTGTGCCAGGCGTTCCATTTGCCGGCGGAAATTGCCGTTGGCGTGATCCTGGTCGGCTGTTGCCCAAGTGGCACGTCGTCCAACGTCATGACCTGGCTGGCCCGGGGTGACCTGGCGTTATCGGTGGCGATTGCCGCGGTCACCACCCTCCTCGCCCCGCTGCTCACACCGGCGTTGATCTGGCTGCTGGCCTCGGCCTGGCTGCCAGTGTCGTTCATGGAACTGTTCTGGTCGATCCTGCAAGTGGTGCTGCTGCCCATCGTACTGGGCGTGGTCGCGCAGCGCCTGCTCGGTGATCGGGTAAGGCATGCGGTGGATGTGCTGCCACTGGTGTCGGTGGTCAGCATTGTGATCATCGTCGCGGCCGTAGTTGCCGCAAGCCAAGGCAAGATTGCCGAGTCGGGCCTGCTGATCATGGCCGTGGTGATGCTGCACAACAGCTTCGGTTACCTGCTGGGCTACTTCACCGGGCGCCTGTTCAAGTTGCCCTTGGCGCAACGCAAGTCGCTGGCCCTGGAAGTGGGCATGCAGAACTCCGGGCTGGGTGCCGCGCTGGCCAGTGCGCACTTTTCGCCACTGGCGGCGGTGCCCAGTGCGTTGTTCAGCGTCTGGCACAATATTTCCGGCGCATTGCTGTCGACCTATTTCCGCCGCATGAGCGAAAAGGAAGACCGCCGCGCCCTGGAAACCACGCCGTAACTTGATCGCCCGGTCCAATTTCGGCACTCTACCGAACTTCGCGGGGACGACCTCGCGACGCTATCAAGCGCTCACCCGGGGACGACCCCACTTTGATAGAAGCGAGGTCATCATGTCCTGGATCATTCTGTTTTTTGCCGGGTTGTTTGAAGTGGGCTGGGCCGTCGGCCTGAAGTACACCGACGGGTTCAGCAAGCCGCTGCCCACCGTCCTGACGATTGCCGCGATGGCCGTCAGCCTTGGGTTGTTGGGGCTGGCCATGAAGGAATTGCCGCTGGGCACCGCCTATGCCATCTGGACCGGCGTGGGGGCCGTGGGCACCGTGATTGCCGGGATTATCCTGTTTGGAGAATCCATGGCGTTGTTTCGGTTGGCGAGTGTGGCGTTGATTATTTGTGGGCTGATTGGGCTAAAGATTTCCACTTAAGCCACTACCGCTATCGCAGGCAAGCCAGCTCCCACCTTTTGAATTGTGAATACAGTCAAATGTGGGAGCTGGCTTGCCTGCGATGATGCCCTGACAAACAACGACAAACTACCTGGCACTCCCCCGCAAACCGCCCACCACAGAGTGCAACTGCTCAGGCGTTGCCGCTTCCACAGCCACCGGCTCGCCCGCCACCAACACCACCCGCGACCAGATCCGATGAAACAAACCCTTGTTCGGATCACGGCTGAAGAAACTCCCCCACAACCCCTGCAATGCCATCGGGATCACCGGCACCGGCGTCTCCTCCAGGATGCGCGTCACCCCACCGCGAAACTCATTCATCTCGCCATCGGCTGTCAGCTTGCCTTCCGGGAAGATGCACACCAGCTCGCCATCCTTGAGGTACTGGGCAATGCGCGCGAACGCCTGCTCGTAGATCTGAATGTCTTCATGGCGCCCGGCAATCGGAATCGTCCCGGCGGTGCGGAAGATAAAATTGAGCACCGGCAAGCGGTAGATCTTGTAGTACATGACAAAGCGAATCGGCCTACGTACTGCGCCGCCAATCAACAGCGCATCGACAAACGACACATGGTTGCACACCAGCAACGCCGCGCCTTCATCCGGGATGGCTTGCAGGTTGCGATGCTCCACGCGGTACATGGAATGGCTGAGCAGCCAGATCATGAAGCGCATGGTGAACTCGGGGACGATTTTAAAGATGTAAGTGTTAACCGCGATGTTGAGCAGCGACACCACCAGGAACAACTCGGGGATCGACAGCTTGGCCACGCTCAACAGCAGAATGGACACGATGGCCGAGACCACCATGAACAGTGCATTGAGAATGTTGTTCGCCGCGATCACCCGTGCCCGTTCGTTCTCGGCGGTACGCGACTGGATCAGCGCATACAGCGGCACGATGTAAAAGCCACCGAACACCCCCAGGCCGAGGATATCGAACAGCACCCACCACGCTTGGCCGTAGCTGAGCACCGCGAGCCAATCGTTGGCTTGCACGTTCTGCGGGAAGCCGCCGGAGTGCCACCACAGCAGCAGGCCGAACACGGTCAGGCCAAACGAACCAAACGGCACCAGGCCGATTTCCACCTTACGCCCGGAGAGTTTTTCGCACAGCATCGAGCCCAAGGCGATGCCCACCGAGAACACCGTGAGGATCAAGGTCACCACGGTTTCGTCGCCGTACAACCATTCCTTGGCATAGGCTGGTATTTGCGTGAGGTAAATCGCGCCGACAAACCAGAACCATGAGTTGCCGACAATCGAGCGCGATACGGCCGGCGTCTGCCCCAGGCCCATGCGTAAAGTCGCCCAGGACTGAGTGAAGATATTCCAGTCCAGGCGCAGCTGCGGTGTCGAAGCCGCTGCGCGCGGGATGCTGCGGCTGGCCAGGTAGCCCAGCACCGCCACGGCCACAATCGCCACCGCCACCACCGGCGCGTAATGGGTGGAAGACATCATGATCCCGGCACCGATGGTGCCGGCCAAAATTGCCAGGAACGTGCCCATCTCCACCAGGCCGTTGCCGCCCACCAACTCATCGTCGTGCAAGGCCTGGGGCATGATCGAGTACTTCACCGGGCCGAACAGCGCCGAGTGAGTGCCCATGGCAAACAGCGCCAGCAGCATCAGTTCAAGATGATTGGTCAGAAAACCCGTCGCGCCCACCGCCATGATCACGATCTCGCCGATCTTGATCGCGCGGATCAACGCGTCCTTGTTGAATTTCTCGCCAAACTGCCCGGCCAACGCCGAGAACAGGAAGAACGGCAGGATAAACAACAAAGCACACAGGTTGACCCAGATGGAGCGGTCACCCTCGATGGTGAGCTTGTAAAGGATGGCCAGGATCAGCGACTGCTTGAAGATGTTGTCGTTGAACGCGCCCAGCAACTGGGTAATGAAAAACGGCAAGAAGCGCCGCGTGCGCAGCAAGGTGAATTGGGAAGGATGGCTCATCGTCGTCCGTGTTCCTGCGTGGCCTTTATTTATCAGGCCACGACTTTACCTAATCCTGCTTACTTATTCGCTAGCCCGGCAATACAAGGCGAAACAAAAAGCTCGCCTTTATAAGCGCCCTGCACGGTGCGCTTGGCCACGATCAGCCACATCAGCGCCAGCGCAACCACCAGCACACTGCCAAACACACTGAAAAACGCCAGCTGTAACAGACTCGCCA
The DNA here is from genome assembly GCF_900119355.1 of Pseudomonas sp. NFPP02. NCBI lineage: Bacteria > Pseudomonadati > Pseudomonadota > Gammaproteobacteria > Pseudomonadales > Pseudomonadaceae > Pseudomonas > Pseudomonas sp. NFPP02. The sequence continues at coordinate 45,742 of NZ_FPJI01000012.1, forward strand.
ATTTAAGCGTGGCCAAGGCGTAAACCCCCAATGGGAAGGTGAAGCCCCACCAGCCCAGGTTGAACGGGATACCGGCGCGCAGGTAACGCAGGGTGATCAACACCGCAATCAACATCCACCACAAGCCGAAGCCCCACAGGGTGATGCCCGCAATCAGGCCCAGGCCGTGGGCCATTTCACCGACACTGGCCAGGCCATTGGTGGCAAAGATCGCGGGGGCATCCGTACCGAGCAGCAACATGCCCAGGGCACCGGTACCGATCGGGCCCAGGGCCAACCAGCTCGACGCGGCCATATTGGCGTGAGGCAACTTATGCAAGGCCATGCGCAGCATCAGGATGGTCAGGATGCTGAACGCTACCGGCAGGGAAAACGCCCACAGCACGTAGCTGGTCACCAACATCACCAGTTGCGAATGGGCATCGGCCAAGTGCGGCGCGAGCAAGCCGCCGCTGGCCGCCGCCACTTCGGCCGCCACCACGGGCAACAGCCAGACGGCGGTCATCTGGTCGATGCTGTGCTCCTGGCGCGTGAACATCATGAACGGGATCAGTACGCCGCAGGCCAGGGACATGGCGACGTCCAGCCACCACAAGGCCTCGGCCAACGGGATCACATCACCGCCCCAGCGCGGCAGGCCGAACAGCAGCAAGCCGTTGAGAATGGTCGCCAGCCCCATGGGGATGGTGCCGAAGAACATCGAGACCGTTGAGTGCCCGAAGATGCGTCGCGCCTCGTGGAAAAACATCACCCAGCGGGCGGCATACAGCACGCTGAACAGCACAAACAAGCCGATAGTGAACAGCCACAGGCCCTCGGCGACGGCATGCAAGCCGGGCAGGTTGACTGGCAGCTGGGCCAAGGCCAGGGCCAGCACACCGGTGCCCATGGTCGCGGCAAACCAGTTCGGGGTGAACTGGCGAATCACTTCCCTGGGACGGGCCAGGTGACTGAAGGGTTTGTAGCGGTGAGTAGTCGAGCAGGTCATGGGTTAATCCTCTTCCTCATTTGAGGTTGAAGCCATGATAGAACCTGATCGAATATCTATATAACGGGTAATATCTCTAACTGTTATCTGTTTTATCTATATTAACCACATTTATGCCCTCGCCCTTGCTGGCGCCGAGTCCCGCCACCACAACCCACCAAGGGCCCCGAGAGACAGCAAGATAAGCACCGCACCGTAGCCGTCCGTGGTCGCGACCAGGCCAAACACGCGGCTCAGGTTACCCGCCAACAACGCCGGCACGCAGAACGCCAGGTAACTCAATACATAGAACGCCGACATCAGGCCCGCCCGCTCATGGGGCAACGCCAGGCCCACGATGCTGCGCACACTGCCCATGAAGCCGCCGCCGAACCCCAGGCCTGCGATCACACTGGCGACAAAGAACAGCCACAGGCTGGCGGTGTTTACGGCAACCAGCAGCAACCCCACGCCCACGGCCAGCAGTGCAGCCGACACGCGCATGACCCTGTCAGCCGCGTGGTTGCGCAGGCTGTAGATCATCACCGCGCCGCTCAAGGTCACCACCGCCACCAGCCCGCCGCCGATCAAGTGCGAGGTCGACCCGGTGGCGACACGCACCAACGACGGTGCCAACGAGGAAAAGAACCCACCCAGCGCCCACACGGCCACATTCAATGGCATCGCCAGCCCCAACGCGCGGCGCGCCTGCGGCGGCACATGCAGGGTTGGCGCCAGTGACTTCAAGGCGCCGGGTATGCGGCTGACCGTTTCAGGCAGGCGCCAGATATACAGAGCCTGTAACACCATCAAGGCCAGCAGGGTGTAGTAGATCAATTGGGTTGGCCACGGCGCGAACTCCACCAGCAGCCCGCTGCCCAGGCCACCACTGGCCATGCCGAGCATCGGTGCAAGGCTGTTGAGCATCGGGCCGCGGACGCGGTCGGTATCGAGCAGCGTCGCACTCAATACCGCTGTGGCAGTGCCAGTCGCGAAGCCCTGCAGCGCGCGGGCGGCCAGCAGGCAGGCGGTGCTGTCCGCGTTGATAAACAGCAGCATCGCCACACTATTGAGCAGCAGCGCGACGAAGATCACCGGCTTGCGCCCCAGGTAATCCGAGAGCGACCCCACCGTCAGCAGGGCCGCCAGCAGGCTCACGGCATAGACACCAAAGATGGCCGTGAGCATGGCCGCCGAAAAATGCAGGTGGTCTTGATACACCTGGTACAACGGCGTCGGCGCGCTGGAGGCGGCGAGAAAGGTCAGCACCATGATCACTAGAAACGCCAGGCTGGACCGCTGAGAGATGACACTGGGCATGGGCACGCTCCGCTAAAGCTAATATTTTGCTTTTGTGCAGTGTGCTATTCGCTGGCGCTTAAAGCAAATTCTTTGTGTTAAGGTCTTGCCCATGGCGATCAAAGAAGGCCTCCGCCCGGGGGGCCGCAGTGCCCGGGTACAAGAATCCGTCCACAGGGCGGTGCGCGAATTGCTGGAGGCCCATGAGCGTTCCAGCGTCACCGTGCCGATGATTGCGGCATGTGCAGGCGTCACGCCGTCGACCATTTACCGGCGCTGGGGCGATCTGTCAGTACTGCTCGCCGACGTCGCCCTGGCCCGTATGCGCCCCGATACCGAACCGGCCAACACCGGCAGCCTGCGTGGCGACCTGCAAGCCTGGGCCGAGCAATACCTGGATGAGATGAGTTCGGACGTAGGCCGCAACATGATGCGCGACGTGCAAAGCAGCCCGACGCCAGGGTATTGCGTGAGCATCCTGAGTGGGCAGTTGCAGGTGATTGTTGACCGCTACCCGCAGGAACAGCCACCGAGCGTTGACCATCTGATCAACCTGCTCGCCGCACCGACGGTGTTTCGTATTCTATTTTCGGCCCAGCCTTTGGCGGTAGAAGAACTGCATACCCTGATCGAACTGGCACTGAAAATCTAAGGCACGTGCGCCGACCAGAATGTGGGAGCTGGCTTGCCTGCGATGCAGACACCTCCGTACACCCGTCAAGCGAAGTCGATACCATCGCAGGCAAGCCAGCTCCCACATTTGTTCTGTGTGCATCCAATAAAAAACGGCCTCTGATGAGGCCGTTTTGTTATTTCCAATCCCACATCATGTACGCATCCCACGCCCACTCACCAGCAACCGCGCACAACCGATATACAGCACCACGGTCGCAACGATCATAAAGGTGATCGCCACACTGATCTTGATATCCGACACGCCCAAAATGCCGTAGCGGAAGGCGTTGACCATGTGCAGTACCGGGTTGGCCAGGGACACCGTCTGCCAGAACGGCGGCAGCAAGGTGATGGAATAAAACACCCCGCCCAGGTAGGTCAACGGCGTGAGCACGAAGGTCGGGATGATGGAAATATCATCGAAGTTGCGTGCGAACACGGCGTTGATAAAGCCCAGCAGCGAGAAGATTGTCGCCGTCAGCACGACCACCAGAATGGTGACCCCCAGGTGATGCACCTGCAGGTGGGTAAAGAACAGCGACAGCAGCGTCACGATCACTCCCACCATCAGGCCACGCAACACGCCGCCCAAGGTGTAGCCGATGAGGATGGTGTGCGGTGACACCGGCGAGACCATCAGCTCTTCAATGGAGCGCTGGAACTTGCTGCCAAAGAAACTCGACACCACGTTGCCATAGGAGTTGGTGATCACCGACATCATGATCAGGCCCGGCACGATGTATTCCATGTAGGTGAAGCCACCCATGTCGCCGATCTGCCGGCCGATCAGGTTACCGAAGATCACAAAGTACAGGACCATGGTGATCGCCGGTGGCAGCAGGGTCTGCGGCCAGATCCGGGTAAAGCGCTTCACTTCGCGATAAACAATGGTTTGCAGCGCTACGAGGTTGGGTTGCAGTTCGGAACTCATACCGCCACCTTCGCCAGATTTTTCTCCACCAGGGACACAAACAACTCCTCAAGGCGATTGGTTTTGTTACGCAGGCTCAACACTTCGATGTTCTGAGTGGCCAACTGGGTGAACAGCGCGGTGATGCCCATGGCTTTGTCCACCTGCACCTCCAGGGTGTGGCTGTCCACCAGCCGGCTTGGGTAGCCGAGCAACTGCGGCGCCACCGACAGGTTGTTCTTCAGGTCGAGCAGGAAGGTTTCCACATGCAACTGGCCCAGCAGGTTGCGCATGCTGGTGTTCTCGACAATGGTGCCGTGGTCGATGATGCCGATGTTGCGGCACAACTGCTCAGCCTCTTCCAGGTAGTGGGTGGTGAGGATGATGGTGATGCCCTTCTCGTTCAGTTCGGTGAGGAAGGTCCACATCGAGCGGCGCAGCTCGATATCCACGCCGGCGGTAGGTTCGTCGAGGATCAACAGGCGCGGCTCATGCACCAGGGCGCGGGCGATCATCAGGCGTCGCTTCATGCCACCGGACAACGAGCGCGAAGGTACGTCACGCTTGTCCCACAGGCCCAGTTGAGTCAGGTACTGCTCGGCGCGTTCCTTGGCGACTTTCGCCGGAATGCCGTAGTAGCCGGCCTGGGTCACGACAATGTCGAAGGTCTTTTCGAACTGGTTGAAATTGAATTCCTGGGGCACCACGCCAATGGAGCGCTTGAGCGCCGCCGGGGATTTGTCCAGGTCGTGGCCGAAGATGTTCACCGTGCCGCTGGTCTTGTTGACCAGGGTGGAGAGAATGCCGATGGTGGTGGATTTGCCGGCACCGTTGGGGCCGAGCAAGGCGAAGAAGTCACCTTCGGCAACGTCCAGATCGATACCACTCAGGGCCTGGAAACCGTTGCCGTAGGTTTTGGTTAGCTGCCGGATGGACAGAGCGGAACTCATATGGAAGTACGCACCAAAGAAGGGAATAGAAAGAATAGATAAAGGCACACCGCAGGTAGTTCAACCTGCGATGCAGTGCGAGCATGGTGCGTGCCCATGCCGCACAAGTACAGTCACCCGTATTAATAGTGTGTATTAAGTCAACGCGGTCATCACCGCCTTGCGGTAGGCCGGGCGCTGTTGCAAGCGCTGGTACCAGGCCTCCAGATGGGGCATGGCAGGGCGTTCGATGGGCATCTCGAACCAGGCGTAGATGAAGCAGCCCAAGGGAATATCGCCCATGCCGAACGCCTGGCCGGACAGGTAGGGTTGCTCGGCGAGGGCTTGTTCGACGGTTTTGAGCGCGTCGATACAGGCTTGGCGCCCGGCATTGATGCTGTCCCAGTTTTGCTGGTCAGCCGGGGTGCGCACGATGCCCCAGAACACCGCTTTGAACGGATCGGCGAGCGTGGAAGTGGTCCAGTCCATCCACTTTTCGGCGTTGGCCCGGGCTTGCAGGTCGCTGGGGTAAAAGTCCGATGCCTGCTTGGCACACAGGTAACGCACGATGGTGTTGGATTCCCACAGCACAAAGTCGCCATCTTCGATCACCGGCACCCGGCCATTGGGGTTCATGGCCCGGTATTGCGGGGTATCGACCACACCAAAAGCCCCGCCCGCATCAATTGCTTCATAGTCCAGGCCGAGTTCCTCGGCGCACCACAGTGCTTTCCTGACGTTTGATGAATTTTTACGACCCCAGATCTTCAGCATGACCGCGCCTTATCGTTGATGAACATGGCTTGATGAACGCAGCAGCATACGCCGGTTCAGCCGCGGCTTAAATCGCCCTGCATATCGCCGAGCAAGGTGGGCGCATCGTCGCCAAACAGGTGCGGGTAGCACTGGCGGATATGCCCGAAGAAAAATGCTTCGGGCACGTCAGCAAATTGCCCGTGGTCCACCACGTACTCCATAGAACGCTGGCCCTGGCGATTGAACGCGTGGAACACGCTGTCGTGCAGCCCATCGAACTCCAACGGCGGCACGTCGAACACTTCGCACAGTTGCTGGTTGAACGCCGGAGTGGCCTTGACCCAGCGGCCGTTCAGGTAAAGCTCGGTATAACCGTGCATGGCGAACACGTCACTTTTGAGCAGAGCGAGCAGTCGCGGTGTGGACAGGTGGTTGCGCACGTCCGCTAGGCCAATGCGTGCGGGAATGCCGCAGTGGCGCGCGCAAGCGGCGAGCAACGTAGCTTTGGGCACACAGTAGCTTTCGCCGGCCGCCAGGGCGAAGCTGGCGCTCAAGGTGTTGGGGTCACGGCTGAAGGTATAGGGGTTGTAGCGAATGGCCTCGCGCACGGCGTAGTAAAGACTGACTGCCTGGTCACTTAAATCCGGGCGGGTTCCGCGATGTTTCTCGGCGAACTCCACCACCACAGGGTGGTCACTATCGATGAAGCGGCTGGGACTCAAGTACGTATTCATGAGCTTGATCTCCGAGGGGAGCCTGGAGTTTAACCACCAGGCCTGCCAGAGAGATAACGACGATTCGGCCAAATGCCGGCGCCGGCTGATGGGTTGCCCAGTACACCTTGTTACACCCTGATCACCCGGCTTGTTCGGATGCCGACTAAGCTCCCTGGTGGTTTCGCCCCTGGTTCACGGAGGATTGAATATGCTGTTGTTGTGGATACTGGTGCTGGTGGTCGGCATTGCCTACCTGGCACACCGCCGTACTGCCCCCCTGCCCGCCCTGGGTGTGGTCGCCGTCTACCTGCTGGCGATGGGCGCCTGGAGCCACGCACCGGGTTGGCTGCTGCTGATCTTCTGGGTACTCCTGGCCGTGGTGGCCGCGCCTTTGTTGCTGCCTGACCTGCGCCGCCAATACTTCACCAAGCCGCTGTTCAGCTGGTTCCAGAAAGTGCTGCCGCCGATGTCCGAGACCGAGCGCGATGCGATTGATGCCGGTACCGTGTGGTGGGACGGCGAGCTGTTCAGTGGCCGCCCGGACTGGGACAAATTGCTGGCCTACCCCAAGGCGCAATTGACCGAGGAAGAGCAGGCGTTCATCGACGGCCCCACCGAAGAACTCTGCGCCATGGTCAGCGACTGGGAAATCGGCCAGGCCATGGACCTGCCGCCGCAAGCCTGGGAACACATCAAGACCCATGGCTTCTTCGCCCTGATCATTCCCAAGGAGTACGGTGGCAAGGGCTTCTCCGCCTATGCCCACTCCCAGGTCGCCATGAAGCTCGCGACCCGCAGTGGTGACCTGGCCTCCACCGTGATGGTCCCCAACTCACTCGGCCCCGCCGAACTGCTGCTGCACTACGGCACCGAGGAACAGCGCAATCATTACCTGCCGCGCCTGGCCCGTGGCGACGACATCCCGTGCTTCGCCCTCACCGGCCCGCTGGCCGGCTCCGATGCGGGCGCCATGCCCGACACCGGCGTGATCTGCAAAGGCGAATGGGAAGGCAAGGAAACCCTCGGCCTGCGCCTGAACTGGGAAAAGCGCTACATCACCCTCGGCCCGGTCGCGACCTTGCTCGGCCTGGCCTTCAAGGCTCATGACCCGGACCACCTGTTGGGTGAAGAAGAAGACCTGGGCATCAGCCTCGCGTTGATTCCTACCGACACCCCTGGCGTGGAAATCGGCCGTCGTCACCTGCCGCTTGGCGCCGCTTTCATGAACGGCCCCAACTCCGGCAAGGATGTGTTCATCCCCCTGGAATACCTGATTGGTGGCCAGGAAATGCTCGGCAAGGGCTGGATGATGCTGATGAACTGCCTGTCGGTCGGCCGTTCGATCTCGCTGCCCGCCGTCGGCACCGGCGCCGCCAAGTTCACCAGCCTGGTGACCGGCCAATACGCCCAGGTGCGCGAACAGTTCAACGTACCGCTGTCGGCCTTCGAAGGCATCCAGGAAGCCCTGGCACGCATCGGTGGCAACGCCTGGCTGATGGACAGCGCACGCATGCTCACCGCCAACGCCGTGGACCTGGGCGAGAAGCCGTCGGTGTTGTCGGCGATCCTCAAGTATCACCTGACCGAACGCGGCCGTGAGTGCATCAGCCACGCCATGGACGTGCACGGCGGCAAGGGCATCATCATGGGCCCCAACAACTACCTGGGCCGCAACTGGCAGGGCGCACCGATCTTCATCACCGTGGAAGGCGCGAATATCCTTTCGCGTAACCTGATGATCTTCGGCCAGGGCGCGATTCGCTGCCACCCCTTCGTGCTCAAGGAAATGGCCCTGGCCGGCCGCGAAGACCATGACCAGGCGTTGAAGGAATTTGACGGCCTGCTGATGCAGCACATCGGCTTCGCCGTCAGCAACGCCGCCAGCACCCTGGTGCTGAACCTGGGCTTCGGGCACTTCGAAAAAGCCCCGGGCAACCGTTTGAGCCAGGGCTACTTCCGTGCCCTGAACCGCCAGGCGGCTGCGTTTGCCCTGCTGGCCGACCTGAGCATGATGTTGCTGGGTGGCGAGCTCAAGCGCCGCGAACGCTTGTCCGCTCGCCTGGGTGATGTGCTCAGCCACATGTACCTGGCGTCGGCGGCGCTCAAGCGTTATCACGACCTGGACTCGCCGGACCATCTGGAGCCGCTGTTTGCCTGGGCCATGGAAGAAAGCCTGGGCGAATCGGAACGCGCATTGGATGAGCTGCTGAGCAACTTCCCGAACAAGGTGCTGGGCTGCCTGTTGCGGGTGATCGTGTTCCCGTTCGGGCGTCGTCATACCGGGCCGTCCGACGCTCTGGATGCCGAAGTGGCAGCCGTGATCGGCCGCGCCAAAGGCGACCCGACCCTGGAAGAATTGCTGGCCGGCTGTTATCGCCCGCAATCAGCAGAAGATCCCGTGGGCGCCCTGCAACATGCCTACGACCTGCTCGGTGCCAGCCACCCCTTGCAGAAAAAACTCCACAGCGCGCTCAAAAGCGGCCAGGTCAAGCCGGCTGCCGGCGAGCATGCCATCGACGCGGCCCTGCAGGCCGGCGTGCTGCAACCGGCCGAGGCGCAAACCTTGCGCGATGCCGAGGCTGCGCGACGCAAGGTGATCGACGTGGATGATTTCAGCAAGGAAGAGCTGATGCAGGCAGAAGATAAAGTCCGCTGAGTCGAGCGGTCATATAAAAACGGGCGCGAGAGGCTTATACTCTCGCGCCCGTTTTTGCTTTAGAGGCCTTATCTCGTGTCCAACGTCGTTGCCGATCATCTTGTCTTGCTCGACCACTTGCGCAGCATCCTGGTTGCCGTCGGCGAAGCCGAACAGGTACCCGAGGAAAGCCACTCGCTGTTCCTGGAGCGTTTCGACGAACTGCGCGCCCTGTTGCCAATCGACCCGATCGAAAGCCAGTACCTGGGCCAGGACCTGATGAGCCAGGTCATCCTGCGCTACCCGCAAATCGCCCACCTGGTGCCCCGTGACCTGCTGTGGTTCTTTGGCGGCGACTGCCTGCACTTCATGCCCGACGAAGAACTGGACCTGTACCAGGCCCTGGAAGAACGTCGCTATGAAGCCGAACAGAACGACGAACCGTTCGACTGGAACCAGGAAAAACAGCTGCTGGCGATGCCTCAGGACCAGAGCAAGCACTGACAACTATGCTCGTTCCTACGCTCTGCGTGGGAACCTATCCTGTGACGCTCTGCGTCACCCGTGCACAGGCATAAAGGCAGGACGCGGAGCGTCCAGGTGGCATTCCCACGCAGAGCGTGGGAACGAGCAACCGCGCTCCTACCGTCGGCGCAGCGTGGGCTCCCTGGCCATGCACTCCACCAGATAATCGATAAACACCCGCAACTTCGGCGGCAGGTAACGTGTGGGCGAATGCAGCAACCACGCCTCGCCATGGTACGACGCAATAAAATCCCACCCCGGCAACACCTGCACCAAATCTCCTGCTTCCAATGCGTGCCGCGCGGTGAAATACGGCAAGCTGGCAATCCCGACATGCTGCAACGCAGCCTCCAGTCGCACCCCGGTGTGGTTCGCCGCATACCGGCCGCGTACGCCGACCGTTACCGCCTTGCCAGCCTGGCGGAACTTCCAGCGTGAATCTCCCGGTGTCTCACCCAGATAAATGCAACTGTGCCCGAGCAGATCATGGGGATGGCTCGGTGTACCGTGCTCGGCCAAGTACTGTGGCGTCGCGCACAGCAAATGTTCGATGGGCAACAGTTGGCGCCCGACCAAACCTGGCGGTGGGCTGTCGGTGATGCGGATGCTCAAGTCGACGTTGTCGTCGATCAAATCCACATGCCTGTCTTCCAGGATCAATTGCACATCCACCTTGGGATAGCGCCGCAAAAATTCCGGCATATGCGGGTGCACCACAAATCGCCCCACCGCCTTGGGCACACTGACCCGCACCAGCCCCTCGGCTTCATGGGTAAATTGCCCACTGATTTCCATCACCGAGCGCGCCGCATTGACCATCTCCTGGCAACGCTTGAACACCTCCTCGCCGCCCTCGCTCAGGCGCAGCTTGCGCGTGGTACGTTGCAGCAGGCGCGTGGCCAGGGCTTGTTCCAGGCGCGAGATGCTGCGGCTCACCGCCGAAGGTGAAACGCTGAGTTGCCGCGCCGCTTCGGAGAAGCTGCCGGTTTCCACGACCTTGACGAAAATCGCCATTTCACCCAATAGCGGCAAAGGAAGATTGATGCTCATGACGCACAGGTCCATTGATAATTGAGCGGATTATCACCCATCTGCGCACTATTTATACTGCCCACAGAACCCTGATGCGGATGTAGATGATGACCGAGCGCCTGTTTTTTACCCACGACCACCTGACGGCCGAGCTGGAAGTGCTCAGTTGCACCCCGTACGAAGAGCAATTCGCCGTGATTGTGCAGTCGACCATTTTCCATCCCCAAGGCGGAGGCCAGCCGTCCGACACCGGCTGGCTCGGCGACAGCCAGGTGCTGCGAGTCATGCAGGAAGCCGAACAGGTGGTGCACTACGTCGACCGACCTCTGGAGCCCGGCCTCGTCGTTGCACGAGTCGACGCACAGCGGCGCGCCTTGCATACGCGTCTGCATTCGGCGGGGCACTTGATTGGCAATGCCGGCGAACGCCTGGGCTGGATGCCGATCAAGGCCCACCATTGGCCCGGCGAAGGCAAGATCACTTTTATCCGTGGCGAGACCGCGCAAGACATGGATGCGCAGGCGCTCCAGCAGTGGGTCAACACATGGATCGCCGCCGACTATTCCCGCCATATGACGCTGGAAGACGGCACCCGCGAAGTCGGCTTCGGCGAATTACCGGCGTACGCCTGTGGCGGTACGCATGTTCAAGCGTTGAGCGAACTGGGCCAGGTAACGATCCTGGCGTTGTCGGAGAAAAAAGGCGCGCTCTCGGTGCGCTACAGCCTCGCTGATACCCTGACACTGTAGGAGCGAGCTTGCTCGCGAAGACCGTTAACGATAAGGCGGGATACCTGATTCCCATCGGCGCCCTTTCGTTTTCGCGAGCAAGCGCGCTCCTACAGGGCCACGCTCGGCTGGCCCGATTCATTGATGAACGACTTCAACGTCGACACCGTCGCCGCCGGGTCACGCGGATCACTGATCGCCCGAAAATTCGTCAACATGGTGTTGGCCGCCAACTCCACCGACACATACCCACGCTGGCGACTGTCGAAAAACTTCACATGGGGGTTGAGCGGCATGATCTTCATGAACGCGTCGTAGGGAGGGCCATCTGAGGTGACCGACGAGCCGACGAACTCGGTGGCGACCACCGCCGAGTCTGGCCTGTCGGCGTCGAGATGCAGGTCGGTGGCCCAGAACGAATGAATATCCCCTCCCCAGAACACCGGGTTCTTCACGCGATTGCGCACGATCGACGCCAGCATCCGTGAGCGGTTCGCCATGTAGCCATCCCAACCATCGGTCCAGCGGCCAAGCTTATGGTTGGTCAAGTCACGTTGCATCAGCGGCGCCACCAGCAAATCCTGGGCGATGACATTCCACTGCGCACTGGACTGGGCAAACCCCTGGTCCAGCCAAGACTCTTGCTGCCAGCCGAGCAACGTGCGGCCAGGGTCACGCAGGTCGCTGCAAGGGGTGGTGACAATATGCCCTTGGTGGCTGCCATTGGCCGCGATGCAGGGTTGCTCGGAACGGTACTGGCGACCGTCGAGCACATGAAAACGCGCGAGCCGCCCATAGTCCAGGCGCCGGTAGATGCGCATGTCCGGCCCCTTCGGCACGCTGCTGGCACGCAGGGGCATGTGTTCGTAAAACGCCTGGTACGCCGCGGCCCGTTGCTTGAGAAACTGCGCCACCGCCACCTTCGGGTCCTGGGACCAGCGGTTGGCGTAGTCATTCTGTACTTCGTGATCGTCCCAGGTTACGACGCTGGGAGCCGCGGCGTGCAGGGCCTGCAGGTCTGGATCAGTCTTGTACAGTGCGTAGCGGTTGCGGTAATCACTCAGGCTTTGCGCATTGCCGCTGCCGTGAGAACGAAACACCTTGCCCGAATCCGCAGCATAGGAACTGTCGTAAATATAATCACCGAGGAAAAACACCAGGTCCGGCTGCTCGGCGGCAAGGTGTCGGTAGGCGCTGAAGTAACCGCGCTCCCAGTGCGAGCAGGACACAAACCCCAGCCGGGCCGAGGCCATGGCCTGCAGCGGCGGCATCGTGCGCGACTGGCCCACCGGGCTCTGCGCACCGAGCCCTTCAAACTGGTACCAATACGGCCGATCCGCCGCCAGCCCCGCCACTTCGACATGCACTGCGTGAGCGAAACGCGGCGTCGCCAGTACTTCGCCCTGCTTCACAATGCGCGTCATCGCCGCATCGCTGGCCACCCGCCAACGCAGCGGCACCGAGCGACTCAGGCCGCCACGGCCATCCGCGGCGTTGAACAACGGCGCCAGGCGCGTCCAGATCACAAAGCCATCTGGCAGCGGGTCGCCGGAAGCCACGCCAAGGGTGAACGGATAATCCACCCCGGCACTGCGCGCAAACGGGCTGAGAATCGAAAAAGCGGTAGCGACCGCCAGCCCGCCAAGGACCCGGCGCCGGCCGTGGTCCACTTCGCCGCTCACAAACAGTGCTCCCAGTCGTCGCGCACGGTGGCAAACCCGAGCAAGTCCTCATACACGCCGTTCTTTAAAAACGCCTGGCGCATGCAGCCTTCATAACGCAGGCCGATCTTTTCCATGACCCGCGCCGATTCCTTGTTGCGCGCGAAACACTGGCTGCCCACGCGCTGCAACCCTAGCGCCTCGAACCCGAAATCCATCACCGCGCTCGCCGCTTCAGCCGCATATCCCTGGTTACGGCAGTGCGCCGCCACCCAGCCACCCAAGTGCCCATAGTGATGGCGAGCGTTGATGCGCAGGCTGACCATGCCGACCAATTCGTCAGTGCTGCGCACATGCATCCCCAGGTTCAGCAGTTCACCAGTGCGGTACTTGTCGGCGGCCCCGACAATAAAATCCTGGGCGGTTTCCAGGGTGTAGGGCGATGGAATGTTCGCCGTGTTGTCGGCAATTTTCGGCCCGTTGGCAAGCGTGAAAAGCACCTGCGCCTGATGCATTTGCAGGGCGCGCAACAGCAGTCGCGGGGTCGTCAATTGAGGCAGTGCAGTGGGCATGGGAGCCGGCTCTCAAGATAAATTTCTCAAGCATGGATGCCCCGAGTGTCAGTTTCATTACGCCCGAAAACTGACCGGTAAGTTTTCTGAAAGACGCGTCCTAGAGCCTCTAAACGGTCAATTAAAGTTAACCAATCGGTCATTTTTGGCTGTTAGCGTTTTGCCCCTAATTCAATGACGGGGTAACGGAATGAGAACCTGGGACGAACCCAAGAAACGCAAGGCGCACATCGAGCTGATCCCGATGATCGACGTGATGATGTTCCTGCTGGTGTTTTTCGTACTGGTGAGCCTGAACGTGATTCCCGCGCTCGGCATGAAGACCCAATTGCCCAGCGCCAGCAGTTCGCAGCAGCTCAAGCCGCAAAACAAATTCATCCTCACCCTGGGCCTGGAAGGCCAGTTGCAACTGGACGGCAAGGACCTGACGGTGGAGGCCCTGGTGCCGGCGCTGAAGGCGGCCGAAAAGCCCGATACCAAGTCGACGATCATCGTCAACAGCGACAAAGGCGTGGAGGTTTCGCGCCTGGTGGAAGTGATGGACACCCTGCGCCTGGGTGGCTTCACCTCCGTGTCCATCGCCACGCGTAAGTCCTGATCATGTACGTTCTGTTTCGTGCGCGTCAGCTGCTGGGCAGTGTTCCGGCCCTGATCGCCCTGGTGCTGATTGCACTGGGTATCCAGTCCCAGACGTTGAAGGTCGAGCCGGTGTATGACGAGTCGGCGGTCGAATTGGCCTTGGTTGAGCCGGAACCGGAAGTCATACCGGAACCGGTGGTGGAGCAAGAACCGCCACCGCCGGTGATTGAAGAGGAAGAGGCCGAGCCGGCGCCCCCGCCGCCACCGCCCAAGCCGCTGCCAAAACCCGAACCCAAGCCAAAGCCAAAACCTGTGCCCAAGCCTGCGCCCGTGGTCGCCAAGCCCGTGCCGACGCCGCCACCGGTGGCCGCCAAGCCAGCCCCGGCCGCCGTCACCCAAGCGGCACCGACGCCTGCCCCACCGGCGCCACCGAAGGTCGACGGCCAGGCCCTGGAAAGCGGTTATCTCAAAGGCTTGCGCAACGAACTGGACACCTACAAGCAGTACCCCACCGGGCGCCAGGCGTCCCTCGAACGCCCGAGCGGCGAGGTGGTGGTGTGGCTGTTGGTAGACCGTCGGGGCCGCGTCCTCGACTCAGGTTTACAAACCCAGGCCTCGAGCATGTTGCTCAACCGGGCAGCCACCAACAGCTTGCGTCGCATCAAGCAAGTCAAACCGTTCCCCGAGCAAGCCTTCGGGGGGCGCAATGAGCAGCGCTTCACCGCCACCTTCAACTACAGCGTGCAATAAGCACCCGACACCAGGACGACAGTGATGAAGTTCACCCGTATTCATCTGGCACTTGTGGCCGCGACCAGCATGAGCCAGGGACTGGTCATGGCAGAGACCAGCGACAGTGATGTCGGCACCATTGGGGTACAAGGCAAGGCGACCGCCGGGGGCGGTTACATGGTGCCGGAGGAAAGCATCAAGGGCCGCTCCACAGTGACCAAGGAAGCACTGGATAAACAGGCGGCCACCGGCAATGCCATCGACAAACTCAAGTACACCCCAGGCTTGAACATCTCCAGTGAAGACAACACCGGCCTGTCGGGCTTTCGCTTCACCATGCGCGGCATGAACTCCGACCAGGTGGGCATGTCGGTGGACGGCATGCCGATCAACGACTCCGGCAACTACGCGCTGTATTCCAACCTGCTGGGCGACCCGGAAAACATTGACCAGATCTTCGTCACCCAGGGCGCTTCGGAATCCGACGGCCCGCACATTGGTTCCAGCGGCGGCAACATTGGCATCGTGACCATTCGCCCGACCAAGGAAACCGGCGCCTTCGTCAAACAGGTCGTCGGCAGCAATGCCACGCGCAAGACCTTTGCCCGCCTCAATACCGGCGAAATCAACGGCCTGAGCAACTGGCTGTCGGTGTCCCATACCGAAGGTGAGATGTGGCGCGGTTCGGGCGCGGTACGCGCGGACAAGGTGGAGTGGAACAGCTTTTTCGACGCTGGCAATGGCAACACCGCCAACCTGATCCTCAAGTACCACGAGCAGGACAACAACAGTTACAGCCAGTTGACCAAGGCGCAGTTCCAGCAATATGGCCGCAGGTACGACCCTTATCCGGCAACACCCAGCGTGGGCAGCAACGGCAAGTACAACAGCTATTACGCCCTGGCGCAGAACCCGTTCCAGACGTTCACCGCCGTGCTCAACACCCAGTTCAAACTGGCCGATAACCTCGCACTGTCGGTGATCCCGTATTACTACTGGGGCAATGGCAGCGGCGTCGGTTCATCCAGCTATGCCCTCAACCGTGGCTCCAACCAGGGCGGTGTGTTCGACCTCGGCAACCTGCCCACGGCCGCCCAATACAACGCCGACGGCACACCCAACAGCGGCGTGTACTACCGCCCTTCACGCACGCAAACCTGGCGTCCGGGTATCACCACCAAGCTGACCTGGGACCTTGGCGACCACAGCCTGCAATTCGGTTACTGGTACGAGCGCGCACGCCAGAGCCAGACCCAGCCGTTCATTCCGCTCAAGAGCAACGGCAAGCCAGTGGATACCTGGCCAGATTCCAACAGCGCCATCGTCGATGCCAACGGCAACACCGTGCAGGGTCGCGACCGTTTCACCGTGACGCCAGCGCAAAAGGTCTGGGCCCAGGACACCTGGTACCTCAACCCGGACTGGACCCTCATCGCAGGCCTGGCCTACATGAACGTCGAGCGTGAAGGCACCAACCACGGCAGCCTCAACGAACGCCCGGAAAAACGTAACCAGACCTACAACAAACTGCTGCCCAACGCCGGCCTGAAATACCAGCTGGACGAGCGTGACCAGTTGTTCTACAGCCTGTCGCGCAACATGCGGGTACCGCAGAACTACGTGCTCTACGACAAAGGCGCCGGCTCGATCGAAGCCGAACCGGAAACCAGTTGGAACCATGAACTGGGCTGGCGCTACAGCGGCGACGACATGAACCTGGCCGCCACCCTGTTCTACATGGACTTCAAGAACCGCCAGGTTTCGTCCCGGGACATCAACGGTGACTTTGCCGACATCAACGCCGGCTCCGTGGTCAACAAAGGCCTGGAGCTGGAGTGGAGCGGCCAGTTGCCCCACCACTTCAATTACTACACCTCCTACACCTACACCAAGGCCGAGCAGCAGGATGACCTGACCGTCTACAACGCCGGCAAACCCATCGTGCTGCCCACCAGTGGCAAGCAGTTCGCCAACGTGCCCAAGAACATGCTGGCGGCCAACATCGGGTATGACGATGGGCGCTTCTACGGCACCTTCGGTGGCAAGTACACCAGCAAGCTCTACGGCGACCTGACCAACGACGAGGCGATTTCCGGTCGCACCGTGTTCAACCTCGGCGCCGGTATTTACCTGCCGGTGGACAAGAAAGTGGTCAAGGACGCGACCCTGCGCCTGAACGTCGACAACCTGTTCGACAAGAAATACCTGGACGGCGTGTACACCACCAAGACCAACGCGGCCAGCTACAGCGGTTTCCGCGATGGCGACCCCGCGTACATCGTCGGCCTGGACCGTACCGTCACGGTTTCGCTGGAAGCGAATTTCTAAGACTCACCCCAAGAGGAACACCATCATGGATATGAACCTGCTCCACGACGTCACTTTCTATGTGATGTATGCGGCGATGGCCATTGCGATCTTCATCGCCATCGAACGCGGTATCTACTTCGCCTACGTACGCCGCCAGGCACGCGCATTGATCGACGCCCTGGGCGCCAATGTGCACGGCGAGCGTGACCTGCCGGACAACCTGACCCGTCGCGACAGCCTGCCGCTGAACATGATCTTGCCGGTGCTGGCCCAGAAGGCGACCCACGGTTCGCGCAAGGACCTGGACGACGAAATCGATACCCAATACCTGAAGACCCGCGCCCCACTGGCCCGCAGCCTGTGGATCATCGAGACCATCACCACCGCCGCCCCACTGCTGGGCCTGCTGGGCACCATTCTCGGCATCATCGACACCTTCAAGGCGCTGGCCACCGCGGGCGTATCGGACCCAGGGCAGATTTCCGGTGGTATCGGGACGGCCTTGTTTGCCACGGGATTAGGTATCGCCATCGCGCTTTTTTGCGTGGTGTTCCACAACTTCTTCCAGGACAGCCTGGAGCGCATCAACGACCAGTTGAAGATCCTGTTGATCCGCGCCGCCACCGGCGCCCGTGCACAGGATGAAGTGACTCATCGCGTGCCCACCCCGCTGCACAGCCGCACAGCCTGACCTGCAGGGCGGGCGCCTTGGGCGCTCGCCTTTACCTTTGGTGCGATGAGACGCTTATGTCCCTTTCGATAAAGTTGCGTATTGCCGGCCTGACCGGCTTGCTCCTCAGTCCGCTGGCCCAGGCGGACTTTTCCATTCCAGGTTTTGAATTGGTGCATACCGTGCCTGTGGACACCGCCCTGGGCACCGACGATTTGCGCCAGCCCGGCCCGGTATGGATCGAGCTGTTCGACGGCGCCAAAAGCCACATTGATATCGGCCAGTTCTACGCCGCGGACCACCCTGGCTCGGTGATGAACAGCGTGCTTGAACACCTGGAAGCCGCCGGCAAACGCGGCGTGAAGATTCGTTTCCTGCTCGAAGAAAAAGGCATCAAGCTGTCGGATGCCGCCACCCTGGAACGCTTGCGCGCCATTCCCAACCTGACCTTGCGCGTGCTGCCCTACGGGCAACTGAGCGGCGGCATCATCCACGCCAAGTACCTGCTGGTGGATGGCAAGCAGGCGTTTGTCGGCAGTCAGAATTTCGACTGGCGCGCCTTGGAACATATCCACGAAACCGGGCTGCGGATCACTGACGAAACGGTGGTGGGCCAGGTGCAGGCGATCTTCGAGCAAGACTGGCAAGCCCAGGCAGCGCTGGAGGGTAAACAAGCGGTGCCGCTACCCGCCAGCGGCCCGGCACCCGCACGTACCGGCAACTACCTGGTGGCCAGCCCGCAACGCTACAACCCGCCCGGCGTGGGCGACTCACAGCTGGAACTGCCGCGCCTGCTGGGCGAAGCCCAAAAAGAGGTGCGCGTGCAATTGCTCGACTACGCGCCGCTGTCCTACGGACCGGATCGAACCCGACCGTACTACGCGGTGATCGACAACGCCGTGCGCGCCGCCGCAGCCCGTGGCGTGTCGATCAAACTGATGGTGTCCAACTGGAATACCGACCCGCTGGAACTGCCCTATCTCAAGAGCCTGGCGGTGCTGCCCAATATTGAGATCAAGATCGTCACCCTGCCCGAAGCCAAGCAAGGCTTTATCCCTTATGCGCGGGTGATACACAGCAAAACCATGGAGATCGACGGGCAAGTGGCGTGGGTCGGCACCAGCAATTGGTTGGGCGGCTACCTGGATAATTCGCGCAATCTGGAGGTGGTGATGCGCAGTGAGGCGATGGCCAGGCGTGTAGGCCAGTTGCATGAACAACTGTGGGATGGGCCTTACGCTAGAGCCTTGAGCGTGACGCAAGAGTATCCCGCGCCCCACCCTGGCCAGCATTGACCTTGGGCACCTGAGTAATGGTAGTGTGTGGAAATGTTTCTGTCTCTTCCGTCAGAAATCTCCTACTCACTACCTGCAAAGGAATGCCTTCAACCATGCACTTTCCACTTAAGCAATTGGCGGTTGCCACCCTGTTCGCCGCCAGCCTTTCGGCCGTCGCCACGCCCGCATTCGCCAACATCAGCGCGGACCAGAGCACGGCAATCCTGAAGCAGTTCAACGAGACCTCGGTTACCGATTTCCGCGGTTTCCTCGGCACTCTGGCCCAGGGCGAGCTGGGCAAAGCGGCCGACACCGGCCCGGCTATCAGCGCGTTTGTGGGCAACAAACCCCTGAGCGCCGAGCAACAGAACGAGATCAATCGCCTGCTGGGCATTTACACCCGCGTTAAATATGGCAAAGCCGCGCTCGAAACCTTGCGTGAACTGGTGGAAATCCCGACGTTCAACGTAGACGGTCTGCCACAGTACAAAAACCCGGAATTCCTCAAGATTGCCGCAAAGATCGAGGCCCTGGCCAAGTCCTTCAACCTGAACTTCCGTAACGTCGACAACCGCGTGTACGAAATTTCCCTGGAAGGCAGCGGTGATGAAGTCGTGGGTGTGCACGCCCATGCCGATGTGGTGCCCGTTACCCCGGAAAACTGGGTGCTGCAAGACGGTACCAAACTCGACCCGTTCAAGGTCACGCTGATTGGCGACCGCATGTATGGCCGCGGTACCGAGGATGACAAGAACGGCATCGTGGTGGCGATGTACGCCATGAAAGTGATCAAGGAAGAAAAACTGCCACTGGCGCGCACGTTCAAACTGCTGGTAGACACCACTGAAGAAACCGCCGGTGATGCCATTCCTTACTACTTCGAACGCAACCCCGTGCCGCAATACAACCTGGCGCTGGATGGCGGTTACCCGGTGGTGATCGCCGAAAAAGGCTCGGGTACCGTGATGGCCACCTTCCCGGTGCGCAAGGGCGAAGGCAAAGGCGCAGAAATCATCGCGATGACCGGCGGCAAGGCGAACAACCAGATTCCATCGGCCTCGGTGGCCACGCTGGTCAGCGACACCCCCGCCGAACTGGCCGCCAGCCTGCAACAGGCCGGTGCCGACTATGCCAAGCGCAACGGTGGCGACTTCCAAGTGACGGCCAAGGTCGATGGCAAGGATGTCAAACTCACGGTTACCGGCGTATCCGCTCACTCTTCCGAGCCTGAAACCGGGGTCAACCCGGTGGCGCGCATGCTGGACCTGATCCACAGCCTCGACGGCAAGGTCGCCCTCCAGCACAACCACATCACCGATGCCGCGCGCTATGCCGCCGACAACTGGGGCCTGGATTACCTGGGCGGCAAATTGGGTGTGGGCTACGCGGATGATTTCATGGGGCCGTTGACCACCTCGCTGACGTTTGTGGGGCAGGATGACAAAGCCTTCAAACTGGCCGTGAACCTGCGCGCACCGAAAGGTAAAACCCCGGAGGCGCTCAAGGCGCAAATCGAGCAGAAGCTGAACGCCTGGGACAAGAACGCCAAGGTCAACGTGAGCTTCACTTACTCGCTGGACACGCCGATGTACCGCAACCCTGAAGGCGAATGGGTAAAAGCCTTGCTGGCAGTGGCCACTGAAAACCTGGGCATGGCGCACAAATTCGGCACCTCGGCCGGCGCAACCTCGGTGCACGACCTGCCCAACGGCGTGCAATTCGGCCTGGCCCGCCCGGAAGAGAAGTACACCGGGCACACCGACAGCGAATTCAAGACCGTCGACCAGTTCCTGCTGGACCTGCAGATCGTCACTGAAATGATGGGCCGCGTCGGGCAGTTGCCGAAGCTCTGACCCATCTGGTACCCAAGCGAGGCTGCGAAGGCAGCGGCACAGGCACCCTCTTCAGCGCCTGAACCACCGCTTTCGCAGCCTCGCTAAAGCTCGACAGCTCCCACAGGGGATCGGCGGTGTGGGTGAGATCTCGCTTTGCAGGGCCATCGCGTCAAACACGACTCGGCAACAATGACAGCTCTTCAGCCTTGCAACATCAGCATGTCTTCAAAGAACCCCCCCACCGGCTCAGTGGGATGGCACAGCTGGATCTCCAATACCCAGGCCATTTCACTCGGTGGGATCTCCAGGTCAGCCAACTCCTTGCTTTCGAACAATGCATGGGGAAAATCCGCAAGGCGGTGCCCCGCCAGGTTGCGCGCCAGCCTCCAGCCCTTTGACGCAGCGCTCTGCTCGGCGAAGTCGTAGAGCTCACGCCCGGTCAGACCACGCAGCCACGCCTGGCGTGTTTCATCGAAGACTTCATGCAAGGCCGTCGTACAGGCCTGGTGCAACGGCCCATCGCCAAACACAAACGTATCGCCATAGTCGCCTTCGTAGCCATCCCACACCGGGCCAAGATCGACCACGGCAATGTCATTAGCGCGCAGCCTGCGCTGACGATCAATACCCTCGCGCGGTGGGCGCACAGTGTCGGCGCCAAAACGAATGTAGGTCGGATGCCAAGTGTGCGAAGCGCCCATGGCCTGCAGTTGCCTCGCGGCCATCTCAAGGGCCTCGCCGGTGGTCATGCCGACTTTCAACTGGCTGGCAATCGCCGCCAGGGCACGTATGGATTTTTCCCGCGCCGCCAGCATGCCGTCCAAGGAATAACGCGGGCCGACTTTCTCCCACACCGGGTCAAACGATAGGGAGGCTGCTCCAGCACTCGACCGACCACTGGCGACAAACGCCTCCGCGATAAACCGGTGGCTGGGCAACCCCGCTTCAAGGCAGTGGATGCGTACCTGGCCGAGCATTGCACCGTTGCCGCACGCATAGACCTGGGCCTGTTTCCACTGATGCCCATGACTCATTGCAACCTCCTGAACCCTGCCCTCGGAGGACCGCACGGGATGCCAGCGAAAACGGGGATGCTCAAGCATCAGGTGGTCGAGGAAAGCGCTGTCATAAAAGTCCGCCGATTGCGCGCCGCCCCAATACAACGTCACGTCGACATCGCGCTTGAGCGCGGTCAGCAAGATAGGCTTGATGCCCGCGTAACCAGTACCCGTAGCGAATAGCACCACGGGCGCCGCCACATCGTCCTGCCAGGTACAGGCACCAAACGGCCCTTCCACGTGCAGACGCTCACCCTCGGCGAGACCCCCCAGGATACCCTCGGAAAAATACCCGCCACTCACCCGGCGAATCTGGAAGACCAAGCGCCCATCGTCCTCATCGGGCAGGTTGGCAATCGAGAAGCAGCGCGCGTCACCGTCCGCCAGGTGGAACTTGAGGTATTGGCCAGCCCGCACCGCCACTGGGGTTTCGGGCATCAATACCAACTCGATCACATCGGGGCCCAGCGCACGCTTGCTGTGAACCTGCGCCGCCACTACCAGCGCGGGCGTATCCAGCGACCAGCCGGGAATATGCAGGCGCATGTCGCCACAGGCGTGGCTCTGGCATAACAACATCTCATTGGCTGCCAAAGGATAAGAAGGCTGCGGCGCACCCGGCGCCAGGCGTTTGGCCCGGTACGCACCTTCGGCGACCACCACCTTGCACGAACCGCAGGCGCCACGGCGGCAGGAGAACGGCACGGCCAGGCCACTGGCGAGCATGGCGTCGAGCAAGAGTTCATCGCCCGCTTCAAAGCTTTTCCCCGAGGGCGACAGTTCGATGACATGACGTTTATTCATAAAGACCTCGGGATAAGTAAGGCTTGATTGTTGCGCTAGACTAGGCCCATTAAAACCTCCAGATTTGGATACTTCAGATGGTCCAGATGCGTAAATGGCGTCCACTGCTCCGGCTTGAAGAAGGTGCAAGCCAGGCGACTTACCGCAAGATCGCCGAAGGCTTGGTCAATGCCATCCTCGAAGGCCGCCTGCCGCCCGGGACGTTACTGCCGGGCACGCGGGAAATGGCACACTTGCTCGACGTCAACCGCAAGACGGTGATCCTGGCCTACGAAGAAGCCATGACCAAGGGCTGGCTGACCAGCGAGCCGCGCCGTGGCACCTTCGTCAATGTAAAGCTGACACTCAAACACCTGCCCAGCGTTACGCAACCGTCATTCGCGCCGCCGTTACTGGAGCAACCGCTGGTACCCTATTTCACCCATAACGCCCAAGTGGTCGCTCTACAGCATCGGCGCGATGCGCTGTTTTTCGACAACGGCACCAGCGACCACCGCCTGCTGCCCCAGGCAGTTCTGCACCGTTACTATCGCCATGCACTGCGCAACAGCTTTGCCTCCAATACCGTGCGCTACGGCAGCGAAGGCACCGGCTATCATTTGCGCTGCGCCCTGGCCGAGATGCTGCGCAACAACCGTGGGCTGACGGTCACTGCCGAAAATATCTGCCTGACCCAGGGCACCCAGATGTCCCTGTTCCTGAGCGCCAGCCTGCTGCTCAAGCCCGGCGACGTGGTCCTGGTGGAACGTCTGAGCTACCCACCGGCATGGGAAATTTTCCGCAAGCTCGGGGCGAAGTTGGTCACGGTCGACATCGATGATGAAGGTTGCCGCACCGACCAGATCGAGCGCTTATGCCGTGAGCACAAGGTGCGCATGATTTACCTCACGCCTCATCACCAATTCCCCACCACTGTGAGCTTGCACGCTGCACGCCGGCAGCACTTGCTGACGTTGGCCGCGCTGCATGACTTCTGCATTATCGAAGAGGACTACGACCACGAATACCATTTCAGTGGCCGCCCTTACCTGCCGCTGGCCAGTGACCGCGCCCAACGCCATGTGCTCTACATCGGCTCGTTGTCCAAGGTGCTGGGCTCGACGTTCCGCTGCAGCTATATCGTGGCGCCCACCTCTGTGATTGAAGCCCTGCAACGCAATGCCGCGCTGATGCTGGGCGATACCGACGCGGTCGCTCAAGCCATGCTGGCAGACCTGATCAATGAGGGGGAGTTGAAGAAGCATTTGCGCCGCGTGTCGAAAGAATATCGGGCGCGCCGTACGGTATTGCAGGATTGCCTGGATCAGGCGTTTGGTGCTCGCATACAAGTGCGCGAGCCCGAGGGTGGTTTGGCGCTATGGGTACGTTTCGAGGAAGAAATAGACGTCGATAAGTTGGCAAGCACTGCACTGGACCACGGCGTTGTGGTGCGCAGTGGTCGTCAGTTTTCCCCCAACGACCAACCGGTAAACGCGCTGCGCCTGGGCTTTGCCTCCCTCGACCGGGACGAAATCCAGCAAGCCACTCAGCGCCTGGCCCGGGCGATGAACGCCATGGGCAGGCGCTGAAAAACTTACCCTGCGGCCCCTAGAAATGGCAGCGCCAGGTACAACTTGATCACCACCGCGTTAGCGATATCGATGAAGAACGCGCCCACCATCGGCACCACCAGAAACGCGATCTGCGAAGGCCCGAAGCGCTGCGTCACCGCCTGCATATTGGCAATCGCCGTAGGCGTGGCGCCTAGCCCGAAGCCGCAATGGCCTGCCGCCAGCACCGCCGCATCGTAGTTGCGGCCCATCACCCGGAACGTCACGAAAATCGCGAACAGCGCCATCAGCAATGCCTGTGCGGCCAGCAGAACGACAATGGGCAAAGCCAGTGCCGCCAAGTCCCAGAGCTTGAGTGACATCAGCGCCATCGCCAGGAACAACGACAAACTGACATTGCCCAGCACCGAGACTTCGCGTTCGAACACCTGATGCCAGCCGAGCATCGACAGCCCATTGCGCAGCACCACACCGACGAACAATACGCACACGAACGTCGGCAGTTCGAAAGCGGTGCCTTGGATGGCGGCATTCAACAAGTTGCCGCCCTGCAGGCTGATCGCCACCAGCGCCAGGGTCTCGATAAACGAAAACGCGGTGATCAGGCGCTCTTCGTTCGGTTGCTCGAACCCCTTGGCCAGGCTCGATTGCGGTTGCCCAATACCTGGAACCTCGACCCGCTTGATCAGAAAACGCGCCACGGGCCCGCCGATCAGTCCACCGAGCACCAGGCCAAAGGTCGCCGAGGCAATCGCTAATTCAGACGCAGACGCCACGCCATACTGCTCACTGAACACCGCGCCCCAAGCCGCACCGGTGCCATGCCCACCGGACAAGGTCACCGAGCCCGCAAGCAGGCCCATCAATGGGTCAAGCCCGAGCGCCGAGGCCAGCGCGATACCCATGGCGTTTTGCACCACCAGCAAGCCCGTTACCACCAGCAGAAACACCGCCAGGATCCGCCCGCCTTTCTTCAGGCTGGCAAAATCGGCGTTCAAACCGATAGTGGCAAAGAACGCCAGCATCAACGGGGTTTGCAATGAAGGATCGAAGCGTACTTCGATATCGGCAAACGCGCGCAACGCCAGGAGCAGCATGGCGACCAACAGGCCACCGGCTACTGGTTCCGGAATGTTGTAGGTACGTAAGAAGCCGATGCGAGCCACAAGCCCGCGCCCCAGCAATAGCACCAGTGAAGCGGCAACGAGGGTTGAATAGAAATCGAGTTGAAGCATCCGGTCAGTTCTCTGAAGTGGACAAGGAGAATGGGTGGCCAGAGTAGAGAGCACAGGGCGAAAAGGTATCGCCCCCACAAAAAACACAGACTTTCCCTACAAGCCTCACAATAATAACCTACAACCGCCTGCACCTCGCCCCTCCAGAGATACGCAGAGTAGACTTACCGACGACGCCTTCGCAGCAGAGGCCAGTTGGAGGCGATCTCCCCCGGCTCAGCGTCACGCCCTGCGATTCGCACCAGGTCTGGAAACTCAAGCAACAGGGCACGATTGCCCCGGCCAATGTGCTCCATCACGGCCAGGGTAATGTTTTCACGCACCATGCCCGTCGAAACGTAATACATGGCCCAGGCTTGCTCTGGCGTACAGAGGCCGATCTGTTCTTCAATCTCTTTGTAGGCCTTGTAGTCGTCCGACTCTAAATAACGCTGATCACGACCCTGGCGCATGCTGTCTCCCTCCCCGACCCCGTCACGTACCGCTTTTGACCTTGGTCCAGACCCGTGTGCGAATGCGCTCCGCCTTCAGCGGCAAGGGCTCAAGCGGAACCAGTGTGGCCATGGTCTTTTTATCGGGATAAATCCAAGGGTTATCCCGCAACTTTTGCTCGACGAACTCAGTGGCATCTTTGTTGGCGTTGGGATAGAGCATGTAGTTGGACGTCTTGGCTATCACCTGCGGCTGCAGCATGTAGTTGATGAACGCCAGAGCGGCCTTTGGGTGGCGAGCATCCTTGAGCAACACCCAGTTTTCAGACCAGACCAAGGCGCCTTCGCGCGGCAGGCTGTAGGCAATCTTGCGGCCGCTGTTGGACTTTTCATTAATCGCCTGAGCGGCCAGCGCACCATTGGCCCAGCCGACGACTGCACAGATATTGCCGTCCGCCAGGTCGGCGTCGATTCTGGACGAGTCGAAATAGAGCACATAGGGACGGATTTTCAACAGCAGCGCCTGGGCCTTCTGGTAATCCTCTGGATCGGTACTGTTACTGGGCAACCCCAGGTAGTGCAAGGCGATCGAAATGATTTCGCTGGGGGAGTCGAGCATGGCTACGCCACAAGACTTGAGCTTGCTGATGTTTTCTTCTTTGAAGATCAGGTCCCAACTATCCACCGGGGCGTCATCGCCCAGCGCCGCCTTGACTTTATCCACGTCGTAGCCAATGCCAGTGGTACCCCAGACATAGGGCACGGCGTAGCGATTGCCTGGGTCATTGACCGCCAGCAGGGAGAGGATGTCAGGGTCGATGTGCGAAAGGTTACTCAACTGCGCGCGATCCAGCGGCTGCAGCACCCCAGCCTTGATCAAGCCGGGTAATACATTGGAGGTGGCCACGACCAGGTCATAGCCGGTGCGCCCAGCCATGACCTTGCTCTGCATGATTTCGGCGCTGTCGAAAGCATCCATATGCAGCTTGATGCCGGTCTCCTGCTGGAATTGCCTGGGCGTCTGCGGTTCAAGAAACCCGAACCAGTTATACAGATACACCGAAGATTCAGCGGCGGCTGCGGGCGTGCTGGTTGCAGCCCCCAGGAGCGAAGCTAAAAAAATAGCTCGCAAGTGTGCTCGACTCATATGACTATCCCTGTCCACACGACACGCCTTCATGGCTATCGTAAGCTCGGGGTGAATATACCGAGCATCAACGAATAGTAAATACCTACAAGTACTTAGCTCTGGCCTGCAAAGCCCTAACCCTAAAGGGGTAGAACATGTCGCTTGACCTTCATAGCCTGGCTTGGCACCGATCGGTTGGAAAACTGATCATGCAGCTCAATCGCCCGGAGTTCTGGAGTTCGTTGATTCGCGTATTGAATGAATATGTGCAGATAGACAATTGGGTGGTGCTGGTTTTTGGCGACCACGCGGTGCGCGTGATCAGCCTGCCCGAAGTAGCAGACAGCGAAGAAATCGACGCCTTTATTCACCGCTATGTGAAAGGCCTGTATCTGCTGGACCCGTTTTATATCGCTGATCGAGAAAACCCACAGAGCGGGTTCTTCCATCTGCTCGATATTGCGCCGGAACACTTCCGGGAAACCGAGTACTACCAACAATATTTCGCGCAATACATCTCGGTCGATGAGGCGCAATACAATGTACGGCTCGATGCTGGCACAACGCTGTGCATGTCGTTTGGCAGCAACCTGCGATTCACCCAGGCGCAGATAACAGTATTGGACCTGATCAAGCCGTGGGTGACGGCATTGATGCATCAACGCATGTTTTTTGAAACTGACCCGACGAAAAACCTCGCCGAGCCGGCCCCATGGGCCGAGGCACTTACTCAGTTGGAAACACAAGTAACGGCACGTGAAAAGGACGTGCTCAAGTTACTCCTCAGTGGGTTCTCCAACAGAGAGATCGCCGGCAAGCTGTCGCTGTCGACAGAAACCATCAAGGTCCACCGCCGCAACATCTACAGCAAGCTGAATATCAAATCTCAGTCCGAACTGTTTGCGCGTTTTTTCATGCCACGGCAAGAGATCCCTTCGACGCTTTGAACGGGGTGGTGCGCTGGCGAAGTAAATTGCGCACAAACAAAAACGCCGATCATCACTGATCGGCGTTTTCGTTAAATATGGAGCGGGAAACGAGACTCGAACTCGCGACCCCGACCTTGGCAAGGTCGTGCTCTACCAACTGAGCTATTCCCGCAAATGGCGTCCCCTAGGGGACTCGAACCCCTGTTACCGCCGTGAAAGGGCGGTGTCCTAGGCCACTAGACGAAGGGGACACGCTACTGAAACACATGGTGTGTGTTCCAGTGCCCAGAGGCCTTGTCCGAAGACTTGGTCCTGGTTTCACTCAATGCCGCCCGAAGGCCACACTGCTTGTAAATTGGAGCGGGAAACGAGACTCGAACTCGCGACCCCGACCTTGGCAAGGTCGTGCTCTACCAACTGAGCTATTCCCGCATATGGCGTCCCCTAGGGGACTCGAACCCCTGTTACCGCCGTGAAAGGGCGGTGTCCTAGGCCACTAGACGAAGGGGACACACCTACAACATTCACTCCCTACCGCGTTTCGCTGTGTGCTTTACGCTGTAAGTGGCGCGCATTCTATGGATGGATTGAAAGGTCGTCAACCCCCAAGGATAAATTTATTTAAATCAATGACTTCGCCATGGTTTCACGGCCTTCGCGGGCATTGGCACCGTCCGAGCCTTGGCGCCTATATTCTGGCGTTCGACAAGACGCTATAGTTCACCCTGACAAATGATGGCAATGTGCATCCATTCAGGAAGCGCCTACCTATATAGAAGAAATCACCTGGGCAACTGGTCGATCGGTCCTATCCGCCGGATGACCCAGTCACTACACTCCACAGCACACCCTATTAAAGAGGTCACACCGGTGACACCACTCATGATCACCCTGCTGGTAATAGCCGGGATCGTAATACTGATCGCCATTGGCTACATGAACCACGTGGTGGAAAACAACAAGCTGGAAAAGAAGCGTACCGAGATCGAGCTTAACGATCGGCTGCGTCGCTGCGGTGAAATCACCGAGACCTTCCCCGGCCAACTGATGACCCCAGCGCTCAAGCTGTTGCTGGCTCGCCTGGAACTGAACGTCAACCAGCGCCTGTTGAACCTCAACAAGTCCAGCACACCGCTCAAGGCCCGCATCAACGAACTGAATGCGCTGATCGCCCAAGGCGAATCGATTCCGGTGCCCAACCCACCGGCCCCGATCCAGACCGAAGCCAAGGCCAAGGACGTGCGCTTCCTGCTCGAAGCCCTGCACGGCCAAGTCACCCGCGCCGCACAGGATGGCTTCCTGCCGACCAACGAGGCCAAGCACTGGATCAAGGAAATCCGTCATATCCTGGTGCTGCTGCATATCGAGTTTTTCAACAACCTCGGCCAGCACGCCCTGCTGCAAGGCCAACCCGGCCAGGCACGCCTGGCGTTCGAGCGCGGCGTGCAGTACCTGCGCAAACAACCGGAGCCGGTGCTCTACAGCGCCCAGTTGCAACTGCTGGAGTCCCAACTGGCGCGCGCCAACTCCACAGTGCTGACCAACAGCAAGCCGGCCGAGGACGAAGTCAACGAGCTGACCGAGGGCTTGAAAGTCGTCGATGCCGACGCCGAGTGGAAGAAGAAAGCGATCTACGATTGATGGCAACGCGAACGCAATGCTCATAGCAACGAAGATCAAAGGTGGTGGCTTGCCTGCGAAGACGTCGGCCCAGCAAACATTGATGTTGACTGACACACCGCTTTCGCGAGCAAGCCCGCTCCCACAGTGGGATTGTGGGGTGTCAGGTAGGTGAGCATCGGCTGGCAGGCCTTCATCGCAGGCAAGCCAGCTCCCACAGTGAAATCATCACATGCCATCAATGTGCACCTATCCCCCCGCTCCCGACTAGCGTAAAAAAGTGCCCCTCACTCCGTGAAATTAGAGGCCTGTTATGCCTGTCGCCGTGATTGATGGACAACCGCTGCACTATATCGACCAGGGCGCCGGCCCTGTCGTGCTACTGGGTTCGAGTTACCTGTGGGCCAGCGACATGTGGGCGCCGCAGATTGAAGCGCTGTCGCAGCAATACCGCGTGATCGTCCCCGAGTTGTGGGGCCACGGTGAGTCCGGGCCGTTGCCAGCACCCACCCATTCCCTGGATGACCTCGCCCGCCAGGCCCTGGCGTTGCTGGATCACCTGAGCATCGAGCAAGCCAACCTGGTGGGCCTCTCGGTCGGCGGCATGTGGGGCGCACGCCTGGCATTGCAGGCTCCCGAGCGCATCAACAGCGTAGTGCTGATGGACACCTACCTCGGGGCCGAACCCGAAGCAACGCGCCAGTACTATTTCTCCCTGTTCAAGATGATTGAAGACGCCGGGGCGATCCCGGAACCGTTGCTGGATGTGATCGCACCGATCTTCTTCCGCCCGGGCATCGACCGCGAATCCGCGCTGTACCGGGATTTTCGCCAGTCACTGCAAGACTTCCCCAGAGAACGCTTGTTGGACAGTATCGTGCCGCTGGGCCGCCTGATCTTCAGCCGCGAAGACATCCTGGAGCAATTACCTGGCTTGGACGCCGACACCACCTTGGTGATGTGCGGCGAACAGGACAAACCCCGGCCACCTGCAGAATCCAAGGAAATGGCCGACCAGATTGGTTGCGACCTGATCCTGATCCCCGAGGCTGGGCATATCTCAAGCCGCGAGAACCCCGACTTCGTCAACGAGGCGCTGCTGTCCTTCCTCGCCAACCACGCCTGATCGCCTCGCCCTCAGATCGCAGCGCCTACGCTGCGATCAAAGGCGGAAATGCCCCACCATCCCCTTGAGTTGCGCGCCCAACTGCGCCAACTGGATGCTCGAGGCGGCATTGCCTTGCATGCTCAACGCCGAATGATCGGCACTCGCCCGAATACTGGTGACGCTGCGGTTGATCTCTTCAGCCACCGAGCTTTGCTCCTCGGCGGCGGCGGCGATCTGTTGGTTCATCTGCTGGATCAATGAAACAGCCGCCGCAATGCTGCCCAAGGCCCCTTCGGTTTCCAGCGCATCACTGACCGCCAGTTTCACCAACTCGCCGCTCTGCTGGATCTGCTGCACCGAGGACTGCGCCGCACTGCGCAAGGTGCTGACCAGCCGTTCAATTTCCTCGGTCGATTGCTGGGTGCGCTTGGCCAATGCCCGCACTTCATCGGCCACCACTGCAAAGCCACGCCCCTGCTCACCAGCACGCGCCGCCTCAATCGCAGCGTTCAAAGCCAGCAAGTTGGTCTGTTCGGCCACGCTCTGGATCACGCTCAAGACGGTACCTATATTCTGGATTTGCGCGCTGAGGCTTTCGATACTGGCGCTGGCACTGTTGCTGGATGTGGCCAGCAACTCGATACGCTGCAGACTCATGCGCACCACCTGCTGGCCGCTATCGACCTTGGCATCCGCGGTCTGCGCGGCCTGGGCAGCCTGCTCGGCATTGCGTGCCACATCGTGCACCGTGGCGGTCATCTGGTTCATCGCCGTAGCGACTTGCTCGGTTTCGTCCTTCTGGTTGCTGACTTCGGCAGTGGTTTGCTCGGTGACGCTGGACAATGAATGCGCGGAGCTGGCGAGCTGTTCGATCCCCGCCTGCAACCCGCTGACCATCTGGCTCAAGCTGTTGCCCATCTGCTGCATCGCCTGCATCAGCTGGCCGATTTCATCACGCCGGCTGATCTCCATGCGCCCACTCAGGTCACCCGAGGCGATCTGCTGAGCCACGGCGATCACCGCCCGCAACGGCGCAACAATCAAGCGGGTGATCACCCATGCAGCGATCAAGCCCACCAGCAGCGCCAGGGCAGATGAACCGATGATCAGCAGCGTGCTGTGCTGCAACTGCGTTTGCATGGACTGGTCTTCGGCGGCGTACGCCTGGTTGACTCGATTCACCACTTGCTCGGCGCGGTCATGCAACTGGGTGTAGACCACTTTTTCCTGGGCCAACAGCCCGGTGTATTCGCCGAGCTTGTCACTGAACGACGCGATATGCCCGGAGACTTCATTGAGCACGGTCTGGTAGCCGGGGTCCTTGACCGTGGTTTTGAGTTTCTCGACTTCAGCCAGGGCCTGGTCGGCTTGCTCGATCTTGCCCTGCCCGGCGTCGTCTGCGTCCGCCCTGCGGCTCTGATCCAGGCGCACCCGCGCTTCGTTCATGGCCTGCAACATCAGACGCGACACCTGGCTGACCTGCCCCGCCTGCTCGATAAACTCCGCGCCCTCCTTGCCTTGGCTTTCCTTGAGGCCATAGGCACCGTCGTCCGCCAGCCCGGCTTGCAGCACATCCAGGTTATTGGCCACGCTGGACACCGACCAACTGGCCATTTCCAGGGCGAGGTCCTTGGTCTGGGTCAACTCGACGAACTCATCGAATGCCTGGCGATAGGCGACCAAGGCTTGCTCAACGTCACCCATCACTCGCTCGTTGCTGGCAGACCGAGCCTTGAGACGCGTGGCCTGGGCCAGCAGCGCATCGACACTGGCATGCAGGGCATCAACGGCCTTGGGGTCGGCGTGCAACGCATAGTCCTGCTCGATCAAGCGCACCTTGAGCAGGTCGCTGTTGAGCGTGGACATCGACGTAAGGCCTTCGAAGCGCTGGCCGATGGTCTGCAGGGACCACACACCGATAGCCGCTACCAAGGCCGTCAGCAGCAGTACCAGGGTAAACCCCAAGCCGAGTTTTTTTGCCATACCGAGGTTGGCGAAACGTCGTTGCACGCCCGAAATCATTGCACTTGATCCTCTTGCAATGGCAAATGCCATAAGCCAGGTTTACAAGCAGCGAGATTCGCAACCCCGAGGCACTGAGCACAAGCCGCTGGCGCCGGAATAATGGCAAAAAGCTACATGCGCGTCGTTTTCAGAATGGTCGAGGTCGATCTTGCCGCGCCCATGGCTCGGAACAGCGTCAATGCGCGTTGATCAGCCGCGTAGGCCACATTGATGCGTAACCATTCGCTGCGCTCACCCGTGGGGCTGAACAATGCGCCGGGCGACAGCAACACACCCAGCCGCTGGGCGCAGGCTTGCAATCGCGAGGGGTCGGCCAAGCCTGGTCGTGCCCACAGGAACATCCCGCCCGCGGGTGCGGCAAATACCTGCCACTCTTCATCCTCCAGTACCTGCAACGTGGCGGCCATCTGCGCATTCAAGCGCTTGCGCAGGCGCTGCACCCACTTACGGTAAGTGCCGTTACTCAGCAACGTCGCCACCATGGCTTCGGCAAACCGTGAAGTGCCGATGCCTGTCAGGGTCTTGAGCTGGGCCAATTGCGTAATGATCGCAGCACTGGCACACAGGTAACCCACGCGCAGGGCGCTGCTCAGGGTCTTGGAAAAGCTCGACACATAGATCACCCGATCATCATGGGCCAGCGCTGACAAGCGCGTGCAACTGGCATGCTGCAGGTCGCCGTACACATCCTCTTCGATAATCAGGAAGTCGAGTTCGCGGGCCAGCTCCAACAACCGCTCCGCCACCGGACGGCACAGGCTGGTGCCGGTGGGGTTGTGATACAGGCTGTTGATGAACAGGCACTTGGGCCGATGGGTTTGCAGCAGCGCTTCCAATGCCGGGATATCCGGGCCGCCATGGGCACGTGGCACTTGCAGCAGCGTGACCCCTCGAAAGGCGAGTTGGCGGTAGAGATTGCCATACCCGGGTGTTTCGACCACCACCTCATCACCGGGCTTGAGCAACGTGCGTATCAGCAGGTCCTGGGCATGGCTGGCGCCATGGGTGGTCAGGATACAGTCCAGGCTGGCGGGCACGTGAATCTGCGTCAGGCGCTTGAGCAGTTGTTCGCGCAACGCCGGCAGCCCCAAGGGTGTGCTGTAGTTGAACAGGCCACCAGTGTCGGTGCGGCTCAGTTCACGGATCGCGTAGCTGATGTCATCGCTTTCGCGCCAAGTGTCGGGTAACCAACCGCAGCCCAACTTTAGCTCGCCCAGCGGGCTATCGGTAAATGCACCCCAGCCTTGTTCCGCACCTTCATACCAATGGTTTTCGTGGGCCGTGGCGGGATGCGCCACCACGAACCCCGAACCCTGCCTGGGAGCCAGCAGCCCCTGGGCCACCAAGCGCTCGAATGCCTCGATCACGCTGGACTGGCTCAGCAGGTTATCGAGGGCCAATTGGCGAATGGACGGCAAGCGTGTGCCAGGGCTCACCCCCTCCTTGCGAATCCATTCTGCCACCGCGCCGACGATCTGCTGAACAACCGGTACCAGGGCTTGTCGATCGATCCCTAAATCCATGAGCCACTCACTTAAACTGTCTGTTAACCCAAAGCAGTTAAGCACAGAAGCCTGGTAAAACCGGTCGCCAACTTTTATTAAAGTATTGATTTTATTGGGTTATTTACCTAGTGAAACATATTCGTGCAGAGCCCACTGCCCGCCATGGAAACGCCCCACAGCACCTGGCTCTGTTTTCGAATGCCACGCGACCTGCCGTCCTAGATCGCCGTCGCGCCGCCGTCCACCGCGAGGGCCTGACCGGTGGTAAATGCTGCGCCATCACTGCACAGGTACAACACGGCGCTGGCGATTTCCTCAACCTTGCCAATGCGTCCGACCGGGTGCATGGCGGCGGCAAACTCAGCCTTGCGTGGGTCGGCCTCATAGGCGCGACGAAACATGTCGGTATCAATCACGGCCGGGCAGACGGCATTCACGCGAATTTTCTTCTTCGCGTACTCGATGGCCGCCGATTTGGTCAGGCCAATCACCGCATGCTTGGACGCCGCATAGATGCTCATCTTCGGTGCCGCCCCCAGCCCCGCCACCGATGCGGTGTTAACGATGGCCCCGCCGCCCTGGGCCAACAGCAACGGCAACTGATACTTCATGCACAGCCACACGCCTTTGACGTTAACCCCCATGATCGCATCGAATTCATCAAGACTGCCGTCAGCCAGTTTGCCCTTTTCGATTTCGATGCCGGCGTTGTTGAAGGCGTAGTCCAGGCGCCCATAGGTGGCGACGGTTTGTGCCATCAATTGCTGCACGTCCGTGTCGAGCGTGACGTTGCAGCGCACAAATATCCCTTCGCCACCGGCCTGGTGGATCAGTGCCACAGTGCCCTCGCCTCCTGCCACATCAAGGTCCGCGACCACCACCTTCAAGCCTTCGGCGGCGAATGCCAGCGCGGTGGCGCGGCCAATACCAGCAGCGGCGCCGGTCACCAAGGCGACCTGGCCGGAAAACGTCATGCTCATGGGAACTGTCCTGTGGGGTTAGTAGCGGTGGAGCGAGTCTAGCCAACGCCGGGAGCCGTGCGTCAGCACTATCAGAAGGCCGGTTGGCGCTGCATGAATCGCAGTGATAAAGCCGCCTGCCTGACTATCAGCGAGGCCTATTGCCGGGCATTCGCCGGCTCCGCACACCCTTGCCCTTCTGCCACTGAGGGTCTATCACTCATGTTCCATTTCTAAAGAGTCCTTGCCATGACCGCCCAGACCAACCGCCAATTTCTGCTCGCCAAACGCCCGGTCGGTGCCGCCACGCGAGAGACCTTCACTTACCAGGAAGTGCCAGTGGGCGAACCCCAGGACGGCCAAGTGCTGGTGCGCAATGAATACCTGTCCCTCGACCCGGCCATGCGTGGCTGGATGAATGAAGGCAAGTCCTACATCCCACCAGTAGGCATCGGCGAAGTGATGCGCGCCTTGGGTGTAGGCAAGGTGATTGCTTCGAAGCATCCGAACTTCGCGGTGGGGGACTACGTGAACGGTGCACTGGGCGTGCAGGATTACTTCCTCGGCGAGCCCCGTGGTTTCTATAAGGTGGACCCCAAGCTGGCACCCCTGCCCCGCTACCTGTCCGCCCTGGGCATGACCGGCATGACGGCGTACTTTGCCCTGCTGGAAACCGGCGCACCGAAAACCGGTGACACCGTGGTGATCTCCGGTGCTGCCGGTGCCGTGGGCAGCATCGCCGGGCAGATCGCCAAACTCAAAGGCTGT
Organism: Pseudomonas sp. NFPP02; assembly: GCF_900119355.1. NCBI lineage: Bacteria > Pseudomonadati > Pseudomonadota > Gammaproteobacteria > Pseudomonadales > Pseudomonadaceae > Pseudomonas > Pseudomonas sp. NFPP02. The sequence goes on from NZ_FPJI01000012.1 coordinate 81,671, forward strand.
CGCGTGGTGGGGATCGCCGGTGGCGCCGAAAAGTGCAAGTTCCTGGTGGATGAGCTGGGCTTCGACGCAGCCATCGACTACAAAAGTGAAGACGTGCCCGCCGCCCTCAAGCGCGAGTGCCCCAAAGGCGTGGACGTGTATTTCGATAACGTCGGCGGCGATATTCTCGACGCCGTGCTCAGCCGCCTGGCGCTCAAAGCCCGCGTAGTGATTTGCGGCGCAATCAGCCAATACAACAACAAGGAAGCGGTCAAAGGCCCGGCCAACTACCTGTCATTGCTGGTCAATCGTGCGCGCATGGAAGGCTTTGTGGTGATGGACCACGCGGCGAACTTCGCGGCGGCGGGCCAGGAAATGGCCGGTTGGATGGCCCAGGGCAAGCTCAAGAGCAAGGAAGATATTGTCGAAGGGCTGGAGACATTCCCGGAAACGCTGATGAAGCTGTTCAATGGCGAGAACTTCGGGAAGTTGGTGCTCAAAGTCAGCTGACACACCACAAAAACAGATGTGGGAGCTGGCTTGCCTGCGATGCAAGCAACTCGGTCTCTAAGTGATACCGAGTTGATACTATCGCAGGCAAGCCAGCTCCCACATTTTTGCCGCTCTAAAAATCAGGCGATCTCGGCGACGACCGCTGCCAACGCCTTGGCAGGATCCGCCGCCTGGCTGATCGGACGGCCAATCACCAGATAGTCAGAGCCTGCATCCAGGGCCTGGCGTGGGGTCAGGATGCGGCGTTGGTCATCCTGGGCGCTGCCGGTGGGACGGATACCCGGTGTCACCAGTTGCAGCGAAGGGTGAGCGTTCTTCAGGGCCTGGGCTTCGAGGGCTGAGCACACCAGGCCGTCGAGGCCGGCCTTCTGCGCCAGGGCTGCCAGGCGCAACACCTGAACCTGCGGCTCGATATCCAGGCCAATGCCCGCCAGGTCCTCGCGCTCCATGCTGGTGAGCACGGTTACACCGATCAACAACGGTTTTGGGCCGCTGCGCTGTTCCAGCACTTCGCGGCAGGCGCTCATCATGCGCAGGCCACCGGAGCAGTGCACATTGACCATCCACACGCCCATCTCGGCCGCGGCTTTGACGGCCATCGCCGTGGTGTTGGGGATGTCATGGAATTTCAGGTCCAGGAACACTTCGAAGCCTTTGTCACGCAGGGTGCCGACGATTTCCGCCGCGCAACTGGTGAACAGTTCCTTGCCGACCTTGACCCGGCAAAGCTTGGGGTCCAACTGGTCAGCCAGCTTCAGTGCGGCGTCACGGGTGGGGTAATCCAGGGCGACGATGATAGGAGTCTGGCAGACGGACATTGGAATGGGCTCTCAGGCAAGTCGAAATCGGCGCGGATTGTAGCGCAAGCAGCGCCGTTGCGGGATCCGATGATCGGTAAATACCGATCAAGCGCCCAATAGAGGCGATCCAGGGCGATTGTTTCAGCGCCGATACATTCACGACACGCCCTCAATACTCCGTCCGGCTAGCCTCGCACACATGACCGCCCGCCCAGCACTTCCAGCCCTGGAACTGGGCGCCTATGCTGACAGCCACAACCAGGCAGATGACCTCGCTATGCATACCCCTTGCGACCCTGTAAACGAAGCGCCAAAAGACGCGGTGATCGCCGAAGACAAGCGCTGGAACACCCGCGCGCTGATTGTCGACGACGACGTACCGATCCGCGAACTGCTGATCGACTACCTGGCACGCTTCAATATTCTCGCCTCAGGCGTCACCGACGGCACCGCCATGCGCCAAGCCATGCAAGCGGAGACCTTCGATGTGGTGGTGCTCGACCTGATGCTGCCGGGCGAAGACGGGCTGACATTGTGCCGCTGGCTGCGCGCCGAGTCGGACATTCCGATCCTGATGCTCACCGCCCGCTGCGAACCCACCGACCGCATCATCGGCCTGGAACTGGGGGCAGACGACTATATGTCCAAGCCGTTCGAACCCCGGGAACTGGTCGCGCGTATCCAGACAATCCTGCGCCGGGTGCGTGATGACCGCACCGAACAGCGGGCCAATATCCGTTTCGACAATTGGCGCCTGAACAGCGTGCTGCGCCAGTTGGTGGCCGATGATGGCCTGGTGGTGCCGCTGTCCAACGCCGAGTTTCGTTTGTTGTGGGTGTTCATCGAACGCCCACGCCGTGTGCTGAGCCGCGAACAGCTGTTGGACGCGGCCCGTGGGCGCTCTATCGAGGCCTTTGATCGCAGCATCGACTTGCTGGTGTCGCGCCTGCGTCAGAAACTGGGGGATGACCCCAAGGCTCCGCAACTGATCAAGACCGTACGCGGCGAAGGCTACCTGTTCGACGCCCGGGATATCGGTTGATGCGTGCGCCCTTCAATACGCTGTTCGGGCGACTGTTCGGCCTGTTGCTGGTGGCGATTGTGCTGGCCCACGTGCTGGCGTTCTTCTGGTTCCACCACTACGGCCCACCGCCACCGCCCCGCGCGGCGTTCGTCGAACAACCGGACGGCAGTCTCACGCCCTTGCGCAAGGCGCCTCGCCCCTGGTTTGGCGGCCCGGTGGTACCCCTGACATTTCAATTTATCTCGCTGATCATCGCCGCCTGGTACGGCGCCAAACTGCTGAGCCGGCCGATCCAGCGCCTGAGCGCGGCGGCCGAGCGCATGAGCGTCGACCTCGACAGCCCGCCCCTGGAGGAATCCGGCCCTCGCGAAGCGCGCCAGGCGGCCTCGACCTTCAACCTGATGCAAAAGCGCATCCGCGAACAAGTCAGCCAGCGCGCCCGCATGCTCGGCGCGGTCTCCCATGACCTGCGCACCCCCCTCTCGCGCCTCAAGCTGCGCCTGGAACAGATCGAAGACCCCAAGTTGCAAGGTCAGATGCGCCAAGACCTGGACGACATGATCGGCATGCTGGATGCCACCTTGAGCTACCTGCACGAACAGCGCACCAGCGAGACACGGCATTGGCTCGACGTACAGGCATTGGTGGAATCCCTGAGTGAAAACGCTCAGGACCAAGGCCGCGACGTGAAATTCTCCGGCACCTGTACACCGTTGCAGGTACAGCCGATGGCGCTGCGCTCATGCCTGAACAATTTGATCGACAACGCCCTGCGCTATGCCGGCACCGCCCGGGTAGAACTGGCTGACAGCCGTGGCGCCCTGGTGATACGGGTGATCGACCACGGCCCGGGAATCGCCGCCGATAAGCGCGAAGCGGTGTTCGAGCCGTTCTTTCGCCTGGAGGGTTCGCGCAACCGCAATTCCGGAGGGGTCGGTTTGGGGATGACCATTGCCAGGGAGGCCGTCGAGCGACTCGGCGGCCACCTGAGCCTGGAAGATACACCGGGCGGTGGGTTGACGGCGGTGATGTGGTTGCCGAGGGTTTAAGAAGGCAGTCGCACGACCTGCACCTGTGGGAGGCCAAAAATGTAGGAGCGAGCTTGCTCGCTCCTACAGAAGGCCAGTTATGTAGTCACCGATCAGTTACACGGTTTGTCTTCACGACGCACTTGCGCCTGGCTCGCGCTCCAGTCTGTCAACAGGCTGTAGGCCACCGCCAGCAACGTCGGGCCAATAAACAGGCCGATAAACCCGAATGCTATCAACCCACCAAACACACCCAACAGCACAATCACCAACGGCAGGTTGCCGCCACGGCTGATCAGGTACGGCTTGAGCACGTTATCCACGCCGCTGATCACGAACGTGCCCCATACGCCCAGAAATACAGCGTAGGTGTAGTCGCCCTTCCAAGCCAGCCACGCCGTAGCCGGAATCCACACCAGCGGCGGCCCCATGGGAATAAGGCTGAGCAGGAAAGTCACGATACCCAGCACCAGCGCGCCCGGTACGCCAGCGATCAGAAAGCCGATCAGGGCCAGCAGCGCCTGGGCCGCAGCGGTGCCGATCACACCATTGACCACCCGCTGCACCGTGCCGGCCACCAGTTCGATGTAATAGCCAGCGCGCTCGCCAATCAGGCGCTCCAACAGGCGATGCACAAACATCGCCAAGCGCGGCCCGTCACGGTAGAAAAAGAATACGAAGACCAGGCTCAGGGTCAGCTCAAGAATGCCGCCGCCAATTTGCGCACTGCGCGCCAACAACCAATTGCCGACCTGGCCCAGGTACGGCTTGATGCTCACCATCAGCGCCGCGCCTTGTTGATCAATGCTGTCCCAGGTCGCCACCAGGCGCTCACCTACGAAGGGGATCGACCCCAACCAGGTCGGCGCCTCGGGCAAGCCGTCGACCTGGATGTCCTTGATGAGCGCCACCGCATCACGCACATGGTCAGCCAGGTTGAACCCCAGCCATACCAATGGCACCGCCACCAGCAACATCCACCCCAACGTCAGGATGCCAGCGGCCAGGGATTCTCGGCCGCCGAGCCAACGGGTGAGCAAACGCATCAGCGGCCAGCTGGCAAATGCCAGCACCGCGCCCCAGAACAGCGCCGACCAGAACGGCGCCATGACCCAGAAGCTGGCACCAAACAGCACCAGCAGCAGGATTTGCACCAGCAGGCGATCGTTATTGAGCATCGGGTATCTCGAAAAGAAGGCTGTAGGAAGAGAGCTTAGGCGAACGGCACGGGTCCGTTCGCCCTGTGGTGCTTAGCGTATCAGATGCAGATGCAGCCCTTGGGTTTCACCGGTGCCGGTTTCCAGACGGGCGGTGCGCACGCCCTTCTCCACCAGCGCCTGGCGCCAGGCCTCGGCCTGCGGCCCGCTCAGGCTCACGCGCAGGGTGGTGTCGAGGTTCAAGGCTCGGGATATCAAGGTCAGCCAGGTGTCGTCAGGCTCGGCGCCCAGCGCGGGAAAATCCAGCTCGCCGGTACTTTTGAGTTCCCGCAGCAGGGTCGCCGAGGTGGGCAGCAGCTCGCCCAAGGGCGCGCTGGCGTCGAGTTGCTCCACATGCAGGTAGGCGCGGCGGTTACCACGTGTGATCCCGTACAGCGCGACCAGGGAATTGTCCTGCGGGGCGGCCAGGCGTAGCAGCAGGTATTCCTGTTGGCCGTCGGCGCCCACCAGCTTGGCGTTGCCAAACACTTCGTTGGCCCACAGGCTGCTTTCGCCACAATCGCGGGCCTTGCACCAGAACAACAACTGCGCACCCTTGGCCTGCAAAGCTTCGCGCGTTGCGGTAAAGGCGGCGCTGGAGCTGTGTTCGGCGGGCAATTCATAGGTGATTGCAGTGGCTGGGCCGCGTGCGATGGCCTGGCCTTCATAACGCAACTGGCCGCTGATCTTGCGGATCGCGCCCATGGGGTAAATGCGTTCCTTGTCTTCAGCGGGGCGGTAATCGACGATTTGCGCATCAACCTGACGGGCTACCGCCGGTAGATCCTGGCTGCCGGGCAGATCGGCGGCAAATACCAGGGGGCTGAAACAACAAAGGCCCAGGGCACGGATACATCCTTTACCCAGGCTCATCGGATCAGTGAGCCCTGGCCAATGTTGGTCACAGCGATATCGAGTGTGTTCATGGTTGACTCCCTTTCAATCCGCCCAGCCTCGGCAGTTGACCCCGCCAAGTCAAGGCGTGGAGAAGAACCGATTGAAACAGTCTGCAACAAGAGCCGCACCGGGCTCGTCATTCAGGTGTAAATGATGGCCGCCTGGCAGCGTGGTAACCGTGAAGGGTAGCTGAGAAAGCAATTCGGAATGTTTCGCCAGCATGCCGTCAGCCGCGACCACCAACTGGGTAGGGCACCCGACTCTTCGCACGAAGGCCATGGCTTGTTCGTCGGTCAGGCGCATCGGCGACGCCAGGGTCAGGCGGCTATCGCTGCGCCAGGTATAACCGCCCGGTACGGGCATCAAACCGCGCTGGGCCAGGAGCTGCGCCGCTTCACGGCTGACCGCGACCACGCCTTTCATCCGCGCCTCGACCGCTCGATCAAGGCTGTTGTAGACCGGCTTGCGCTTGTCCTGCAGGCTCAATTGCGCCTGCAACGCCATGCCCAGGCGCTCGGCCGCGTTCTCGCCACTGGCGGTCGGTGGGATCACGCCGTCAATCAGGCCCAGGTGTGTCACCCGCTCCGGCAAGGCCCCGGCCAATACCAAAGAGACGATGGCGCCCAGGGAGTGGCCAAGTAATGCAAAACGTTTCCAGCCCAGTTGCTCAGCCACCTGCAGCACGTCGTAGACGTAATCCCACAAGGCATAACCGGCGCCAGCCGGGCGATGCGCCGAATGCCCATGCCCCGCCATGTCCAGGGCGACGATGCGCAACCCTCGCAGCTTGGGCGCCAGGCGCGCAAAGCTGTTGGCGTTGTCCAGCCAACCATGGAGGGCAATTACCGGCAGGCCGTCCTCGGGCCCGAACAGATGCGCGGCCAGTTCGAGGTGCGGCAGGCTCAGGCGTACCTCTTCGACGGGCGTACTCATGCGCAACTGCGCTCACGGGCCTGCCAGCGGGCGAACAGGGTCTTGATCAAGGCAGCAGTGTCCTGAGGGCGTTCGAGGGGAAACATATGGCCGCCGGGCATGGTGAGCATTTCGCCCATGGGCAAGCGGTCGACACCGCTGGCATGGTGACGCATCACCACCCGGCTCTGGCGGCCACGCACCACGGCCAGCGGCACCTTCAACTGGCGCACCTGGCCCGGGCTGGTGTGGGGCACCCCGCGATAGATGCTGATTTCGGTGGCTGGGTCGAACCGCAGGCGCAGGCGATCGCCCACTTGCTGCAGGCCATGTTGCAGGTACGCGTCAAAGCAATCGGGGTCAAAGCCACGGAACAGGGTCTTGCCTGCGAAATAGCTGCGCGCGGTGTCCAGGTCGGTGAATTCTTCGCGCCGGCCAAGCGTGCGCCCAGCCGGGGTGAGGCGGTCGATAAAGCCGAAGCGCTTGGCAGCGCGGATCACCCAGCGGTCTGCGCGGGTGAGCACCGGCGAATCCAGCATCACCACGCCCCGGTACAGGTGCGGGCAGCGCATGGCCGCGTGTAAATGCAGCACGCCACCCAGGGAATGGCCCACGCCCCATACCGGCTCTGGCTGCTGCTCCAGATGATGGATCAGCTCGTCCACCAGGTTCTGCCAGTTATCATCCACCGGGAACCTGGGGTCGTGACCATGCTGCGGCAGATGTGCCACCGCATATTCCGGGGCCAGGGCGGCAAACAGCTTGCCGTAGGTGGCCGAAGGGAAGCCATTGGCGTGGGTAAAAAACACGTGCTGCGACATACAGGTTCCATCAACAAAAACAGAGGGGGATTGTCACCATGCCCGGCCCCTACAGCAATGACTGTAACTGCCAGGAATGATGACACTCACGCCACGCCTATCGCGCCGGCGGTTGTTCACCCAGCGGCACCACGGCCATGGTCAGGCGCGAGACACAACTGGCCTTGCCCTCGTCGCTGCTCAGGCGGATGTCCCACACCTGGGTAGTGCGCCCGATATGAATAGCCTTGGCCACCGCCGTCACCCGGCCGCTGCGCACGCCGCGCAGGTGGTTGGCGTTGACCTCCAGGCCCACGCAATAGAACTTGCTTGCATCAATGCACAAGTAGGCGGCCATGGAGCCGACACTTTCGGCCAGCACCACCGAGGCGCCGCCGTGCAGCAGGCCGTAGGGCTGATGGGTGCGGTGGTCGACCACCATGCTGGCGGTAAGGGATTCGTCGTCGAAGCTTTCGAAACGAATATCCAGCATTTCACCGATGGTGTTTTTCTGGATCGCGTTGAGGTGTTCGATATTCGGTTGGGTACGCCACAGGCTCATACGGTTGTCCTTGTTGGTTTTATTACGGCCCTAATCCTGCCACAAAACGGTTTCGGCGCGTGCGCTCCATGCTTGCAATTGTGGCCCGTACGTCGACTCGATCACGTTGCGTTTGATCTTCAAGGTCGGCGTGAGAAAACCGTTTTCCACCGCCCATTGGTCTTTCACCACCACTAATTGCCCCATGCGTTCGTGCTTGTCCAGGCCTGCGTTCACCTGTGCCAGCCAGCGTTCAAGACCACCGCCGAGGGCTTGGCGGTCCTCGCCGGGTGCCGACAACACGCACAGCCCTATCGGCGCACTGAGCCCCTCGCCGACCACACACACCTGTTCAATACGTGCATGTTCGGCCAGGCGGTTTTCAATCGGCGCCGGGGCTACGTATTTGCCTTTGCTGGTCTTGAAGATTTCCTTGAGACGTCCGGTCAGGCGCAGGCGACCGTCCGCGTCCTGCTCGCCCTTGTCACCCGTCCGCAGGAAGCCATCTGCGGTGAGCGTATCCGCGGTTTTCTGCGGGTCCTTGAAGTAGCCCAACATGGTCGCGCCACTGTGTACCTGCACTTCGCCTGACGGGTCGATACGCACTTGCACGCCTGGGCAGGGCTGGCCGATCCAACCGAGCGTTTGCCCACCTGGGCGACACACATGGGAATAGCCGCAGTTTTCGGTCATGCCGTACACCTCCAGCACATCCAGGCCCAGGCGCTGATACCAACGCAGCAACGCCTCGGGCACCGGCGCGGCGCCGGACAGGGCGATGCGCAGCGCATCCAGCCCCAGGCCGGCGAGAATTTTATGGCCGACGCGTTTGCCGATAAAAGGCAGGCGTAACAGGGTATCGAGGCGTGTTTCCGGGATTTTGGCGTAGACGCCCAGTTGGAATTTGGTCCAGATGCGCGGCACGCCAAACAAGGCCGTCGGCCGCGCCCTGCGCAGATCGGTGAGGAAGGTTTCCAGGCTCTCGGCGAAAAAAACGGTTTGCCCGGTATAGATCGACGCCATTTCTACAAACATCCGCTCCGCCACATGGCACAGCGGCAGGTACGACAGCAACCGGTCGCCCTCCCCCAGGCCAAACAGCTCAGTACCGCCCGAAGCAGCAAACCCCAAGGCGCCGAAACTGTGCATCACCCCTTTAGGCAGGCCGGTCGTACCGGAGGTGTAGATGATAGTGGCCAGGCTGGCGGCATCCGGTAGCGGGTTGTCCTGGATCGGTGAACAGGCTTGCAGGTCCGCCCAACTGAAATCGAAAGTCTCTTCAGGAGGGCACAGCGGCAGACTGATAGTCGGCACACCCGCAGGAACGCCAGGCGCCATTGCCGACCAATCATCCAGCTTGCCGATCAGCGCCAACCGCGCCTGCGAGTGAGTCAGCACATGGGCGACTGAGTCCGCGGTGAGGTTGGGATAAAGCGGCACCGACACGTGCCCAGCCATCCAGATCGCCAGGTCGGCGATGATCCAGTGGGCGCAGTTTTTTGAAATCAAGGCAATATGCGAGCCCTGGGGCAACTCCCGCGCGCGCAGCCAGTGCGCGGCGCAACGAGCCTGGTGGCCGACCTCGCCCCAGGTGAGGGCCTGCACCTCACCGCCGCCGATGGGCTGAACGAGGAAGACTTTGCGCGGGTGCCGCGCTTCACGCTCGAAGAAGACCTGCAACGGCAAACGAAAAGCGACAGGCATGGGACGCGCTCCTTTGTGATCCGAGATACAGCCAACCAAGCACTTGCTTGGTTGACTGTATAGCACAGACGAAGGAAACGGCCTGCCGCTAACCACGATGCGAAGCGAGACGCTCTTGATCTGCTCTTGATCTTAGGCGCCCCCCAAATCACTGGCGGATTACGGGCACACCGAGCCTGGGCGAGGTGCCGAGTGGTGGGGCAAGAGCCCTTTGGTTACTTTGGGCTGGGCCGGCATTCCGGCTTTGCCAAAGTGACCCGCCGTTCAGGGCGGAACCCTAAGTGGCCGTTACCGCAGGAATGGATATGTACTCGGTATAACGGTGTCGACTGTGACGCCGTCTTCGCGAGCAAGCCCGCTCCCACAGTGGAATCGTTGGGGCGTCAGCGAGATAGGCGTCGGCTGGCAGGCCGTCATCGCAGGCAAGCCCGCTCCCACAGTGGGATCGTGGGGTGTCAGCGAGATAGGCGTCGGCTGGCAGGCCGTCGCGGGAGCAAGCTCTCTCGCCACAGCGTTGCACGATGCCTAAGGGTTCTTCACATCCACCAGACTCATCAAGCCAGCCAGCGGAAAGTCACCCTCAAGCTCCGCCAGGCTGGCCGTGTACATCGGCTGTGGCTGGCGCTGATGCCCATGCTGCAGAAAACTGATCAGGCTACCCACCAGCGGTTGGTGGCTAACCAACAGCACGTTGTCATCGGTGTCGAGTTTCTCCAGCACTCGCTGGACATGCCCATCGGGCGTCAGCCACGGCACCGTGCGGATCTCAGGCTCAAACCCCAGCACATCGCGCACCAACTGCGCCGTCTGCTGCGCCCTAACATAAGGGCTGGCAATGATGGCGCCCAAGGGCTGGCCAATCAGGTGCGCAGCACTGCGCAATACTTCAGCACGCCCATGCTCGGTAAGGTTGCGCTCGGCGTCCGTGCGCGCATGCGCTTGGGCCTCGCCGTGACGCAGAATCCATACTTTCATAGCTTCGGCTCTTCATCACGTACCGGGTGCGGTGCCGGCGGTACGCTGTGGGCCGCTTCGCCTTCGGGGGCGCGTGGGGTTGGCCAATCGGCGAACGGCCAGGGCTTTTGTTCGGTGTGGAAGCTGCCGAAGCGGCCAATCTGCGCCAGGAACTGGCTGAGGCTGTCGCCAAAGTTCATCAGGCCCAGGTTCGGTGCGCCGTAGATCAGCCGGTAAACCAATTGCACCACCACCAGCGCACCGAGCAGGAATTGGGCTACCTGCCACACCAGCGCAAACACCAGCATCCACAGGATGCGCAAGACAATCGACTCGTATGGGGGGGCAGCTTTGGGATCGTTCATGACGCGTTCCTCAGTTGAAACCACTGGTGGAAATAAAGTCGACATCGGTCTTGGGCTCGGCCCGCATCAGCAGCTCGATGACCTGGTTCAGGGTGCGCCCTTCGAACAGGATCGCATGCAGGCCGGCGACCAGCGGCATGTACACGCCCACTTCCTGGGCCTTGGCCTTCAAGACCTTGAGGGTGTTGACCCCCTCGGCCACTTCGCCCAGACGCGTCACCGCTTCCTCCAGGCTCAGCCCTTGGCCCAAGGCGAACCCGACCTGGTAGTTGCGGCTTTTGGGCGAAGAACAGGTGACGATCAAGTCCCCTACGCCCGCCAGGCCGAGGAAGGTCATCGGGTTGGCGCCCTGGTTCACCGCAAAACGTGTCATCTCGGCCAGTGCGCGGGTAATCAGCATGCTCTTGGTGTTTTCGCCCATGCCCAGGGCCACGGCCATGCCAGCAATGATCGCGTAGACGTTTTTCAAGGCCCCGCCCAATTCGACGCCGAAGCGATCGCCGCTGGCGTAGACCCGGAAGGTACGGCCGTGCAACACGGCCTGGACGCGCTCGCACAAAGCCTCGTCCTCACTGGCGACCACGGTGGCGGTCAACGCGTGCTCGGCGACTTCCCGCGCAAGGTTTGGCCCGGACAGCACGCCAATGCGCGCCTGAGGGGCGATTTCGGTGAGGATTTCACTCATCAACTTGAAGGTGTGGGCTTCGATGCCCTTGGTCAGGCTGACCAGTAACTTGCCGGCCAAGCGTTCGGCGTGTGGCGCCAGTACCGAGCGCAAGGCGCTGGAAGGCAGCGCGACAAAGCACAGGTCGCAGGCCGTGAGGGTTTCCAGCAGGTCGGTCACCGGCTCGACGGCGGGATGAATCTTGATACCTTTAAGGTAACGAGGGTTTTCGCGATGCACGCGAATGGCTTCGGCCTGCTCGGGGTCGCGCATCCACTGGCGCACCGCGTGACCGTTCTCGGCCAGCAGGTTAGCCACGGCGGTACCAAAACTTCCGCCTCCCAGGACCGCAATAGGGCGCTGTTCAGTCATATGCAATCCGTTAATCCATACCAGTGGCGATGGCGGCATTATACGGGGCGCCCCGCTTGCGGCCAGCCCCCGTATCAATTCGCGCGAGTCAGAAAATGCCAGAGGCGTGCGAAGTAAATGCAAGTCCGACGACTGGCAAACAGCCGCACCTCGGTTAACATGGGCGGCTATCCGCAATTAACAAGGCCGTGCCGTGTATCTGGGCCCTCCTCCTCGCTCATCATTGTTGTTGGTGCTGTTGTGCGCTACCTGCGCGCAGGCCGACGATCTGTTCCTCGACAGCCAGCCGCTGCCGCAGGTCTTGACCGCCACGCGTCTCAAGCAATCGGCCGCCGCCGTGCCCGGCAGCATGACGGTGATCGACAGTGAGCTGATCAAGGCCAGCGGTGCCCGGGACATCTCGGAACTGCTGCGGCTGGTCCCGGGGATGATGGTCGGCTACACCAGCGGCAACCAGGCGTCGGTGAATTACCATGGCACCAGCGCCAGTGACGCACGGCGCATGCAGGTGCTGATCGACGGTCGCTCGGTCTACCGCGCCGGCCTGGCCACGGTGGATTGGAGCGATATCCCAGTGGCCATGGAGGACATCGAGCGCATCGAGGTCTTTCGCGGCCCCAACACCGTCAGCTACGGTGCCAATGCGCTGATGGCGGTGGTGAATATCCTCACCCGCTCGCCAGCCAACAGCCACGGCTCGCGGGTAAAGGTCATCCGTGGCGAGCGTGGCATCAATGACTTCTATGCCAGCCAGGGTGTGGGCTGGGAGACCGGCGATTTGCGCTTGTCTCTGTCCGGGCAACAGGACGATGGTTTTGACAGCGACGCGGTCGGCGCCGACCGCCGTGACGGGCGTCGTCTCAACCGTTTCAGTCTGGCGGTGAGCCAGGCCTTGAACGCGCAACAAAGTCTCGATTGGCAACTGAACGTCAAGGAAGGCACCAACCAGCGCCCTTATACCTACACCCCGGTGTTTGCCGGAATTACCGAAGGCGGCACTAATTCCGATGTCACCGCCAAGGACTACGCAGGCTCCCTGCGCTGGAACTTCGACTTCAACCCCGACCACAGCCTGTATATCCAGGGCTCGGCACAGCAATGGGACCGCAAGCAAATCTGGAAAGCCTGTGACGCCAAGGCCTCGTTCAGCCCTGAACTGACCCAGTTATGGCAGCTCAACCCCAACTATGCCGAATTGCTGGCACGGCACATGGACACCTACAGCCAAGGCTCCGCCCCACCGGGTAACGCCGCCGAACAGGCCTTGGCCAACCAGGTGCTGGACCAGTGGCGCAACGGTGCCAACCAAAGCGTGTGCGGCGATATCGACCAGAGCACCCGCGAAAGCCGCTACGACGTGGAGATCCAGGACACGCTCAGCCTCTCCGACAGCCTGCGCCTGGTCAGCGGTATGAATTACCGCTATGACCGCGCCGACTCCGAAACCTACTTCAATGGCACCCTGGACGACACCACCTGGCGCCTGTTCGGCCACCTGGAATGGCGCGCCAGCGAGCACTGGCTGCTGCAAGGTGGCGCCATGTACGAAGACACCCACCTGAGCGGCAACTCGCTCACGCCGCGTGTGGCGGTCAATTACCTGATCAATCCTCGCCACGGCTTGCGCGCGGTGTACTCCGAGGCAATCCGCTCGCCGGACATGTTCGAGAACAACGTCAATTGGAGCTACCGCGTCACCAATCTCAGCTCCCCGACCTACGGGCAAAACGCCGGTCAATATTTTGTCGTGACGCGCGGCCCTGGCAACCTCGACAAAGAGTTGATGCGTTCGCGCGAACTGGGCTACAACGGCTTCTTTGCCGAGCTGGGGCTGAATGTCGACGTGAAGCTGTTCTATGACGAAATCACCGACATGATCAGCTCGCCGCTGCGCAACAACCAATACATCGCCAGCAACGCCAACAGCTCGCGTTTTAGCGGTGCCGAGTCGCAGTTCGACTGGCGCGTGAGTGACGCCGACCGCCTGCGCCTGACCTATGCTTATGTAGACGCCACCTCCAGCAACCCGCTGGACAAAGCGCAAACCGCGCGTAACAGTGGCTCGGCCGGTTGGCTGCGTGAGTGGGGCCAGGGTTGGTCCAGCGCCTTGTTCTACTATGGCGACGACGCACTCAACCAATATCGCTTCCAGCGGGTCGACCTGCGGGTGGCCAAGCGCATTGCCGTAGGCAAAGCCAATGTGGAGCTGGCGGGCATGTTGCAGCAACGCCTGGATGACCAGCCCACCACCTGGGCCGACAACAACTACGACCATCGCCACGTTCTCTACTTCAGCGCCGAGCTGGACTTCTGACATGGCCGACCAGTCACGGATGACCCTCTTGTTGGTTTCACGGTTTTGGCGCCGCGGCCTGCTGCTCGCCTGCCTGTTGCTGACAGCGCCGGCGTGGAGTGCCGACATTCTGCTGACGGCCGCCGAAGACAGCGCCGGCGTGCGCGCTTTTACCCAGGCCCTTGCCCAACAACGCCCCGAAGACCAGGTCAGCTTCACGCCACTCAAGCAGTTGCCAGCGCCCAGTCACCTGCCTGCCAGCACCCGCCTGATTCTCCTTGACCTGCCGGGTCTGGACTGGCGCCTGCAGGATGCTCAGGGGCCACCAACCCTTGTGCTGCGCATCAGCCGCCTGCAGGCCCGACAACGCCTGGGCAACTCGCACCCGGCAAAAATCAGTCTGCTATGGAGCGACCCGCCGCTGGAACGTCAGTTGCGTCTGATCGCCAATATCCTGCCCCAGGCCCGGCGCGTCGGCGTGCTGTACGGCGTCGATAGCGAATTCCTGCTGCGCGAACTGATCCAGTTCGCCAAACCCATGGGCCTGGAAATCATGCCCCAGCCATGGGACAACACCAGCGACAGTCGCCCGCTGCAAACCCTGTTCAAAAACAGCGACGTGCTACTGGGCCTCGACGATCCGCAGCTGTACAACCCCAAGACCGTAAAAAACCTGTTGCTGAGCAGCTACGCCCAACAACTGCCGTTGGTGGGGCCCAACGCTGGGTTTGTGCGGGCCGGCAGCCTGGCCAGCACCTACAGCGATCAATCCGACTGGCTCGCGGTACTGGACCGACTGCTGGACCAGCCGCCGGCCAGTTGGCCCAGCACGCTCTACCCGCAGTACTTCAAAGTCGTGGGCAACCCACAAGTCGCGCGCTCACTGGGCATCGAACAGGTCGATGAAATCGCCGTTGCCGCCCGCCTGGCCGAAGGAGAACAACGCCCATGACCTTGCGCCGTCGTTGGGATATCAACACCCGCACCCAGCTCATTACCCTGGGCCCCGCGCTGCTGTTGACCCTGCTGCTCATCACCTTCTTCACCTTCGTGCGCATCCAGGACTTGCGCCAGGAGCTGGACCACACCGGTCAATTGATCGCCAACCAGCTGGCGCCTGCCACTGAGTACGGCGTGATTTCCGGCAACAACGATGTGCTTGAAACCCTGCTGCGTGCGACCTTGGCCACACCCCATGTGCGCTTCCTGGAGATCCAGGACAGCGCCGAGAACATCTTGGTGTATGTGGAGCAGCCGTCCGAGCGGCATGACCGTTCGCTGTCGGTGAAGGTGTTCCAGGCACCGATCCGCCTGCAACACATCCAGCTCAACAATGACTTTTTCCAGGACAACCTCAGCGAACCCAAGGCACCCCGCGCGGACTACCTGGGGCGAGTGATTGTGGGCATGTCCAATGATGCCTTCAGCCAGCGCCAGCAGGAGATCCTGTTCAAGGCAGGGGTCCTGGCGCTGTTTGCCCTGCTGTTTACCTTCCTGCTGGCGCGACGCTTGTCGGCCAGCCTGTCACAGCCGATCAGCGCCATGGGGCACGCGGTCAAGGCCATCCAGCAAGGCGATTACAAGACGCCACTGCCCATCGTCGATGACTCGGAATTGGGCGACCTCTCGCGGCATATCAACAACCTGGCCGAGGGCCTTCAACAGGCCAGTCGCGAACAGCAACAAGCCATGGCGCAGTTGATCCAGACCCGTGAAGAAGCCGAGCGGGCGAACAACGCCAAGTCGGATTTTCTGGCGATGATGAGCCACGAACTGCGCACGCCCATGAATGGCGTGCTGGGCATGCTGCAACTGCTGGAAACCACGGAGATGACCGAGGAGCAGACCGAGTACGCGGCGCTGGCGTGCGAGTCCACCGAGCATTTGCTCAAGGTGATCAATGACATCCTCGATTTTTCACGCATTGAACGCGCCGCCCTGGAACTGGAACATATTCCGTTCAACCTGGCCGATCTGATCAACAGCTGCGCCCAGGCTTTCCAGCACAGCGCCCAGCAGCGCGGGCTGAGCCTGGAACTGCCCATTCCCATGGGCATGGAGGCTCTGCGTGTGCGCGGCGACCCGACGCGGATCCGCCAGATTCTGGTGAACCTGATCGGCAATGCATTGAAATTTACCGAACATGGCAGCGTGACCGTGGAGCCCCACTGGCAAACCCTGGACCATGAGTTGGTGTGGTTCACCTGCACCGTACGCGACAGCGGTATCGGTATTTCCGCCGAACGCCTGGATTTGATGTTCGATGCATTCCAGCAGGCAGACAGCTCCATTTCCAGGCGTTACGGTGGCACGGGCCTGGGCCTGCCGATTGCGCGCACCCTGGCCGAACGTATGGGTGGCACCTTGCGCGCCCAGAGCGAAGAAGGTCGAGGTTCAGTGTTCACCTTGGAGATTCCGCTGGCCATTGACCAGCAGCATGCCCCGGTCACCGCACCTGACGCGCTTGGCAAAGCCAGCGCCGGCGATGGGCGCCACGTGCTGTTGGTAGAGGACAACCCGGTCAACCGCACCGTGGTCGAAGCGATGCTGCGCAGCCTGGGCTTTGAAGTCAGCCTGGCCACGGACGGCGCCGAGGCGATCCGCAGCGCCGAGAGCCTGATTTTCACCGCTATCCTGATGGATTGTCGCCTGCCCTTGATCGACGGCTACGAAGCCACACGGCAGATTCGCCAACTGCCCGGTTGCGCCGATCTGCCGATCATCGCCCTGACGGCCAACGCCTTGCAGGGCGATCGCGAAGCCTGCCTGGCAGCCGGAATGAACGATTACCTGGCCAAGCCGTTCAAACGCACGGATTTGCAGCAAATCCTGCAGCGCTGGGTGCAATAGCGCCGCGCCATCAGCCAACTGCGACTGGCGTGAAAGACGAAAGTGCGGCAGTCTTAGGCACCCGAACGGGCTGATAAACAGGCCCGGTTTAAAATTTCAGTGAACAAGTGTACATTCAGTGCCTTGCCGCTGTGACTTTCACTACAACGCAATAGTCTATGTGTAGGCTGCCGCTATGAGGCATGAACGCTTCATTCGGTTCGGGAAGATTTGCCCTACCCTGCCGCATGGGATTATTGAGGAGCTCGCATGACCAAACAAAACGCCTTTACTCGGGAAGACCTGCTGCGCTGCAGTCGCGGTGAGCTGTTCGGCCCAGGTAACGCGCAACTGCCCGCCCCGAACATGCTGATGGTGGATCGCATCACCCATATCAGCGAAGAGGGTGGCAAGTACGGCAAAGGTGAATTGGTCGCCGAGCTGGATATCACCCCTGACCTGTGGTTCTTCGCTTGCCACTTCGAAGGCGACCCTGTGATGCCAGGTTGCCTGGGCCTTGACGCCATGTGGCAACTGGTTGGCTTCTACCTGGGCTGGCAAGGCCTGCCGGGCCGCGGTCGCGCCCTGGGTTCGGGCGAAGTGAAGTTCTTTGGCCAGGTACTGCCGAGCGCCAAGAAAGTCACCTACAACATTCAAATCAAGCGCGTCCTCAAGGGCAAGCTGAACCTGGCCATCGCCGACGGTTCGGTGACTGTCGACGGTCGCGAGATCTATACTGCCGAAGGCCTTCGGGTCGGCGTATTCACTTCCACTGACAACTTTTAAGGGTTATCCGCATGCGCCGCGTCGTTATCACTGGTCTGGGCATCGTTTCTTGCCTGGGCAATGACAAAGAGACCGTCACCGCTAACCTGCGTGCAAGTCGCCCTGGCATCCGCTTCAACCCGGAATATGCCGAAATGGGTCTGCGTAGCCAGGTTTCCGGCTCCATTGACCTGCCCCTCGAAGAACTGATCGATCGCAAGATCTATCGCTTCGTCGGCCACGCTGCCGCCTACGCCTACCTGGCCATGAAAGACGCGATCGCCGACTCCGGCCTGAGCGAAGACCAGGTTTCGAACGTACGCACCGGCCTGATCGCCGGCTCCGGCGGCGCATCGACCCTCAACCAAATGGAAGCGCTGGACATCCTGCGCGAAAAAGGCGTGAAGCGCGTCGGCCCTTATCGTGTCACGCGGACCATGGGCAGCACCGTTTCCGCCTGCCTGGCTACGCCATTCCAGATCAAGGGCGTGAACTACTCGATCTCCTCCGCATGCGCCACCAGCGCCCACTGCATCGGGACTGCCGTTGAGCAGATCCAACTGGGCAAGCAGGACATCGTATTTGCCGGCGGCGGTGAAGAAGAGCATTGGAGCCAGTCGTTCCTGTTCGACGCCATGGGCGCATTGTCCACCCAGTACAACGAAACCCCAGAAAAAGCCTCCCGCGCTTACGACGCCAAGCGTGACGGTTTCGTCATCGCCGGTGGTGGTGGCATGGTGGTGGTCGAGGAGCTGGAACACGCCCTGGCCCGTGGCGCGAAGATCTACGCGGAAATCGTTGGCTACGGCGCGACGTCCGACGGCTACGACATGGTTGCGCCAAGCGGTGAAGGCGCCATCCGCTGCATGCAGATGGCAATGTCCACCGTCGACACCCCAATCGACTACCTGAACACCCACGGCACCTCGACCCCGGTCGGCGATGCCAAGGAAATGGAAGGCGTGCGTGCGGTATTTGGCGACAAGGCTCCGAAAATCAGCTCCACCAAGAGCCTGTCGGGTCACTCCCTGGGCGCCGCTGGCGTTCACGAAGCGATCTATTGCCTGCTGATGATGGAAGGCAACTTCATGGCCGGCTCGGCCAACATCGACGAGATTGATCCGGTTGTGGCTGATATGCCGATCCTGACCAAGACCGTTGAAAACGCCAAGATCGACACCGTGATGAGCAACAGCTTTGGTTTTGGTGGCACCAATGCCACCTTGGTACTCAAGCGCTGGCAGGGCAAGTAAGCCCGCAGGTTGATCACACGAAAAAGCCCCGACTGGTTCGGGGCTTTTTTTTGCGTTTGATTTGAAACCGCGTCGCCTTCATCGCAGGCAAGCCAGCTCCCACATTCGACCGCGTTCATCCTGGAGGAATACGGTCCAGTGTGGGAGCTGGCTTGCCTGCGGCTGGGCCAACCCGGTTCCCCGCCCTACACCGAAAACCGCGCCACCATCGAATTCAGATCCACCGCCAACCGCGACAACTCCTGACTCGCTGCACTGGTCTGGTTGGCCCCGGTCGATGTCTGGTGCGCGAGGTCGCGGATATTCATCAGGTTACGATCCACCTCCCGAGCCACCGCCGCCTGCTGCTCCGACGCGCTGGCAATCACGAGGTTGCGTTCGTTGATCAAGGTGAATGCCGAGGCAATCTCTTCCAGGGCCATGCCCGCCGATTTGGCGAGATCCAATGTAGAGCGCGCCCGTGTATTGCTCTGCTGCATCGAGCTGACAGCCTGGTCGGTGCCCTGCTGAATCCCGCTGATCATCTGCTCGATTTCCTGGGTCGACTGTTGCGTGCGATGGGCCAAGGCCCGCACTTCATCGGCTACCACCGCAAACCCGCGCCCGGCATCCCCCGCTCGCGCCGCTTCAATCGCCGCGTTCAGTGCCAGCAAGTTGGTTTGCTCGGCAATCGAGCGAATCACATCCAGCACTGTGCTGATGCCATAGACCTTTTGCGCCAGCGCTTCGACCTGGGTCACATTGGCGGTCACATCGGTCGCGAGGGCTTCAATCGACACCACCGTCTGCTGCACCTGCTCACGCCCTTGCTGGGCAATCCGGTCGGATTCGCGAGATGCCTGGGACGTGGCCACGGCATTGCTCGCCACCTCCTCCACCGCCACCGTCATCTGATTGACTGCCGTGGCCGCCTGTTCGATTTCCTGGTTCTGCTGGTGTAAACCACGGGTCGCATCCTCGGTGACGCAACTGAGCTCTTCGGAAGCCGACGCCAATTGGTTCGACGATTCTGATATGCGCCGGATAGTGTCGCGCAAGCTCTCCTGCATGCGCTTGAGCGCCTGTTGCAAGCGCGCCGGCTCGTCGCTGCCACTGAGCCTGATGTCGCCCGTCAAGTCGCCACTGGCAACGCCCTGGGCCACTTTCAACGACTGTGCCAGCGGCAGCACGATGCTGCGTGTCAGCCACACCGCCAGGCCAATCGTGACCAACGCCGTGACGCCAATCATGGTCATCACCCAGACCCGCGACTGGCTGAACACCTGCTGTGCCAGCCGGGCGGCCTCGTTGGCGCTGGACTTGTTCAGATTGACCAAGTCACGCAGCGTCACGGCCATCTGGTCAGCCATCTGATTCATTTCGCCATTGACCACCGCAATGGCCTCCTCCAGCCGATTGGCCTTGGATAAGCCCACCACCTGCTCCTGGCGTTGCAGGTACTGCTGCTCCTCGACCTTGAAGCGATCAAACAGCACGCGCTCCTCAGGCAAGACGATCAATGCCTCGTACACGCCTTCAGCGTGGTGCAAACCGGTTTTGATCTCGGCAATTTTCTGCTCGTTCTGCGCCACCGCCTGGGGGTCGCGGTTGACCAGCAAGCGCAACGTCAGCGCCCGAATGCGCAACACATCCTGGTTCATCTCCCCTACCGCCATCACGCTGGGCAGCCAATTGGTCTCCACCTGGTCCGACTGCTGGCGCATATTGGCCATCTGCAACAGGGCAAAGCCGCCCAAGACGAACACCATCAACGCCAGCACACCAAAGCCCAGGCCGGCGCGAGGGGCGATATTCAAACTGCGGATATTCATGCCAGGGTTCCTTCCAAAAGTACTGCATCCACCTGCAGCGGGTCTCTTGGACGTTATCGGCACCTCAGGTCATTGGCGTAAGATCAAAACGCGATATCAAGGCGCGTCGCCATCGCGATGCGGCTTGGGCAGGATGGCGAGGAAGTTGTCGCGCGCAACCTTGTGGGCAACGTCTTCGGGCAACGCATCGAGGAAAGGATCGAAACGGCGCATCTCCTTGCCCAACTTATTGAAGCGCCCCACAACATCGGAGCCGAGCATGAAGCGATCCGGGAAGCGCTCCACCAGCGCAACCCATTGCGACCGTGGCTTGCCGGCGTCATCCAGCAGATAGGGCGTGAGCATGCTCCAGGACAGGTCGATATACAGGTTGGGGTACGCCTCAAGCAGGCGCGTCAGGGTAGGCAACAAAAAGTCCATCTGCACCTGATGACGGTGAATTTCCTTGCTGGTACCGGCATGGGCCCAGATAAAACGCGTGTGCGGGTGATTGCGTAACGGCTGCTCGACTTCCGCCAGGTACAGCGGGTTGCGCTCACGTTTGGAGGTGATGTTGGAGTGCAGCATCACCGGCAGGTCGTTTTCGGCCGCCAGGTGATAGATGCGCGTCATGGCTTCGTTATTGGCGCGCGGGGTGTCACCGGAGGTCAGGGCGGTAATGTCATCGTGCCGGGTGAACACTTCACCGATGCCCTGCCACAGCCCTGGGTTGAGGTCGAGCATACGCTGGATGTGGGCGGCGGAGTTTTTGTCGTTGGGATTGAAACCGGCGAGGAAGGGATGAAAGTGCTGGCGTTGCTCGGGGGAAAGTTTATTGACCGCCGCCGCGACGATCACATCCGTGGCGCTGTACCAATAGGCATCGGCGTCGTCACCGGCGTAGTAGCGCGGGCGCTTGGGCTCGTCTTCGTGCCATTTCTTGGCCACGGGAATCCCGGAAATCATGACGTGCTCAATACGGTTGTCCGCCATGGCCTTGAGCAGCTTGTCCATGCCGGCGGTTTCCTGGAAAAAATCCACGTAGTGCAGGTGCGCGTCGCTGTAGGCATAGTCACGGGCCTGCACGACAAGGCTGCTGGCGGCGAGCAACAAGGCAAGACTCAGGCGGGCTCCAGACACGGTAAAACCTCAATAAGGGTTGATACGGGTAGACCTTGCGCCAGCCTTCAGGGTTCAGCATGGAAAAAACCGGAACACTGGGGTGCCAGCATGCTCTATAACTGCATGACCTTCATCCTGCGCCCTTATGAGGTTTGCCATGCCTGTTACCGTTAATACGCTGAACGCTGAAAACTTCCGTCACAGCGTGAATATCAATAATCACGAGCTGTTTACCGACCTGCCCAAGAGCCTGGGCGGTGACGATTCGGCGCCCTCCCCCCACGATTATTTCGATGCTGCGCTGGCGTCGTGCAAAGCCTTGACCGTAAGGCTCTACGCGCAGAAAAAAGATATCCCGCTGACCGGCGTGACCGTGGAGGTCACTCACGACAGCGACGAAGAGCAAAAGGGTAAATACAAACTCAACGTCAAGCTGACCCTCAAGGGCGTACTCACCGACGCCCAGCGCGATGAACTGCATCGCGTGGCCGATAAGTGCCCGGTACATAAGCTGATGACCACCGCCGAAGTCACTATCGAGACGAAATTGTCGGAAGGCGCCTTCAGCCAATAGCCCCAACTTCCCATCGAGCGGGTTATGCTCAAAGCATCCAACCCGCTCAGACTGGGATGCCCATGACCACCCTCACCGTGATTCGCCCTCGCCCCGAAGATGTAGAAGGCCAGCCTATCCTGCGGCCCCTGCCCT
Source organism: Pseudomonas sp. NFPP02 (assembly GCF_900119355.1). Taxonomy (NCBI): domain Bacteria; kingdom Pseudomonadati; phylum Pseudomonadota; class Gammaproteobacteria; order Pseudomonadales; family Pseudomonadaceae; genus Pseudomonas; species Pseudomonas sp. NFPP02. Next base: position 104,181 of record NZ_FPJI01000012.1, read on the forward strand.
CACGTGAATGCCGCAGCGTCGGTCCCTTTGTATTTTTCGATCATATGCTGCCGACCCGCTACGCACCGGGTAACGGCATGAATATCCGCCAGCATCCCCACATCGGCCTGTCCACCCTCACCTACCTGTTTGAAGGCACCTTGCAGCACAAGGACAGCCTTGGCTCGGACCAGGTGGTGCAAGCCGGCGATGTCAGCTGGATGACCGCCGGCAGCGCGATTGCCCACGTCGAGCGCACACCTGAAGCGGTCAAGGCCAGGGGTTTCAACCTGCATGGCCTGCAGGTGTGGCTGGCCTCGCCCAAGGACCACGAGACCGGGCCCGGACACTACAGCCATCACCCAGCCGCAAGTTTGCCGATAAGCGATAACCTCGGCGTGCAGGTGCGTTTGATCGCCGGTGATGGTTTTTGCCTCAGATCACCGGTGCCGGTGCTGTCGCCGACGCTGTATGCCGAGGTACAGATGCAAACCGCCACCACCCTGTTGATTCCTGATGAACATGAGGAACGCGCGGTGTATGTGCTGGAGGGTGAGGTGCAATTGGACGGTGAAGCCCTGGAGGTCAACAGCTTGGTGGTATTGCCGACTGGGCAGGAGATGACTCTGTATGCCGAGAGTGATTGCCACCTGATGGTATGTGGCGGGGCACCGCTGGATGGGCCACGGCGGATCAACTGGAATTTTGTGGCGAGCGACCCGGCTGTGATCGAGCAGGCGAGACAGCGTTGGGCGGCTGGGGATTGGCCGACTGTGCCGGGGGAGTCAGAAAGAATCGAGCTGCCTGTGAAATAGCTATCGCAGGCAAGCCAGCTCCCACATTTGATGGGTATACACATTTTAGAATGTAGGAGCTGGCTTGCCTGCGATGGCGTCCGATCAGGCGCTGAGAAATCAGCCCTTGAACACTTCATCCAACAAGTTATGCATCGACTGGAAAGCCCGTGCGGCGGTCTTGGCGTCGTACATCATCTTGCCCGGCACATTGGCATGGGGGTCGGTGAAGGAATGCACCGCGCCGCCGTAGCTGAGCAACTGCCAATCCACACCCGCCGCGTTCATTTCATCTTCGAACGCTGGCAGTTGCTCTTTGGGCACCAACGGGTCCGAGGCGCCATGCAGCACCAGCACTGAACCCTTGATATTCTTCGCGTCTGCGGGGTTCGGTGTATCCAGAGTGCCATGGAACGACACGGCAGCCTTCAGCGGCGCGCCGGTACGGGCCAGTTCCAGGGAGCAGCAACCGCCAAAGCAGAAGCCGAAGGTGGCCAGTTTGGACGTGTCCACCGCGGCTTCAACCTGGCCTTGCAATTGCTCGAAGGCGGCTTGCATGCGCTTGTTCAGCAACGGGCGATCATTCTTCAACGGCATCATCGCCGCGCCCGCTTCATCGCCATTTGAAGGACGTACGTTTTGCCCGTAGAGGTCGGCAATCAGCACCACGTAGCCTTTGCCGGCAACGGCCTTCGCAATCTCTTCGGCCCCCGCACTTACGCCCATCCAGTTCGGCGCCATCAGCAGTCCCGGCAACGGGCCCTTGTGGCTGGCATCGAATGCCAGACGGCTTTCATAAGACTGGCCATCAATCTGATAGACCACGGAACGTACAGTGACTTGGCTCATCATTTTCTCCAATTCAGATGGATTGACGATGCTCCCTGTAGGAGCGAGGGTGAAGCCTAGTTCTTGCTCGCGAAAAACGTGAGATCACCGCGCTCATTCAGCATTTGCGCGTTATCGTTGACGTTCTTCGCGAGCAAGCTCGCTCCTACAGTAGAGCCAGAACGAAAAAACCCGCCGAAGCGGGTTTTTCTACAACGGTGTTAAACCGACAATTCAACCAACAGCTTGTTCAGTCGGCGCACATACGCGGCCGGGTCCTTCAAGCTGTCGCCGGCTGCCAGGGCGGCCTGGTCGAAGAGGATGTGCGACAGGTCACCAAACCGCTCTTCGCTCTGCTCGCCATCGAGTTTCTCGATCAGCGGGTGAGACGGGTTGAATTCGAAGATGGGCTTGGAATCCGGCACTTTCTGGCCGCTGGCTTCCAGGATCTGGCGCATCTGCATGCCCAGGTCCTGCTCGCCGATGGCCAGGATCGCCGGGGAATCGGTCAGGCGGTGGGAAACCCGCACTTCACTCACCGCTTCACCCAGGGAAGCCTTGATGCGCTCAACCAGGCCCTCTTTGGACTTGGCGACTTCTTCGGCTTCTTTCTTCTCTTCTTCGGAGTCCAGGTTACCCAGGTCCAGGTCACCACGGGCCACGTCGACGAAGGTTTTGCCGTCGAACTCGGTGAGGTAGCTCATCAGCCACTCATCGATACGGTCGGTCAGCAGCAGCACTTCGATGCCTTTCTTGCGGAAGACTTCCAGGTGCGGGCTGTTCTTGACCTGGGCGTAGGTTTCGCCGGTCAGGTAGTAGATCTTGTCCTGACCTTCCTTGGCACGTGCCAGGTAGTCAGCCAGGGACACAACCTGCTCGCCGTCTTCGCCTTGAGTCGAGGCAAAACGCAGCAAACCGGCGATTTTTTCCTTGTTGGCAAAATCTTCCGCCGGGCCTTCTTTCATGACCTGGCCGAAGTTTTTCCAGAAGCTCTTGTATTGCTCAGGCTCGTTCTTCGCCAGCTTTTCCAGCATGTCGAGTACGCGCTTGGTGAGCGCCGACTTCATGGAGTCGATGATCGGGTCTTTCTGCAGGATTTCCCGCGACACGTTCAGCGACAGGTCGTTGGAGTCGACCACACCTTTGATAAAGCGCAGGTACAGCGGCAGGAAGGATTCCGCCTGGTCCATTACGAACACGCGCTGCACGTACAGCTTCAGGCCTTTTGGCGCCTCGCGCTGGTACAGGTCGAACGGAGCACGGGCCGGTACGTAGAGCAGCGAGCTGTATTCGAGCTTGCCTTCAACCTTGTTGTGGCTCCAGCTCAGCGGGTTCTCGTAGTCGTGCCCAATGTGCTTGTAGAACTCCTGGTATTCCTCGTCCTTGATCTCGGTACGCGGACGGGTCCACAGGGCACTGGCGCGGTTGACAGTTTCCCACTCCACCGCAGGGGCTTCTTCGCCTTCGGCAACGGTCTGTTCCTTGGGCAACTCGATCGGCAACGCGATGTGGTCGGAGTACTTCTTGATGATGTTGCGCAGACGCCAGCCATCGGCGAATTCGTCTTCACCGGCTTTCAAGTGCAGCACGATGCGGGTGCCGCGGTCAGCCTTGTCGATAGTGGCGATTTCAAATTCGCCCTCGCCTTTGGAAGCCCAGTGCACGCCTTCGCTGGCGTCAAGGCCGGCGCGGCGGCTGAATACTTCAACCTTGTCGGCGACGATGAAGGCCGAATAGAAGCCCACGCCGAATTGGCCGATCAGGTGAGAGTCTTTTTTCTGGTCGCCCGACAGGTTCTTCATGAAATCTGCGGTGCCGGACTTGGCGATGGTCCCCAGGTGGGTGATCGCATCGTCACGGCTCATGCCGATACCGTTGTCTTCGAGAGTGACGGTCTTGGCGTCTTTGTCGTAGCTCACACGGATCTTGAGTTCCGCGCCGCCTTCCAGCAACTCGGGCTTGGACAGGGCTTCGAAACGTAATTTATCGACAGCGTCAGAGGCGTTCGAGATCAATTCGCGAAGGAAAATTTCCTTGTTGGAATACAGCGAATGGATCATGAGGTGCAGCAGTTGCTTCACCTCGGTCTGGAAGCCCAGGGTTTCCTTTTGAGTTTCCACACTCATGGTCATCAAACTCCAATTGGATGGCAGTGGCCGCGCCCTTGAGGGTTGGCGGCGGGTTGTCATCAAAGTTGGGGACTAAGACCAGGATTTCAAGGGCGGACCAATTCCTCAATTTTGAAATGTGCCCGGGCAGTGGCAATCGGTTCGGCCGGCGTGCTCTGCCAAGCGGTAATCGCCACGTTGGCCACGCGCCGGCCCTGGCGCCATACCTGACACTTGGCATAGGTGTCCCGAAACTGGCCGGCGCGCAGGTAATCCAGGGAGAAGTCGATGATTTTCGGCAGGCCCGGAGCGCCAGTGAACACCAGCAGGTGCATGGCCGCTGCCAGCTCCATGAAGCCGGCGATCACCCCGCCATGCAACGCTGGCAATATGGGGTTACCAATATTGCCCTTGCTGGCCGGCAGGCGAAACAGCAACTCATCCCCCAGGCGGGTGCATTCGATGCCGATCAGCCTGGCATAGGGCACCAGCTCGAGCAGCGCATCGTAGTTGCCACGGTCGAGGGCTTGCTCCAGGCGCGTCTTGAACCGATGCGTCATGCCTGTTCTCCCTTGATGACAGTGCCCAAGCCTTGAGTGCCTTTGAGGCGCTTGCCCATGCGCATGAACGTGCCTACCACATGGGCGATAGGTTGTTGCGGGTCATCCTGATAGGCAACGCCACGGGTGAAGATCACGTCGGTGGTGACCCGGTAGCATTGCGCGAAGCCATACACCGGCTTATGGGGTTCGGCGGGATGCATGTAGTCGATACGCAGGTCCAGGGTGGGGCACACCTCGAACTCGGGCAATACGCACAGGGTCGCCATGCCGCAAGCGGTGTCCATCAAGGAGGTCAGCGCGCCGCCGTGGATCACCCCGGTCAGGGGATCACCGACAATATGCGGCCCATAAGGCAGTACGAGGGTCATGCCCTCCTCGCTGGCTTCATGCACCGCCACACCCAGCACCTGGCAATGGCGCAGGGCCGAAACGAAGCGCACGGCACGCTCCAACAAAGGGTTTACGGTCATTGTTTTTAGACTCTTATTAGTGTGAATTCGGCGGATTGGAATGACTGGGTAAAGTTCCTGTACGAAACATGCTATATATCTGTGGGACATAAGGAACTAATGCTGGCCCCTTGGGTTCGAAAGGCCAGTAGATATCTTCAATAAGGAGAAACACCCCATGCGTAAGACATTAGCTATTTCCATGATGCTGGCCGCTGCTCTCGGTCTGGCTGCCTGCGACAAGAAATCCGAAGACAAAGCCCAAGACGCTGCTGCACATGCTGAGCAAGCTCAGCAAGATATGGCTAAAGCACAGGATAAAGTGAACGACGCTGCGAAAGAAAACGCCGAAGCTGCCAAAGCTCAGGCCGAATCGAACGAAGCTGCTGCAAAAGAAGCTGCACCTGCCGCACCTGCAGAACCTGCCAAGCAGTAATCGCAGGGTTTGAAGCTGTATTGCAGCAAAAAGAAAGCCCGCTGACCAAGCGGGCTTTTCTTTGTCTGCGATTTACTGCCAGCGCTACGATGCGCCCTCTTTTACAGCGTCGACTGCTGGCATATCGGTCGGGGTATACACCATCACCTGCAATACATCGGAATGGAACTCGCGGCGGTACAGCACCAGCACCACCCCGCTGCTCATCAACATGAACAACCAGGGGCTGACAAACCAGGCCAGCATGGTCATGCCGAAGTAATACGCACGCAGGCCAAAGTTGAACTGGTTGGCCGCCATCGAAATCACCCGCGCCGCCCGCAAGGCAAATGCATTGCGCTCCTGCTCCGACACATGTCGTTCACCAATCATCGGCGCCGAGCCCACCAGCACCGCCGCGAAGTTGTACTGACGCATGCACCAGCTGAAAGTAAAAAACGCATAGACGAATACCAGGGCCAGGCACAGCAACTTGACCTCCGACATGCCCTGGGACGCCTGCTGCACCATCGGAATGTCTGCCAGCAACGACACCGCCCGCTCCGAAGCACCGAGCACGGTCAGGATACCCGCAAGGATGATCAAGGTACTGGAGGCAAAGAACGAGGCATTACGCTCCAGGTTGCCGATCACGCTGGCGTCGGCGATACGGTTGTCGCGCAGCAGCATGCGGCGCATCCAGTCTTCACGGTACAGGTGCAACACGCTGGCCAGGCAGGCCGTGTCCCGAGCCTTCCACGTTGCGTAACGGGTGTAGCCGCCCCAGCAGAGGATGAACCAAAGAGCGGCAAGCAGGTGGACTTGATTGGTTTCGACGAACGACATGCGGGTCCTTCTAAATGTGAGCCCGGTGAGTTGTGCAACAAATATCAAAACCCCGACCGTACTACCTGTCTTTTATGAGAATTCCTGTTTCCAGATGTACATGAGTTCGGCCTCGGAACCAATAGGACGCCACCAATCACTTAGTTGGCCACAAGGCACGAAGCCTCGATCATTTCTCAGGCGGAAGGAACTGCATATCTATCCTTAGGATGTTAAATGCGCTCAACGTCTCTCTCTGTCAGCCAAACACCTGCGCCGCAAGCGATCCAACTGTCCGTGGACACAGCCTCTGAATCGACAACGCAACACCCACCTTTATCGCATCACCCTCAGCCCAAGCCGTTGGGACTAGACCCGGATGATCGGATCAAAATCCAAGTAGCCGGCATAAAGCCAGTCGTTGCCAATGATACAGGGCCGAACGCAGTCGCCGCGCAATCCCAATTGATTGAGCAGCATCAGGCGTACAACCAGAAAATTATTGATTTACTCAGTCACCAGATGACATTCCAACGCTTCACCCAGGCTCAGTTGAAAAAAGCCTTTCCCCAGCTCACATCAATCGACCCGAACATTATCCACGTCAACACCTATCGAAAACAGCCGCCGGCAGAGCCCGTGCTGATTTCTACGCAAATCTTATCGGAGGCATTGCTCGAAAAAGTCGCGCAAGTCCACATAAACGCCGTCACTGGCACGCCCAACACTGAAGAGCACAGTGCCGACATACAAACGGGCTTTTACATTGACGGACCTGCGGGTGCTCCCCAAACCAGGTTGGAGCATCAGGGTTCCCTGCTGACGCTTGCACACGATATCGCAACCCGCTTTTCAGGCGCGCTCAGTAGCTACTGGAAAAGATCACCCGTAGGCTCCCCCAAGCAGCCATCACGATCAGCCCAACTGCTCGCCCTGCATCGGCAAATGCTTTCCACCGAGGCAGCCCTGCGGGTTGAAGACGGAACCCTCAGCGAGGCTGGCAAAAAGCTGATCGACACCGCCTTTCAGTACCCCACCCTTGAAGCACGCGAGCGCGAACTTCCCGCAGGGGTTCGGCCTGGGGTGTATCCGATCCGGATAGATGACAACTCCGCCAACGGCGCATTTTTAGCCGGTTGTTTTCTTATCACTCGCAGCGACGGCTCGTCGGCCGAGGCACCTTACACCGCAAGTGACACCCGTAATATCGGGCTGGATGACACCACCGGGCCTGTAGTGCTTTATACCCCCGGGGACGGTTTCGAGGAGTTCGCGAGCCCTGGCAAAGCCCGCGAAGCATTGATGCAGAGAATCGATAATGATGACGAGAAGGCCAACCTGCTACTCAAAAGTCTACCGGTGTCGGTAGAGCACAGTCGAAACCCTCAGTGGGGTGATGATTTAATGCTGGGATTCGCCCCCGTCTGCGGCGACGTAGTGGCACAAACCTTTCCCCAGTTGTTGCAGCGACAGGCTGACGAGGTCAATGAAACCATGCAGGCCGGGTTCGCCCAAGCGCAAGCCGAAGCTGGCTCCTCTCGCACACCGTCGTTGCTCTCTGCCCAAACTGTCGAAACCATCAATGATGCAGCGGATCTTTCACTGCATTTCGATGGCAGTAATGCCCTGCTCGCACGCAATGAGCAACTGCACAACAAACTGCAGCCACAATGGCTTAAAGAACTGACTCCCCAACAAGAAACGAGCTATAGGGAGCTGGAGGAAGCACAGGATACAAGCCTTACGCACTTGCAAGCGCTATTGGCAAACATCCCGGCCCCCAACATTTTCGCCAAACAGTTGCTGGCCCAGGCGTTGAAAGCCAAGCTGCCGGACCGCTACCGGCACGAGGAAATAGACCCTGACCACGTGATGGTTCAGATGACCACACAGCAGTCGAGCAATCGCGGCCTTTTAGGTTCCGCAAACGCACCAAAGCCGAAGATCCACACCCGATCGCTTACCGACCTGACGCTCATGAACACAACGCCATGGCATGAACGCTCGCCGACGAGCACCTGGGCCGCTCGCGTCGTAAGTGCCAATGGAAAATACCTGCTGACCCTGGATAAGCCGTTTCTCGAGGACCTGATCAGCCAAACCGATGTGGGCGGCAAATACCTCAAACTACTGGATGACAAACTCAGCCCCACTGCCACCTCCGACGAAGCCAGGGTGCTGCCCGACGCGTGGAAAAACCATCTGAAGGCAAGGATGGCCAAGGACGCGTTCATCACCAGCCTGGATCCCGACGCCTATCTGAACAGGCAAAAAATCGCCGAACAATGGATCGAAGCGACGCTTGAGCATAGCGACTCCACCACCTGGCCAATCGTGAATGGTGCGTCCATCGTCTCGCATAGAGTGGTCCTGAACGGCAAACCCGTCCAGGGCATGATGGTCATCAAACCGACCAACCACCCCTCGCTGGTGCTGTACAGCCCGGATGCTCCCGACGGACGTCCTTTCAGAGAAATTGTGGACGAGGATCAACTTAACACGCTGCTGAACACGTCCGAGTGGATGTCCTACATGGATCAGCGGGTATCACCTGTTGATCGATACAATATTCACGACACCCTGTTTTTGCCTCAGCTCGGCACGTGGCTCAAGAAATTCGCGGCCGACCATGAAGCGGGCATCCGGCTGAAGCCGTTCAAAGGTAGCATCACTGAAAACCTGTACATGCAGGAGGTGGGGTTACTCAGAGGGAGAGCGTCGGTTGGGATGACAACCAGCGCAGAGATATCGGCCCGATCCACAGCCAACAAATTAATGTTCGCCGCAGACATAGCCCAATTCGTTCTAAGCCTCATCCCGGTCAACGCTGGTATGTCAGCCACCAACAGGCTCTCCAAGGCTGCGCTAAGAACGTTGCGTACACCCGGACAAAGCCTGCCCAAGCTCCTCACCCAACCGGGACGCTGGGGGGCGGTGTACAACGACTTCGCCATGGCTGCGTCGGGTATCCCTTTACTCAAAAGGACCCCGTTGCGCCCAGTGTTCAGAAGCCCTGGGCGCACGCTCCAACAGCGACTGACAATCACGGCAGGTACAAACGGTACGCCAAGCGGTCACGTCGTACCGGTTCCGGGTACGTCGATATCGGCCGGCCGCCCCTCAAGCATCCCGACTCAATTGCCGAACCCGGCCCACCCTGTACAGAACCGCGGGGACCTCGCCGCGCACGCACTGGATAATCAGCTACTGGCAGGAAAACCGCTCAGCGCCACCGGGCCACAACAAGTCGGTGAAAAATGGTTGATCCGTTACACCGATAACTCAGACGTGAGCAGGGTCTATCAAATAAGCCCAGCGTTCAAATTCGAATCAGGATTTGTAAACGTTATAAACCCCGAGACAAAGCGTCGGGTGGCTACGCTTTTGAACAAAGGGAACGGCGAATGGGTGCTAACCGGTTTGCCGGGAGGCGCCAAACTACCTCAAACGCTAGCCCCCCTACCGCAGCCTCATTCTGCCTCCTCGGCGGAAAACCTAGTGCCTGCAAGCAGCTCCACCACCTCCGGCAGTTCGCGAATAGAGCCGCCCATTCGAAAACCACTTGCAGTGCTGGTCAATACCAGGGCTCGTGACCTGAACGCCGAGCTGCATCTGGCCGGAGCGGCATTGAACCCCCGAGCGGCCCGAGCGGAACTGGTTCGCATCACAAAGCCGGATGACCTGAAGGTTGTATTGAAACCCGATACAGTCAGCAAGTTCGTCTTCACTCAAGACAACCAACTGATCATCGGTACTATCGACAAAAGTGCACCGCCAAAATGGTTATCACATCCTGCAATCGCGGAAATCGGTGCTGGCAGTGGCCAATCAGAAAAGGTAGTCAGCGCAGGCTATATAAGGAAAGACGCCTTCGGGAAATTCCACCTTTCCGATGTCTCTGGACACTATCTACCCAAAAAAAGCGATTTAAGGCCCGCCCAGGAATATTTGAGGAACATGGGAGTGGATTCGACAAAGAGCAAGTTCCCGATACCCTGAAACAGGCAGCCTGGCTTGGCACTGCGTACAAAAAAAGCCCCGGATCATTTGATCCGGGGCTTTTTAATTGCAGCGTATAAGTCAGAGGTTTTAAGCGATCGCTTCGCTGCGCTTGCCCAGCATACGGTCAATCACCACGGCCACGACCAGCGTCATCAACGATGGTACCAGCCACGCCAAACCTTGCTCGCTCAGCGGCAAGTTGGCCAACTGTGTAGGCATCCAACCCGCCAGGCCCGCGCCCTTGAGCGCGTCGATGCAGCCAAAGATGAACGACACCAGCATCACCGGGCCGACGATACGGCCCTGTTCCTGCCAGAACCCTTTGCAGAAGCTCAAGGCCACCAACACGATGCACGGCGGGTAGATCGCGGTCAGCACCGGGATCGAGAAGGCAATGAGTTTGGTCAAGCCCAGGTTGGACACAAACAGCGAGAACAGTGCCAGGATCACCACCAGGGTCTTGTAGGACAGCGGCAGGATCTTGCTGAAGTACTCGGCGCAGGCACAGGTCAGGCCCACGGCGGTCACCAGGCATGCCAGGGAAATCAGCACGGCGAGGAAACCACTACCCAAGGAGCCGAACGTGTATTGCACATAGGCATGCAGTACCGCCGCGCCATTGCTGGCACCCGCGGCCACGGCATGGCTGCCCGAACCCAGACGGAACAGGCTGACGTACACCAGTGCCAGGCCCACGCCGGCAATTAGCCCGGCAATGATCGCGTAACGGGTGATCAGCTTGGGCGACTCGACGCCACGGGAGCGGATAGCGTTGACGATCACAATGCCGAACACCAGGGCGCCCAGGGTATCCATGGTCAGGTAACCATTGATAAAGCCTTGGGAGAACGGCGCGGCAACGTATTCCGGCGTGGCAACCCCCACCTCACCGGCGGGCAAGGCAAACGCAGCGATACCGAGGATAGCCAGGGCGATGATCTTCAGCGGCGCCAGGAAACGGCCCACGGTGTCCAGCAGTCGCCCTGGATACAGGGAGACAAAGAACACCACCAGGAAATACACCGAGCTGTAGAGGAACAACGCCAACGGGCTTTCACCGGTCAAGGGCGCCAGGCCCACTTCAAACGATACTGTTGCGGTGCGTGGGGTCGCAAACAGCGGGCCCACTGCCAGGTAGGCCGCTGCCGCCAGCAGGCCACCGGCAATCTTGCCAATTGGGCTGCTCAGCGCGTCCATGCCACCACCGACCTTGGCCAGGGCGATCACGGTGACCACCGGCAAACCGACTGCGGTGATCAGGAAGCCCAGCGCCGCCATCCACACATGCGGCCCGGACTGCAAACCCACGATAGGCGGGAAGATGATGTTGCCGGCGCCCACGAACAGGGCAAAGGTCATAAAGCCCAGCGCCAGGATATCCTGGCTTTTCAACACTTTCATTTGAGGAAATACCACACTACTGAATCGGAATTTAGAGAGGGCTTCCCTATGGATGAGGGAAATGCTGCCGGCCCTTGTGGGGACCGACCGGTCTAGCGCGCAGCTTCCTTTTGGGACGCGGACGCATAAAGAGGCGGCTAGAGTACAGAATCAGGCTGACAAACGCACTGTTGCGGGGCGAACTGTCCGATAAGCGACATTTGAATGTCGCGTTTTCATACTTAATTGGGCAACACAGAACCCTGTGGGAGCTGGCTTGCCTGCGATGGCATCGACTCGGTTTGGCTGATGCACCCAGTTGCCTGTATCGCAGGCAAGCCAGCTCAGACATTGAACCGAGCACATTCGTCAATCTGGCTATATCCAGAATGCACAAAGGCCACCCGAAGGTGGCCTTTGTGTGGTGAAGCGTCAGCTAAGCGCGAGGCTTACTTGACAGCCCAACCGGTCAGCTCGGCCAGGGCCTTGCCGATGTCTGCCAGCGAACGCACGGTTTTAACGCCTGCGTCTTGCAGTGCAGCGAATTTCTCGTCTGCAGTGCCTTTGCCGCCAGAGATGATTGCGCCAGCATGGCCCATGCGCTTGCCCGCAGGGGCAGTCACACCAGCGATGTAGGAAACAACCGGCTTGGTCACGTGTGCCTTGATGTAGGCAGCCGCTTCTTCTTCAGCCGAACCGCCGATCTCACCGATCATCACGATCGCTTCGGTCTTCGGGTCTTCCTGGAACAGCTTCAGGATGTCGATGAAGTTGGAGCCTGGGATCGGGTCACCGCCGATGCCGACGCAAGTCGACTGACCGAAACCGGCGTCAGTGGTCTGCTTTACAGCTTCGTAGGTCAAGGTGCCGGAACGGGAAACGATACCGACTTTACCTGGCAAGTGAATGTGACCTGGCATGATGCCGATCTTGCATTCGCCTGGGGTGATCACGCCTGGGCAGTTAGGGCCGATCAGGACTACACCCAGCTCGTCGCACTTAACTTTAGCGTCCAGCATGTCCAGGGTAGGAATGCCTTCGGTGATGCAGACGATCAGCTTGATGCCGCCGAAGGCCGCTTCCAGGATCGAGTCCTTGCAGAAAGGAGCTGGAACGTAGATCACGCTGGCAGTGGCGCCAGTGGCTTCTACCGCTTCTTTCACGGTGTTGAACACGGGCAGGCCCAGGTGCTCGGTGCCGCCTTTGCCTGGTGTTACGCCGCCAACCATCTGGGTGCCGTATTCGATGGCTTGCTGGGTGTGGAAACTACCTTGCGAACCGGTAATACCCTGGCAGATAACTTTGGTGTCTTTATTGATCAGGACGCTCATTACTTGCCCTCCGCAGCTTTGACAACTTGTTGAGCAGCGTCGGTCAGGCTGGTAGCCGCGATGATGTTCAAACCGCTTTCTGCCAGTACTTTAGCGCCCAGTTCAGCGTTGTTACCTTCAAGGCGAACAACAACCGGGATTTTAACGCCGACTTCTTTCACTGCACCGATGATGCCTTCGGCAATCATGTCGCAACGAACGATGCCGCCGAAGATGTTGACCAGTACTGCGGCGACGTTGGAGTCGGACAGGATGATCTTGAACGCTTCGGTAACGCGTTCCTTGGTAGCGCCACCACCTACGTCGAGGAAGTTGGCTGGCTTGCCGCCATGCAGGTTGACGATGTCCATGGTACCCATGGCCAGGCCGGCACCGTTGACCATGCAGCCGATGTTACCTTCCAGGGCTACGTAGTTCAGTTCGAACTTGGCAGCGTGCGCTTCGCGCGGATCGTCTTGCGACGGATCGTGGAAAGTCTTCAGCTTAGGCTGACGGTACATGGCGTTGGCGTCGATGTTGATCTTGGCATCGAGGCAGTGCAGATCGCCGTCAGCCTTGATCACCAGCGGGTTCACTTCCAGCAGGGCCAGATCGTGATCCTGGAACAGTTTGGCCAGACCTACGAAGATCTTGGCGAACTGGGCAACTTGCTTGCCTTCCAGGCCCAGCTGGAAAGCCAGCTCGCGACCCTGGAATGGCTGAGCGCCAACCAGTGGATCGATAGTGGCCTTCAGAATTTTTTCTGGGGTTTCGTGAGCGATTTTCTCGATGTCCACGCCACCTTCGGTGGAAGCCATGAACACGATGCGACGGCTCGAACGGTCAACGACAGCGCCCAGGTACAGCTCTTTAGCGATATCAGTGCACGATTCAACCAGGATCTTGGTGACTGGTTGGCCATTGGCATCAGTCTGGTAAGTCACCAGACGCTTGCCCAGCCACTGCTGTGCGAAGGCCTTGGCGTCTTCTTTGCTGCGAACCAGCTTGACGCCGCCCGCTTTACCGCGACCACCGGCGTGGACCTGGGCTTTGACAACCCACTCGCTGCCGCCGATTTTGTCGCAAGCTTCTGCTGCTGCTTCCGGGGTGTCTACTGCGTAGCCCTTGGAAACTGGCAGGCCGTATTCAGCGAACAGCTGCTTACCCTGATACTCGTGAAGATTCATGCTTTTTACCGTCTTCGTTAGGTACTGCGCATTCGGCGCTGCGCTCATTATGAGTGCCGCGCCACCTGTGACTGCTGCTTGCGCAACTTGCGGGGCTTATGGCCCGTAAAGCTGCGCAAGGCTGCGTCCAGCGGATATTCCGCGGTGAGTCTTGCGCGCAAGGCTCACGACGGGCAACTCCGCCGTGGTTTCTTATTATCTCGCTTAGCGCTTCTTGCGGTTGGCGATGTGGATGGCGCCGCCATTCACTGCCAACGCTGCTTCGTGCAACGCTTCGGACAGGGTCGGATGGGAGAAGACCATCATGCCCAAGTCCTCGGCACTGGTGCCGAATTCCATGCCGATCGCGCCTTGCTGAACCAGTTCTGCAGCGCTTGGGCCAATCACGTGGACGCCCAAAACGCGGTCAGTCTTGGCATCAGCGATGACTTTGACAAAACCACTGGTGTCGTTGGCTGCCATGGCACGGCCAGAAGCGGCAAACGGGAAGGTGCCGACGTTAACTTCAACGCCTTCAGCTTTCAACTGCTGTTCGTTCTTGCCGACCCATGCAATTTCCGGGTGGGTGTAGATAACCGATGGGATCAGGTCGTAGTTCATCTGGGTCTTGTGACCCTTGATGCGCTCAACAACCATGATGCCCTCTTCGGAAGCCTTGTGGGCCAGCATCATGCCACGAACCACGTCGCCAATGGCATAGACGCCAGGCACGGTGGTAGCGCAATGATCGTCAACGTGGATGAAACCACGCTCGTCGATGTTCACGCCGCTGTCGGAAGCCAACAGGTCATTGGTCACTGGGCGGCGACCAACGGCAACGATCAGCTTGTCGAAGGTGATGGTCTGCTCGCCGTCTTTATCGGTGTAGGTCACCACGACTTCTTCGCCGTTGACCTTGGAACCGGTAACACGGGCGCCAAGCTTGATGTCCAGACCTTGTTTGGTCAGGGTTTTCAGCGCTTCCTTGGAGACTGCAGTGTCAGCCGCCAGCAGGAACGTGTCCAGGGCTTCCAGCACGGTGACTTCAGCGCCAAGGCGCGACCATACCGAGCCCAGCTCCAGACCGATGACGCCAGCGCCGATCACGCCCAGGCGCTTAGGCACAGCCTGGAATTCCAGGGCGCCGGTCGAATCAACGATCACGTTGTTATCAACAGGAGCAGGCGGAATGTCGATTGGACGCGAACCTGGCGCCAGGATCACGTTTTCGGCTTCGATGACTTCAACCGAACCGTCTGGCTTGGTGACTTCAACTTTCTTGCCGGCCAGCAGCTTGCCGTGGCCTTGAATCGAAGTAACGCCGTTGGCCTTGAACAAGGTCGCAACGCCGGAAGTCAGGCCTTTGACGATGTTGGCTTTACGGCCGACCATTGCTGGTACGTCCATGGTCACGCCAGCATGGTTGATGCCGTGGATCGCGAAGCCGTCTTGGGCTTCGTGGAATTTCCAGGAGCTGTCCAGCAGCGCCTTGGACGGAATGCAACCCACGTTCAGGCAAGTACCGCCCAGCGCCAGTTTGCCTTCCTTGTCGGTGTATTTTTCGATGCAAGCAGTGGAGAGGCCCAGTTGCGCAGCCTTGATGGCGGCAACATAGCCGCCAGGGCCTGCACCAATCACTACAACGTCAAATTTCTGTGTCATGAAAATAGATCCTCTATTTGCGACAAGCTTCTAGCCACACGTTGCAAGCCAAGCTGCTTTTTCCTACAGCTTGTAGCTCGCAACGTGCGACTGCTTCTATCAGATGTCCAGGAGCAGGCGAGCAGGGTCTTCCAGCAGGTTCTTGATGGTCACCAGGAACGTCACGGCTTCTTTACCGTCGATCAGGCGGTGATCGTAAGACAATGCCAGGTACATCATTGGGCGGATCACGACCTGGCCGTTGATGGCCATCGGACGCTGGATGATGTTGTGCATGCCCAGGATCGCGGCTTGCGGTGGGTTGACGATCGGCGTCGACATCATCGAACCGAAGGTACCACCGTTGGTGATGGTGAAGGTACCGCCGGTCATCTCGTCGATGGTCAGCTTGCCGTCACGGGCTTTCTTGCCGAAGCCAGCGATGCCGCCTTCGATTTCGGCCAGGCTCATCAGCTCGGCGTTACGCAGGACTGGAACCACCAGGCCACGGTCGCTGGAGACGGCAACGCCGATATCTGCGTAGCCGTGGTAAACGATGTCGCCGCCGTCGATGGAAGCGTTGACTGCCGGGAAGCGCTTCAGCGCTTCGGTGGCCGCTTTCACGAAGAACGACATGAAGCCCAGGCGCACGCCGTTGTGGGACTTCTCGAACAGGTCCTTGTACTTCGAACGCAGGGCCATGACTTCGGTCATGTCGACTTCGTTGAAGGTGGTCAGCATCGCCATGTTCGACTGAGCTTCAACCAGGCGCTTGGCCACGGTGGCACGTACGCGAGTCATCGGTACGCGCTTCTCGGTGCGGTCGCCAGCGGCAAACACAGGCGCAGCGGCAGCAGGCGCTGCAGCCTTGGCAGGTGCGGCAGCCGGAGCGTTCTTCTTGGCTTCAACTGCGGCAACCACGTCTTCCTTGGTCACACGGCCATCTTTGCCGGTGCCCTTGATGGAAGCCAGGTTGATGCCGTTTTCTTCAGCCAGTTGACGCGCAGCCGGGGCAGCGATTGGATCTTCGCCACCGGCTGCCGGTGCAGCGGCAGGCGCCGAAGCAGCCGGTGCAGCAGCGGCAGGAGCAGGCGCTGCAGCAGCGCTGCCCTCTTCGATCGAGCCCAGTACCTGGTTCGACAGAACGGTAGCGCCCTCTTCAGCAACGATCGCGCCCAGCACGCCGTCAGCTTCGGCCAATACTTCCAGAACGACTTTGTCAGTCTCGATGTCGACGATCAGGTCGTCACGCTTGACGGCCTCACCTGGTTTCTTGTGCCAGGTGGCAACGGTGCCATCGGCAACCGATTCCGGGAATGACGGGGCTTTGATTTCGATAGCCATTATCTGTAGGTCCTTAAAATTCGGTTTCAGTCAGCGCGAAGGCGTTAAACAGTGAAAGCATCTTGCAGCAGTTTTTCCTGCTGCTCGGCGTGCATCGACGCATAACCACAGGCAGGTGCAGCAGAAGCATCACGACCGGCGTACTCAAGGACCAAGGCCTTGTTGTGGTTGCCGATGCTGCGACGCAGATGATGCTGGCTGCTGTACCAGGCGCCCTGGTTCATCGGTTCTTCCTGACACCACACTACGTTCGTGAGGTTGGTGTAAGGCGCGATGATCTCCATGAGGTCATCTTCCGGGAACGGATAAAGCTGCTCGATACGCACGATGGCGATGTCTTCGCGGCCTTCGGCACGGCGTTTTTCCAGCAGATCGTAGTAGACCTTGCCGCTGCACAGGATCAGGCGAGTGACCTTGGCGGCGTCCAGCGTATCGATCTCTGGAATCACGGTCTGGAACGAACCTTGGGCCAGATCTTCCAGGGTCGAAACGGCCAGTTTGTGACGCAACAGCGACTTCGGCGTCAGCACCACCAGCGGCTTGCGCAGCGGACGGATCACCTGGCGGCGCAGCAAGTGGTAGATCTGGGCCGGGGTCGTCGGCACGCACACCTGAATGTTGTGCTCGGCGCACAGTTGCAGGTAACGCTCCAGACGGGCCGAGGAGTGCTCCGGGCCCTGACCTTCATAACCGTGTGGCAGCAGCATGGTCAGACCGCACAGACGGCCCCACTTGTGCTCGCCGCTGGTGATGAACTGGTCGATAACCACCTGGGCACCGTTGGCGAAGTCGCCGAACTGGGCTTCCCAGATCACCAGCGCGTTCGGCGTGGTGGTCGAGTAACCGTATTCGAACGCCAGTACGGCTTCTTCGGACAGGAACGAATCGTACAGGTCGAAACGTGGCTGGCCTTCGTAAAGGTTCTGCAACGGGATGTAGGTGCCCGCGTCTTTCTGGTTGTGCAATACAGCATGACGGTGCGAGAACGTACCGCGGCCGATGTCCTGGCCGGTCATGCGGATCGGGTGACCTTCGAACGCCAGGGTCGCGTACGCCATGGTTTCGGCGTAACCCCAGTTGATCGGCAGGCCGCCGGCTTGCATCTTCTGACGGTCTTCGTAGATCTTCGCAACCTGGCGCTGTACGACGAAGCCTTCGGGAATTTCCAACAGCTTGGCGGACAGTTCCTGCAACGTCTTCAAATCGAACGAGGTATCGTGACGGGCAGTCCAGGTGTGACCCAGGTATGGGCGCCAGTCAACGAACAGCTCTTTGTTCGGCTCCTTGACCAGGCTTTTCACTACATGCAGGCCGTTGTCCAGCGCGTTGCGGTATTCGTCGACTTTCGCCTGAACACGCGCATCGTCAACCACGCCGGCCTTGGTCAGGCTTTCGGCGTACAGCTCACGGGTGGTGCGCTGCTTGGTGATCTGCTGGTACATCAACGGCTGGGTGCCGCTTGGCTCGTCCGCTTCGTTGTGACCGCGACGGCGGTAGCAAACCAGGTCGATGACCACGTCACGCTTGAACTGCATGCGGTAGTCGACAGCCAGTTGGGTCACGAACAGCACGGCTTCCGGATCATCGCCATTCACATGGAGGATCGGCGCCTGGATCATCTTGGCAACGTCGGTGGCGTACTCGGTGGAGCGCGCATCCAACGGGTTGCTGATGGTGAAGCCCACCTGGTTGTTGATGACGATGTGAACGGTACCGCCGGTCTTGAAGCCGCGAGTCTGCGACATCTGGAACGTTTCCAGGACCACGCCTTGACCGGCAAATGCCGCGTCACCGTGGATGGAAATCGGCAGCACTTTCTCACCGGTGGCGTCGTTACGACGATCCTGGCGAGCACGCACCGAACCCTCGACCACTGGCGAAACGATTTCCAGGTGGGAGGGGTTGAATGCCATGGCCAGGTGAACTTCACCGCCGGTGGTCATCACGTTGGACGAGAAGCCCTGGTGGTATTTAACGTCACCGGAACCCAACTCGACCTTCTTCTTGCCTTCGAACTCGTCGAACAGCTCACGCGGGTTCTTGCCGAAGGTGTTGACCAACACGTTCAGGCGACCACGGTGAGCCATGCCGATCACGATTTCCTTGGTGCCATAGGAACCGGAACGCTGGATCAGCTCGTCGAGCATCGGAATCAGGCTTTCGCCGCCTTCCAGGCCGAAACGCTTGGTGCCTGGGTATTTGGTGCCCAGGTATTTTTCGAGGCCTTCGGCCGCGGTCACACGCTCCAGCAGGTGGCCGCGCACATCGGCGGACAATACCGGACGGCCACGCACGCCTTCCAGGCGGTGCTGGAACCACTGGCGCTGCTCGGAATCAGTGATGTGCGTGAATTCAGCGCCGATGGTGCGGCAATATGTCTGCTGCAACGCTTCGTGAATTTCGCGTAGGCTCGCTTCCTCTTTGCCGATGAACAGGTCGCCGGCACGGAAGGTCGTATCAAGATCGGCATTGGTCAAGCCGTAATGATTGATCGACAGGTCTGCAGGTGCAGGACGCTGCCACAGCCCCAGCGGGTCAAGCTGGGCTGCCTGGTGGCCACGCATACGGTAGGCCTGGATCAGTCGCAGTACTTCAACTTGCTTCTTCTCGTGCTCACTGCTCACGCTGCCGGCGGAAACCGGTTGGGCGCGGCGCTGGTTCTTTGCCAGCAGCACGAACTGATCGCGAATTGTTGCGTGCGATACATCGGTGGCAGCGTTGCCGTCTGAAGACAACGTCTGAAATTTGGTGCGCCATTCTTCTGGCACAGCGTTAGGGTCGTGCAGGTAGAGCTCATAAAGCTCTTCCACATAGGCAGCGTTACCACCTGAAAGATAGCCGCTGTTCCACATGCGCTGCATCACGCTTTCTTGCATGCTTGGTCACCCTCGATTTGGGGACACCACCGGCGAAAACACCGAGTCTGCTTGCAAAAGGCCAAGTGCAGCGACCAAAACAAGCCACTTAGGATCACGCTGATAGTTCGGGTACCAACCCGAATGCCCCTGCTTGTCTCATTTCTTCAAAATAAGAGCCGCGGCTTTGTAAGTCGCTGCTCAAGTTAAAACTACGGCGCCGGTTGAAGCCTGCGCCGTAGCATTTACGGGCACAACGGTCCTGCTTTTACTACAACGTCAGTTACACGCCGCTCTGCAGCAGCATGTTACGGATGTGACCAATGGCCTTAGTCGGGTTCAGGCCTTTAGGACATACGTTGACGCAGTTCATGATCCCGCGGCAGCGGAATACGCTGAACGGGTCATCCAGCGAAGCCAGACGCTCGGACGTCTTGGTGTCGCGGCTGTCTGCCAGGAAGCGGTAGGCTTGCAGCAGCGCAGCTGGACCCAGGAACTTGTCCGGGTTCCACCAGAAGGACGGGCAGGATGTCGAGCAGCAAGCGCACAGGATGCACTCGTACAGGCCATCGAGCTTTTCACGTTCTTCCGGGGACTGCAGACGCTCGATGGCCGGAGCCGGCGTGTCGTTCTGCAGGAACGGCTTAACTTTCTCGTATTGCTTGTAGAAGATGCTCATATCGACGACCAGGTCACGGATAACCGGCAAACCTGGCAGCGGACGAACGATCAGCTTGTTGCCTTTGACCACGGCGGACAGCGGCGTGATGCACGCCAGGCCGTTTTTGCCGTTGATGTTCATGCCGTCGGAACCGCACACACCTTCACGGCAAGAGCGACGATAGGAGAAACCCTCGTCCTGCTCTTTGATCAGTGCCAGTACATCCAGCACCATCAGGTCTTTACCACCGGTATCGACCTGGAACTCCTGCATGAACGGCGCAGCGTCCTGATCAGGGTTGTAGCGATAAACACTGACTTTCAACATGGCAGCCACCCTTAGTAAGTCCGAATCTTCGGTTCAAACGTCGGTACCGTCTTCGGCGAGAAGTTCACGGCACGCTTGGTTACGCGCTTGTCACCCGGGAAGTACAGGGTGTGGCACAACCAGTTTTCGTCGTCGCGATCTTCGAAGTCTTCACGAGCGTGAGCACCACGGGATTCTTTACGAACCTCGGCGGCGATCGCCGTCGCTTCAGCCACTTCCAGCAGGTTTTGCAGTTCAAGGGCTTCGATACGAGCGGTGTTGAACGCCTGGCTCTTATCGTTGATCTTGACGTTGGCGATGCGCGTGCGCAGGTCAGCCAACTGGGCGATGCCCTTCTGCATGTATTCGCCGGTACGGAACACACCGAAGTAGTTCTGCATGCAGCTTTGCAGCTCGCGACGCAGGGTTGCTACGTCTTCGCCATCAGTGCGCTCGTTCAGAGCGTTCAGACGCGCCAGGGCAGCTTCGATGTTGGCGTCGGTGGCGTCATCGTATTCGATGCCGTCAGTCAGCGCTTTTTCCAAGTGCAGGCCGGCCGCGCGACCGAATACCACCAGGTCAAGCAGCGAGTTGCCGCCCAGGCGGTTGGCACCGTGAACCGATACGCAAGCCACTTCGCCTACCGCGAACAGACCATGGATGATCTCGTCCTCGCCTTCGGCGTTCTGGGTGATTGCCTGGCCGTGAATGTTGGTCGGCACGCCGCCCATCATATAGTGGCAAGTTGGAACCACCGGAACCGGAGCAACTACCGGGTCAACGTGGGCAAAGGTCTTGGACAGCTCGCAGATACCAGGCAGGCGGCTGTGCAGCACTTCTTCGCCCAGGTGATCGAGCTTGAGCAGTACGTGGTCGCCATTCGGGCCACAGCCGTTACCGGCGATGATCTCTTTAACCATCGAACGAGCCACAACGTCGCGGCCAGCCAAGTCTTTGGCGTTCGGAGCATAACGCTCCATGAAACGCTCGCCGTGCTTGTTGATCAGGTAACCACCTTCACCACGGCAACCTTCGGTCACCAGTACACCGGCGCCGGCGATGCCGGTCGGGTGGAACTGCCACATTTCGATGTCTTGTACCGGTACGCCAGCACGCAGGGCCATGCCGACGCCGTCACCGGTGTTGATCAGGGCATTAGTGGTCGACGCGTAGATACGACCTGCACCACCGGTCGCCAGCACAGTAGCCTTGGCGCGGATGTAGGTGGTTTCACCAGTTTCGATGCAGATGGCGATCACACCGACGAACTCGCCTTGTGCGTTCTTGACCAGGTCTACCGCGTAGTACTCGTTCAGGAACGTGGTACCGGCTTTCAGGTTGCCTTGGTAAAGGGTATGCAGCAGCGCGTGACCGGTACGGTCGGACGCAGCGCAGGTACGGGCAGCCTGCCCGCCTTTACCGTAGTCCTTCGACTGGCCGCCGAATGGACGCTGGTAGATACGGCCTTGCTCGGTACGGGAGAACGGCAGACCCATGTGGTCCAGCTCGAACACCGCGGCCGGGCCTTCCTGACACATGTATTCGATAGCGTCCTGGTCACCGATGTAGTCGGAACCCTTGACGGTATCGTACATGTGCCAGCGCCAGTCATCGTTCGGGTCGGCGGAGGCGATGGCGCAGGTGATGCCACCCTGGGCCGATACGGTGTGCGAGCGCGTCGGGAACACCTTGGTGATCACGGCAGTCTTGTGACCGCCCTGGGCCAGCTGCAGCGCAGCGCGCATGCCCGCACCGCCGCCACCAATAATGATGGCGTCGAATGAAATAGTTGGAATGTTAGCCATGAATCAGATACCCCAAAGAATCTGCACACCCCAGACGAAGTAAGCGAACATCGCAACGCCGCATACTGCCTGGAAGAGGAAACGTACTGCAGTCGCGGACTTGCCCAGCGCCATCGGCGTCAGGTAGTCAGTCGCGATGGTCCACATGCCAACCCAGGCGTGAGCGCCCAGGGCTACAAGGGCCAGCAGACTGAAGATTCGCATCGCATTGTGGGAAAACAGGCCGTGCCATTGCTCATAGCCGATGCCCGGGTTTGCGACGAGGTATCCGATCAGGAAAATGAAATAAGCCGCGAGAACGACCGCAGACACACGCTGTGCCATCCAGTCATAGAGGCCCGAACGCGACAGATTCGTTACGCTGGTTACCATATCCAAACTCCTGCCAGAACGATCAGCACCACGGAAATGGCGACGATGATTTTCGAGCCCAGGCGGCCGCCTTCCAGCGTCTCACCGATGCCCATGTCCATGATCAAGTGGCGCACACCGGCTACCAGGTGATACAGAAGAGAGGACAGGAGGCCCCATGCTACGAACTTGGCCAGCGGGCTGGTCAAGCATGCCTTCACCTCGGCGTATCCTTCCTCGGAACCCAGGGATTTGCTCAATGCATAAAGCATGATGCCCAAGCCCAGGAACAGGATGATGCCGGAAACACGGTGCAGGAACGACGTAACGCCGGTGATGGGGAGTTTGATGGTCCTTAGGTCTAGGTTTACAGGTCGTTGGCTATTCACGGCTTTTTTTCACACTGAAGAGCCCCTAACAATCAGGGCAAAGTTGTTGGGGAGTGCGACTGGTCAGGTAAGCACCACCCAGGGAGTGCGACCCCCAATGAAAGCAAGCCCAAAAGCCCTTGGCGGTCGGTGGCCGAGTATAGACAGTTAGGTTACTAATGACAACGCGCACACCTCACCCTAATAGCTGATTGCGCTGGCGGGATAAAAGGCGTAAATGGCAGTCAATTTCGACGAAAAAGTACGGTTAAAGCCTTCTGGCGCAAGACTTTAGGCAAATTGACATCTGGATTTATATCAATATAGTGGTGCGGGCCCTGCGTGGGGGGTCTGTCTGATGATTTGAAGCATAAATAGGAGGCCACATGGCTGACAAAAAAGCGCAGTTGATCATCGAGGGCGCAGCCCCCGTCGAGCTGCCCATTTTAACCGGCACCGTTGGTCCCGATGTTATCGACGTACGGGGCCTGACGGCCACGGGCCGTTTTACTTTCGACCCAGGCTTCATGTCGACCGCTTCCTGCGAGTCGAAGATCACCTATATCGATGGTGACAATGGCATTCTGCTTCATCGCGGCTACCCGATCGAGCAACTGGCTGAAAAGTCGGACTACCTGGAAACCTGCTACCTGCTGCTAAATGGCGAATTGCCAACAGCCGAGCAGAAAGCCCAGTTCGTCAGCACCGTGAAGAACCACACCATGGTTCACGAGCAGTTGAAGACCTTCTTCAACGGCTTCCGTCGCGACGCCCACCCGATGGCCGTCATGTGCGGTGTAGTAGGCGCCCTGTCGGCCTTCTATCACGACTCCCTGGACATCAATAACCCGCAGCATCGCGAAATTTCCGCGATCCGCCTGGTTGCCAAGATGCCTACCCTGGCCGCAATGGTTTACAAGTACTCCATGGGCCAACCCATGATGTACCCGCGCAACGACCTGACGTACGCGGAAAACTTCCTGCACATGATGTTCAACACCCCGTGCGAGATCAAACCGATCAGCCCGGTGCTCGCCAAGGCCATGGACCGGATCTTCATCCTCCACGCCGACCACGAGCAGAACGCTTCCACCTCTACCGTGCGCCTGGCGGGCTCTTCGGGTGCCAACCCGTTCGCCTGTATTGCCGCCGGTATCGCCGCACTGTGGGGCCCTGCCCACGGCGGTGCGAACGAAGCCGTATTGACCATGCTCGATGAAATCGGCGATGTGTCCAACATCGACACCTTCATCGCCAAGGCCAAGGACAAGAACGATCCGTTCAAGTTGATGGGCTTCGGTCACCGGGTCTACAAGAACCGCGACCCGCGCGCTACCGTCATGAAGCAGACCTGCGACGAAGTGTTGAAGGAACTGGGCATCAAGAACGATCCGCAACTCGAACTGGCCATGCGCCTGGAAGAGATCGCCCTGACCGACCCGTACTTCATCGAACGCTCGCTGTACCCGAACGTCGACTTCTACTCGGGGATCATCCTCAAGGCGATCGGCATTCCAACCAGCATGTTCACCGTGATCTTCGCCCTGGCGCGGACCGTGGGCTGGATCTCCCACTGGAAAGAAATGCTCTCCAGCCCGTACAAGATTGGCCGCCCGCGCCAGCTGTACACCGGCTACGAGTCGCGTGACATCACCAAGCTGGAAGACCGCAAGTAAGCATTCAACTGCTTAGCTGCATTGAGAACGGCCTCCCTTAGTGGAGGCCGTTTTTGTTGGTGTGGCCTGATCTACCGTCATCGCAGGCAAGCCAGCTCCCACATTGGACCGCATTCCAACAAAAGGACACGGCCCAGCGTGGGAGCCGGGCTCGCCCGCGATGAGGCCAGCCCAGGCGACACAAAAAAGCCAAGCAAAAAAATACCCCGGCCTTGCGACCGGGGTATCTCTTATGCAGCTGACGACTTAGTGATTAACCGCCCCACTCGCCCCCAGGCCAGTCTGCGAACGCACGAACTGTGGGAAGTACAGCGCACGCTCTTTCTCTGCCGCCGCCGACTTGTCGGTGATGGAGAAGAACCAGATGCCGACGAACGCAATGATCATCGAGAACAGCGCCGGGTACTCGTACGGGAAGATCGCCTTTTCATGGTGCAGGATCGACACCCAGATGGTCGGGCCGAGGATCATCAAGCCCACGGCGCTGATCAAGCCCAGCCAGCCGCCAATCATGGCGCCGCGGGTGGTGAGGTTTTTCCAGTACATGGAAAGCAGCAGCACCGGGAAGTTACAGCTGGCAGCGATGGAGAACGCCAGGCCGACCATGAACGCAATGTTCTGGCTTTCGAACAGGATACCCAGGCCGATGGCCAATACACCCAAGGCTACGGTGGTGATCTTCGACACGCGAATCTCATCTTTCTCGTTGGCTTTGCCTTTCTTGATCACGCTGGCATACAGGTCATGGGACACCGCCGAAGCACCCGCCAGGGTCAAGCCGGCAACCACCGCCAGGATGGTGGCAAACGCCACGGCCGAGATGAAGCCCAGGAAGATACTGCCACCCACCGCGTTGGCCAGGTGCACCGCCGCCATGTTGTTACCACCGAGCAAGGCGCCTGCTGCATCCTTGAACGCCGGGTTGGTGCTGACCAAAAGGATCGCGCCGAAACCGATGATGAAGGTCAGGATATAGAAGTAGCCGATGAAGCCGGTTGCGTACAGCACGCTCTTACGCGCTTCCTTGGCGTCGCTTACCGTGAAGAAGCGCATCAGGATGTGCGGCAGGCCAGCAGTACCAAACATCAGTGCCAGGCCCAGGGAGAATGCCGAGATCGGGTCCTTCACCAGGCCGCCGGGGCTCATGATCGCTTCACCTTTGGGGTGAACCTTGATCGCCTCGGAGAACAGCATGTTGAAGTCGAAGTTGACGTGCTTCATCACCATCAGCGCCATGAACGAGGCACCGGACAGCAACAGTACCGCCTTGATGATCTGCACCCAGGTGGTCGCCAACATGCCGCCGAACAGCACGTACAGGCACATCAGGATACCCACCAGGATCACCGCCACATGGTAATCAAGGCCAAACAGCAGCTGGATCAGCTTGCCCGCGCCAACCATCTGCGCGATCAGGTAGAACGCCACCACCACCAGCGAGCCACACGCCGACAGGCTGCGGATCTGGGTTTGCCCCAGGCGATAGGACGCCACGTCGGCAAAGGTGTATTTGCCCAGGTTACGCAAGCGCTCGGCGATCAGGAACAGAATGATCGGCCAGCCCACAAGGAAGCCGATCGAGTAGATCAAGCCGTCGTAACCGGAGGTGAACACCAGCGCGGAAATCCCCAGGAAGGACGCCGCCGACATGTAGTCACCAGCAATCGCCAGACCGTTCTGGAAACCGGTGATCTTGCCGCCCGCCGCATAGTAGTCCGCCGCCGACTTGTTGCGCTTGGACGCCCAATAAGTGATGCACAGGGTGGCGCCGACAAACGCGACGAACATCACAATGGCCGAGACGTTCAGCGGTTGCTTGTGCACTTCACCGGTCAATGCGTCCGCCGCCCAAACGGCCGGAGCCAACAGCGAAGCACCGAATAGAGCCAATAGACGCCGGATCATTGCGCAGCCTCCTTGAGAATCGCATTGTTCAGGTCGTCAAATTCGCCGTTGGCCCGACGCACGTAGATGCCGGTGAGAATGAAGGCCGACACAATCAGCCCGACGCCCAGGGGAATGCCCCAGGTAATCGAGGAACCAGGGCTGATCTTGGCCCCCAGCACTTGTGGCCCGTAGGCAATCAACAGGATGAAAGCGGAGTAAAGCCCTAGCATGATCGCCGAGAGAATCCAGGCGAACCTTTCCCTTTTCCTGACCAGCTCCTTGAAACGCGGGCTGTTTTGAATCGAGAGGTAAATGCTGTCGTTCATTGTTTTTATCCTCGCAGCACAGCTTTTTATTATTTTGGAACGTATCCACTGTATGCGGCTGCGCAATGGGTTCCAGACGACCTTAGTAGTAGATCGAGCTTAGCGAGGATTTGTAAAAAGTGTAGGAGCGAGCTTGCTCGCGAAAAACGTCAACGATAACGCGTTCATTCTGGATGATCGCGGTGCCTGTGCGTTCTTCGCGAGCAAGCTCGCTCCTACAATTGGGGCGGGGTTATTTAGCAGTCCATTCGGCGACGCGCTCGGGGTGCTTGGCTACCCAGTCCTTGGCCGCGGCGTCCGGCTTGGCGCCTTCTTGAATCGCCAGCATGACTTCACCGATTTCATCCTTGGAGGCCCACTGGAATTTCTTCAGGAAGGCTGCGACTTCCGGCGCTTTCTTCTCCAGGCCCTTGCTGCCGATGCTGTTGACGGTTTCAGCAGCACCATAAATCCCTTTTGGGTCGTCCAGGAAACGCAGTTTCCACTTGGCGAACATCCAGTGCGGCACCCAACCGGTGACCGCAATCGACTCCTGCTTGTCTTCGGCGCGGGTCAGTTCGGCAATCATCGCCGCACCCGAGCTGGCTTGCAGTTTGTAGTCCAGGCCATATTGCTTGATGGCTTCGTCGGTCTTGAGCATTACGCCCGAACCGGCGTCGATGCCGACGATCTTGTTTTTGAAGGTGGTATCGGTCTTGAGGTCTTCAATGGACTTGGCCTTGACGTATTCAGGCACGATCAGGCCGATCTTGGCGTCTTTGAAGTTGGGGCCGTAGTCGACCACCTTGTCCTTGTTCTTGGTCCAGTATTCACCGTGGGTTACAGGTAGCCAGGCGGAAAGCATGGCATCGAGTTTGCCGGTGGCGACGCCCTGCCACATGATCCCGGTGGCAACCGCTTGCAGTTTTACGTCGTAGCCGAGCTTTTGCTTGATCACCTCTGCCGCCACGTGAGTAGTGGCCACGCTGTCGGACCAGCCGTCCACGTAGCCGATGCTCAGGGTCTTGCTGTCGGCACTGGCCAGTGTGGAGCCCATCGCAACTACCAGAGTGGCAGCTGCGCCCAAGAGTCGTCGCATCTTCATAGTACTTCCCCGAAAGTGCTGCGCCCGACGGATGCCGAGCGACGTCAAACTGTTGTTATAGGGTGCACCGCGCCCCCTTCACGCGCATCGATCCGGTTGCTGAGGCATCAGTGGAGTACTGACAGTTTTATCTTCAACCTGCGTAGGCATTTGCCCTGCTCTGTCAGCGACCTTGGTTGAGCAGGAAACGACATCACATCGCCAGCAGGATGCTTTGTAGGCGTTATCGCCAGAATCCCGCCCGAAGTTTGCATGTCAAAATTATGCAGCCCCACAGGGCTGCGGCAAATCCGGGTAAGATGCGCGCCTTTGCTCCCCCAGATAAGCCGACCATGCCCGCGACTGCCCGCTTCCCTGCCCTGCCCTATTTCTTCGCCTTGATCCTCGGCGTGCTTGCCCTTGTCGGCTACTGGTACGGCCTCGGCCGGCCCGTGGTGTTGCCAGACGTCGCTAGCGCCAGCCATAAGCTGCAATGTGCGTCCTACACACCGTTCGACAAAGACCAATCCCCATTCGATCAACCGTTCGCGCTGCGCCCCGAGCGCATGGACGCCGACCTGGCGCTACTGGCTACGCGCTTTGAATGCATTCGCACCTACTCCATGACCGGCCTGGAGGCCCTGCCGGACATGGCGCGCAAGCATGGGTTGAAAGTCATGGCCGGGGCCTGGGTCAGCAGCGACCCCGTGGCGACCGAAAAAGAGATCAACGAGTTGATCGCGGCGGCCAACGCCAGCCCGGACGTGGTGACCTCGGTGATCGTCGGCAACGAAGCCCTGCTGCGCAAGGAAGTCACCGCCAAGCAACTGGTGGCGCTGATCCATCAAGTTAAAAGCCAGATCAAGCAGCCCGTCACCTATGCCGATGTCTGGGAGTTCTGGTTGCAACACCCGGAAATCGAGCCTGCGGTGGACTTCCTGACCATTCACCTGTTGCCGTATTGGGAAGATGAGCCGTCCGGCATCGACCAGGCGCTCAAGCACGTGGGCGATGTGCGCCAGACCTTCGGCCATAAATTCGCGCCCAAGGACATCGTGATCGGCGAAACCGGCTGGCCCAGCGAAGGCCGGCAGCGCGAAACCGCCGTGCCCAGCCGGGTCAATGAAGCCAGGTTCATGCGCGGCTTCGTGGCCATGGCCGAAGCCAATGGCTGGCGCTACAACCTGATCGAAGCCTTTGACCAGCCATGGAAACGTGCGAGTGAAGGGGCTGTGGGTGGTTACTGGGGGCTGTTCGATGCAGACCGTCAGGACAAAGGTATCCTCGCCGGCCCGGTGACCAATGTGCCGTACTGGCGGCTGTGGCTGGGCGTCGGCGGGCTCATCCTGCTGGGCACCCTGGTGCTCGGCGGCCGCGTTCGCAGCACTCGCTCTGCGTTAATACTGCCGTTGCTAGGGGCCGTCGCAGCGTGCTCCATCGGCAGTTGGGCCGAACTGACCCGCGTCACTGCGCGTTTCAACGATGAATGGCTATGGGCAGGCTTGCTGGTGGTCTTGAACCTGCTGGTGCTGGCTCATGCCGCCCTGGCCCTCAGCGCCCGGCAAGGCTGGCGTGAGCGCGGGTTCAACTGGCTGGAGCAGCGCGCCGGCTGGTTGATGGCAATTGCCGGGTTTGCCGGTGCGGTGATGATGCTGGCGCTGGTGTTTGACCCGCGCTATCGCAGCTTTCCAAGCGCAGCGCTGGTGTTGCCGGCCCTGGTGTACCTGATACGCCCGGTGACCGGGCCACGTCGGGAGATTGCGTTGCTGGCCTTTATCATCGGTGCCGGCGTTGCGCCGCAGTTGTACCGTGAAGGGCTGTTGAATCAGCAGGCCTGGGGTTGGGCAGTGGTCAGCGTGCTGATGGTTGCGGCTTTGTGGCGTTGCTTGCGAGTGCGCAAAACGTAACACCGCTATCGCAGGCAAGCCAGCTCCTACATTTGACCGTGCTCACAGATAGAAATGTGTGAACACAATCAACTGTAGGAGCTGGCTTGCCTGCGATGAGGCCACATCAGGCGCCGCGAGGCTTCCTGACCAACCGCAACCCCGCAATCACCACCGCAAACACCGCAAACGTCGTGTTGTACAGCGCCAGCGCCGGCAACCCGAACACCAACCCCACCACCGCCAACGCCCACCCCGCACGCCCCGGTACAAAAAAGCCCAGCACCGAAGTGATCAACGCCGCCCACCCCAGCAGCTTGAAATGAATCATCAAACCCAGGTTCGAACGCACCTGGCATTCCCAGCGGCTGGCCTCATCAGCGCAGATGCCAACCCATTGCCCATCCTCCATGAAGCCATAGCGTGCGGCATAACTGGCGGCCAGCCATAACGGCAGGGCAATAAGCAGCAGGATCAACGGCAAACGACGGGACATGGGGCACTCCGATAGGCAAAAACGGCGCCCAGCTTAATCCCACGGCGGCCGTTAGCAAGGTGTTCGCACAGATATCTGTTCAACAAAGCATGGCAAAGTGTATCGTCTCGCTACTATTACCCCGATTCCGACGTTTTTTCCGACTTTTCGTGCCGAGTGCTGGCACTTCGGTGACAAGGCGGTGGTCATAGCCTGCGAACTTCATTCAGCCCGTTCCTCTTAGGGATTAAGTCATGCTCCGTTCCTTGCGCTGTGCTGCCTTGCTGGGCAGCCTATTTTTGAGTGCGTCAGCACTGGCCGTCGATATCGACCAAGCCAGCTATGGCTACCCTTTGACCAACCCGTTCGAAGCGACCATCGCCACCACACCTCCCGATCTGCGGCCAACCCTGCCGACCGATGACGAGATCACCCAGTCCGACTACACCCTGACGATGCGCCCCGAGCGCGAGTTCAGCCTGCCGGACAATTTCTGGGCGGTGAAGAAACTCACCTACCGCATTGCCAAGCAGGACCGCGCCGCGCCTTTGATCTTCCTGATCGCCGGCACCGGTGCACGCTTTGACAGCAGCATCAACGAATACCTGAAAAAGCTGTATTACCAGGCCGGCTACCATGTGGTGCAGCTCTCCTCGCCAACCAGCTTCGACTTCATCAGCGCCGCTTCGCGCTTCGCCACCCCGGGCATCACCCAGGAAGACGCCGAAGACATGTACCGCGTGATGCAAGCCGTACGCGCGCAGAACGCCTCGTTGCCCGTGACCGATTTCTACCTCACCGGCTACAGCCTGGGCGCCCTGGATGCGGCGTTTGTCAGCAAGCTGGATGAGACCCGCCGCAGCTTCAACTTCAAGAAAGTGCTGCTGCTCAACCCGCCGGTCAACCTCTACACCTCGATCACCAACCTCGACAAGCTGGTACAGACCGAGGTCAAGGGCATCAACAACAGCACCACCTTCTATGAGTTGGTGCTGAGCAAACTGACGCGTTACTTCCAGCAAAAAGGCTACATCGACCTCAACGATGCCCTGCTTTATGACTTCCAGCAGTCCAAGCAGCACCTGACCAACGAACAGATGGCCATGCTGATCGGCACCTCGTTCCGCTTCTCGGCCGCCGACATTGCCTTCACTTCGGACTTGATCAACCGCCGTGGCCTGATCATTCCGCCCAAGTACCCGATCACCGAAGGCACCAGCCTCACGCCGTTCCTCAAGCGTGCCCTGCAGTGTGACTTCGACTGCTACCTCACCGAACAAGTGATCCCGATGTGGCGCGCTCGTTCCGATGGCGGCAGCCTGCTGCAACTGATCGATCAGGTCAGCTTGTACGCCCTCAAGGACTACCTGCGCGACAGCCCGAAAATCGCCGTGATGCATAACGCCGACGACGTGATCCTCGGCCCTGGCGACCTGGGCTTCCTGCGTAAAACTTTCGGCGATCGCTTGACCGTCTACCCGCTGGGCGGCCACTGCGGCAACCTCAATTACCGCGTCAACGCCGACGCCATGCTGGAGTTCTTCCGTGGCTAAATATCTTCTGCTGCTCGCCGCACTGATGTGCGCAGGCGTGGCCAATGCCGACAACAGCAAGGCCCAAGAACCCGTCAAGGTCGATGCCGACGGCTTCAAGGAGCCGCTGACCAAGCTCAAGTTCAACCCAGGCTTGGACCAGCGCGAATTCGAACGCTCCACGCTCACCGCGCTCAACGTCTACGACCCACTGGAGTCGTGGAACCGCCGCGTGTACCACTTCAACTATCGCTTCGACCAGTGGGTGTTCCTGCCGGTGGTGAACGGTTACCGCTATGTTACGCCGAGCTTTCTGCGCACCGGCGTGAGCAACTTCTTCAACAACGTGGGCGATGTGCCCAACCTGATGAACAGCTTGTTGCAGCTCAAGGGCCATCGCTCGCTGGAAACCACCGGGCGCCTGCTGGTCAACACCACCATTGGCATCGCGGGCCTGTGGGACCCGGCCACCGCCATGGGCCTGCCGCGCCAGAGCGAAGACTTCGGCCAGACCCTGGGCTTCTACGGTGTACCGGGTGGCGCCTACCTGATGCTGCCGATTTTCGGGCCGTCGAACCTGCGTGATACCGGCGGCCTGCTGGTGGACTACAGCGCCGAATCGCAGATCAACTTCCTCAACGTGTCTGAAGTCAGCTCCAACCATCCGGAAGTCTGGGCCCTGCGCGCCGTCGACAAGCGCTACCAGACCAGCTTCCGCTACGGCCAGATGAACTCGCCGTTCGAGTATGAGAAGGTGCGGTATATCTACACCGAATCGCGCAAGTTGCAGATCGCCGAGTAAACAGCAGCGATAAAAAAAGGCCATTCGATTGAATGGCCTTTTTTATGCCTGCGGTTTCACCCTCGCAGTGCTTTCCAACCTTTACCTGCCACGCTGACCACTGCCAGGACGACAGCGCCGGCAATGATCCCCGCCACCGCATTGAGCAGCGTTGGCATCAGCCACGCGAACGCGCCGGTGCTCTGGCTCACGGTTTCGATCCAGTGATGCACCACGGGCACGCCATGGGTGAGGATACCGCCACCAACCATGAACATCGCCGCCGTGCCGATCACCGACAAGCTCTTCATCATGTAGGGGGCCGCACTCAGAATCGCGCCGCCAATACTGCGCGCCACCTGGCCCGGCTTCTGCGTCAGCCACAGCCCCAGGTCGTCGAGCTTGACGATACCGGCCACCAATCCATATACGCCGATGGTCATGACAATGGCGATACCCGACAGCACGATCACCTGCTGCGTGAGCTGCGCGTCGGCGACGATGCCGAGGGTGATGGCAATGATTTCGGCGGAAAGAATAAAGTCGGTACGGATCGCGCCCTTGATCTTGTCTTTCTCGAATGCCACCAGATCGGTTGCCGGGTCGGCCACCGCTTCAGCCAACTGTGCGTGTTCGGCTTGATCTTCAGCCTTGCTGTGCAGGAATTTGTGCGCGAGCTTTTCGAAGCCCTCGAAACACAGATAGGCACCGCCAAGCATCAACAGTGGTATCACCGCCCAGGGTGCAAAGGCGCTGATCAACAGGGCCGTCGGCACCAGGATCAGCTTGTTGATAAACGAGCCCTTGGCCACCGCCCACACCACCGGGATTTCTCGCTCGGCGCGCACGCCGGAGACCTGCTGGGCGTTCAGTGCAAGGTCATCGCCCAGCACGCCCGATGTCTTCTTGGCGGCCATTTTTGTCATCAGCGCGACGTCATCGAGTACCGCCGCGATATCGTCGATCAACACCAACAAGCTGCTTCCTGCCATGAACCGGACTTCCGTTAGAGAGAGATGGCGCGAGCATAGCGCGGCGCAGGGCCTTGCGGGCAGATTGTTGAGGCTTGCGGATGGCCGGTGCTACCATGCGCAACCGCCTGTCATGGCAAGGAAACGTCTGGTTTATGAGCAGCATTCGCGAGCGCAACAAAGAAAAAATCCTGCGGGCGGCGAGCGAGGAGTTTGCCGACAAGGGCTTCGCCGCGACCAAAACCAGCGACATCGCCGCCAAGGCCGGGCTGCCCAAGCCCAACGTCTATTACTACTTCAAGTCCAAGGACAACCTTTACCGCGAGGTGCTCGAAAGCATTATCGAGCCGATCCTGGCCGCCTCCACGCCGTTCAACCCCGAAGGCGAGCCCAAGGAAGTATTGAGCAACTACATCCGCTCCAAAATCCGCATCTCCCGCGACCTGCCCTTCGCCTCCAAGGTGTTCGCCAGCGAAATCATGCACGGCGCCCCACACCTGAGCGCCGACCAGGTTGAGCAGCTCAACGCTCAGGCCAAGCACAATATCGACTGCATTCAGAGCTGGGTTGACCGTGGCCTGATCGCCGCGATCGACCCCAACCACCTGATGTTCAGCATCTGGGCAGCCACCCAGACCTATGCCGATTTCGACTGGCAGATCTCGGCGGTAACCGGCAAGGCCAAGCTGGATGAGGCCGATTATGAGGCGGCGGCGCAGACGATTATTCGGTTGGTGCTCAAGGGGTGTGAGCCGGATTGATAGACCGCGGCGAGGCTATCGCAGGCAAGCCAGCTCCCACACGGATTTGCGCCGGACACAAAATGTAAAATGGTCACAATCCCCTGTGGGCTTGCCCGCGATAGCGCCCATCCAGACACATCCTGCTAAAAGCCCGCCGATCAGCCTTCGCCCCTCAGTCTAGCCTCTCAGAACACCATCTGAAGAGAGGCCACGGAATGCCTGATTTACCTGCTTCAAAAAGCCTGCGCATCGGCCGCTATAACGAGTCCAACCGCATTTACCTGCTCACCACCAACACCCTTGAACGCGAGCCCATCTTCAGCGACTTCAGACTCGGCCGCCTGGTCGTACAACAATTCAGGATCGCCCAATATAAAGGGCTCGCAACATCATTGGCCTGGGTGGTAATGCCTGACCATTTCCATTGGCTTGTTTCTCTGGAGAAAGGTTCGCTTGCCGACTTGATGCGACAAGTTAAATCCAAGAGCACCCGAGTGGTGAATGCGGTGGCTGGCCGCCAAGGTCGCCTCTGGCAACCGGGCTTTCATGACCATGCCGTGCGTCGAGAGGAAAGCCTTGAGGGGATTGCACGTTACATCGTAGCCAATCCACTCAGGGCCGGGCTGGTAAAGAAGTTTGGTGACTATCCGCTGTGGGATGCCATTTGGGTTTGACTGGAGACCGAGTCGACTGCATCGCAGGCAAGCCAGCTCCCACACTGATTGCACTCACACAGTTGAATTTGTGAACACCGCCAATGTGGGAGCTGGCTTGCCTGCGATAGCTTACTCACAGTCAGAACGATTCAAGCCGACACCCCCGCATCCGCCATCAACCCCACTCCTTCTATCGCCGTGATCGCACACTGCTCGTCAATATCGGACGTGTCCCCGCTGATCCCGATCGCGCCCAGCACCATGCCGCTCTGATCCCGAATCAACACCCCACCCGGCGCCGGCACGACGCTGCCCTGCCCCAGGCTGTTCAACGCCGCGATAAACGCCGGGCGCTGTTGGGCGTCCAGCGCCAGCAAACGTGAACCCTTGCCCAGGGCAATGGCGCCCCAGGCCTTGCCGATGGCGATTTGCGGGCGTAGCAGGCTGGCGCCGTCTTCGCGTTGCAGGGTGACCAGGTGGCCGCCGCTGTCGAGCACGGCGATGGTCAGTGGCGCAGCCGAAATGGTGCGGCCTGCAGTAAGGGCCTGGGTGGCCAGTTGGGTGGCGAGTTTCAAGGTTAAAGCGCTCATAGGTGCCGTCCTTATCTTGTTATGGGTAACGCGGTGAGGTCTGTTTGATCAGATGCTCGATCACACAAATAGAACACAATGATGTTTATTTTTGTATACAATATTTTCCAACAAAGGCTCCATACGTCGAAAAAAGCGCTTCCGACGAACGCAAAGGTCAGTTTACGAAAGGCATTGACCAACGCCGCTCGCCGTGAATACACTTTGGACAGACACCACTTGTATACAATTACAAAACGCAAGAGGCACCAAAACCATGAGCAAAATGAGAGCAATCGAAGCCGCCGTCCTGGTGATGCGCCGTGAAGGTGTGGATACCGCCTTCGGTATCCCAGGCGCCGCGATCAACCCGCTGTATTCGGCCTTGCAGAAGGTGGGTGGCATCGATCACGTCCTTGCTCGCCACGTTGAAGGCGCCTCGCACATGGCCGAGGGCTACACCCGTACCAAGGCCGGCAACATCGGCGTGTGCATCGGCACGTCGGGCCCGGCGGGTACCGACATGGTCACCGGTCTGTACAGCGCCTCGGCCGACTCGATCCCGATCCTGTGCATTACCGGCCAAGCCCCCCGCGCCCGGATGCACAAGGAAGACTTCCAGGCCGTGGACATCACCAGCATCGTCAAGCCGGTGACCAAGTGGGCAACCACGGTGCTGGAACCCGGCCAAGTGCCCTACGCGTTCCAAAAGGCCTTCTATGAAATGCGCTCCGGCCGCCCCGGCCCGGTGCTGATCGACCTGCCGTTCGACGTACAGATGGCCGAGATCGAGTTCGACATCGACGCCTACCAGCCGCTGCCGCTGGCCAAGCCGCTGGCGACCCGTGTGCAAGTGGAAAAAGCCCTGGCTCTGCTCGACGCAGCCGAACGCCCATTGCTGGTGAGCGGTGGCGGCGTGATCAACGCCGACGCCAGCGAGTTGCTGGTGGAGTTCGCTGAACTGACCGGCATCCCGGTGATCCCGACCCTGATGGGCTGGGGCACTATCCCGGACGACCATCCGCTGATGGTGGGCATGGTCGGCCTGCAAACCTCGCACCGCTACGGCAACGCGACGATGCTCAAGTCAGACGTGGTGCTGGGCATCGGCAACCGCTGGGCCAACCGTCACACCGGTTCGGTAGAGGTGTACACCGAAGGCCGTAAATTCATTCATGTCGACATCGAACCGACCCAGATTGGCCGCGTGTTCACGCCGGACCTGGGCATCGTTTCCGACGCCGGCTCCGCGCTGACGATGTTCATTGAAGTGGCCCGCGAGTGGAAAGCCGCCGGCAAGCTCAAGGACCGCAGTGCCTGGTTGCATGACTGCCAACAACGCAAGGCCACCCTGCACCGCAAGACTCACTTCGACAACGTGCCGGTCAAGCCGCAACGCGTGTACGAAGAGATGAACCAGGTGTTCGGCAAAGACACCTGCTACGTCAGCACCATCGGCCTGTCGCAGATTGCCGGCGCGCAATTCTTGCATGTGTACAAGCCACGCCACTGGATCAACTGCGGCCAGGCTGGCCCACTGGGCTGGACCATTCCCGCGGCACTGGGCGTGGTCAAGGCCGATCCGAGCCGCAAAGTGGTGGCCTTGTCGGGCGACTATGACTTCCAGTTCATGATCGAAGAACTGGCGGTGGGCGCACAGTTCAAGCTGCCGTACATCCATGTGGTAGTGAACAACTCATACCTGGGCCTGATCCGCCAGGCCCAGCGTGGGTTCGAGATGGACTACTGCGTGCAGCTGTCCTTCGACAACCTCAACGCCCCCGAACTCAACGGCTATGGCGTCGACCATGTGGCGGTTGCCGAGGGCTTGGGCTGCAAGGCCCTGCGTGTGTTCGAGCCAGGCCAGATCCAACCAGCCTTGCGCCGCGCCCAAGAGATGATCGAAGAATTCAAGGTGCCGGTGATCGTTGAGATTATTCTGGAACGGGTGACCAATATTTCCATGGGCACCGAGATCAACGCCGTCAATGAATTCGAAGACCTGGCCCTGGTCGGCAACGACGCGCCGACTGCCATTTCCCTGCTCGATTAAGGAGAACCCTATGCCGCGCTTTGCTGCCAACCTGTCCATGCTGTTTACCGAACAGGATTTCCTTGCCCGCTTCAAAGCGGCTGCCGATGCCGGCTTCCAGGGCGTGGAGTACCTGTTCCCGTATGAGTTCAGCTCTGCCGACATCAAGGCGCAGTTGGACGCCAACGGCCTGACCCAGGTGTTGTTCAACCTGCCTGCCGGAGACTGGGCCAAGGGCGAGCGCGGCCTGGCTTGCCACCCGGACCGGGTCGAGGAGTTCCGTGCCGGGGTCAAACTGGCAATCGCCTATGCCCAGGTCTTGGGCAACACCCAGGTCAATTGCCTGGCGGGAATCCGGCCACAAGGCGTTGATGACGAGACCGTGGAAAAGACCTTTGTCGCCAACCTCAAGTACGCCGCCGAGAAGCTGCAAGCGGCGGGTATCAAGCTGGTGATGGAGATGATCAACACCCGCGACATTCCCGGCTTCTACCTCAACAACACGGCGCAGGCCCTGTCGATTCGCGAGCAAGTGGGCAGCGCCAATCTGTTCCTGCAATACGACATCTACCACATGC
The DNA here is from genome assembly GCF_900119355.1 of Pseudomonas sp. NFPP02. Taxonomy (NCBI): domain Bacteria; kingdom Pseudomonadati; phylum Pseudomonadota; class Gammaproteobacteria; order Pseudomonadales; family Pseudomonadaceae; genus Pseudomonas; species Pseudomonas sp. NFPP02. The sequence goes on from NZ_FPJI01000012.1 coordinate 142,506, forward strand.
AAATCATGGAAGGTGACCTGGCGCGGACCATGGCGGCGCACCTGGGCGAGATCAATCACATTCAGCTGGCGGACAACCCTGGGCGCAACGAACCAGGTACCGGCGAGATCAACTACCGCTTCCTGTTCGAGCATCTGGACCGCATTGGTTACGCGGGTTGGGTCGGCTGTGAGTACAAGCCGTTGACCACTACCGAGGCGGGTTTGGGTTGGCTCAAAACCCACAACGCCATCTGACAACTGACACAACACAAAACAATGTGGGAGCTGGCTTGCCTGCGATGCGGATACCTCGGTGTATCAGGCATACGGGGGTGATGCCATCGCAGGCAAGCCAGCTCCCACATGAAAAGAGGATTTTGATCATGGCTAAAATCGGATTTATCGGCACCGGCATCATGGGCCAACCCATGGCCGCCAACCTGCAGAAAGCAGGCCATCAACTGTTTCTCTCCGAACATCACGGCAAGGCTCCGGCTGAACTGATCAGCGCCGGCGCCGTGGCGCTGGCCAACCCGCAACAAGTGGCCCAGGAAGCCGAGTTCATCATCGTCATGGTGCCCGACACCCCACAAGTCGATGACGTGCTGTTTCGCGCCGACGGCGTGGCTGCGGGCCTGTCACCGAACAAGGTGGTGATCGACATGAGCTCGATCTCCCCTACTGCCACCAAAGCATTCGCCGCCAAGGTCAACCAGGCCGGCGCGCAGTACCTGGACGCCCCGGTGTCCGGTGGTGAAGTCGGTGCCAAGGCCGGCACCTTGAGCATTATGGTCGGTGGCGAACCGCAGACGTTCGAACGCGCGCTGCCGCTGTTCCAGAGCATGGGAAAAAACATCACCCTGGTAGGCGGCAATGGCGATGGCCAGACCGCCAAGGTGGCCAACCAGATCATCGTTGCCCTGAACATCCAGGCGGTGGCCGAAGCGTTGTTGTTCGCCTCCAAAAACGGCGCCGACCCGGCCAAAGTGCGTGAAGCGCTGATGGGTGGCTTTGCATCGTCCAAGATCCTGGAAGTGCACGGCGAGCGCATGATCAAGGGCACCTTCGATCCGGGCTTCCGTATCAACCTGCACCAGAAGGACCTGAACCTGGCCCTCGCCGGCGCCAAGGAACTGGGGATCAACCTGCCGAACACCGCCGGCACCCAGCAAGTGTTCAGCACCTGCACGGCAATTGGCGGCGGCAACTGGGACCACTCGGCACTGATCAAGGGCCTGGAGCACATGGCGAATTTCTCGATTCGCGATAAATAACCCACACCGCTGATCGTTCCCACGCTCCGCGTGGGAATGCCTCTTGTGACGCTCCGCGTCACGCTTTGGGCGCAGAGCGTCCCGGACTGCATTCTCACGCAGAGCGTGGGAACGATCGCTGCACCTCTAATAACAAGAATCCCCCGGGAGCCCGCTTATGTCGGTCGATCCGCAACACCTGCTTCGCGAGCTGTTTGCCACAGCCATCGATGCCGCCCACCCCCGGCAAGTCCTTGAACCCTACCTGCCTGCCGACCGCAGTGGCCGTGTGATCGTGATCGGCGCCGGTAAAGCCGCGGCCGCCATGGCATTGGTCGTCGAAGATTGTTGGCAGGGCGAAGTCTCGGGCCTGGTGGTCACGCGCTATGGCCATGGCGCGCCATGCAAAAAAATCGAAGTGGTCGAAGCCGCCCACCCGGTTCCGGATGCAGCCGGCCTGGCCGTGGCCCAGCGCGTGCTGGAACTGATCAGCCATCTGAGTGAAGACGACCGTGTGATCTTCCTGCTCTCCGGCGGTGGCTCGGCATTACTGGCCCTGCCCGCCGAGGGCATCACCCTGGCGGACAAACAAGCCATCAACAAAGCCCTGCTTAAATCCGGCGCCACCATTGGCGAGATGAATTGCGTGCGCAAGCACCTCTCGGCGATCAAGGGCGGGCGTTTGGCCAAGGCTGCGTGGCCGGCCACGGTGTACACCTACGCGATCTCCGATGTACCGGGCGACCAGGCCACGGTGATTGCCTCGGGCCCAACCGTCGGTGACCCTAGCACCTCGCAACAGGCCCTGGCGATCCTCAAGCGTTACCACATCGACACCCCCGCTTCGGTGCGCAGTTGGTTGCAGAACCCGGCCTCGGAAACCGTCAAGCCTGGCGATCCGGTGCTTGCCCGCAGCCACTTCCAATTGATCGCCCGCCCGCAGCAATCCCTGGAAGCGGTGGCGGTCAAAGTGCGCCAGGCCGGTTTCAGCCCGCTGATCCTCGGTGACCTGGAAGGCGAAGCCCGCGATGTGGCCAAGGTACACGCCGGCATCGCCCGGCAGATCGTGCAGCACGGCCAGCCACTGGCGGCGCCGTGCGTGATTCTGTCGGGGGGCGAAACCACCGTCACTGTACGCGGCGACGGTCGTGGCGGGCGCAATGCGGAATTCCTCTTGAGCCTCACCGATAGTCTCAAGGGCCTGCCCGGCGTGTACGCCCTGGCCGGCGATACCGATGGCATCGACGGTTCAGAAGACAACGCCGGCGCGATCATGACCCCCTGCAGCTACCGCCGTGCCGAAGCCCTGGGCTTGTCGGCCAGTGATGAGCTGGACAACAACAACGGCTACGGCTATTTCGCCGCCCTGGACGACTTGATCGTCACCGAGCCGACGCGCACCAACGTCAACGACTTCCGCGCCATCCTGATCCTCGAGACTGCCAACCATGACGCCTGACAAGAAGGTCAAAATCCTCGCCACCCTGGGCCCGGCCACCGACGGTATCGACGACATCCGCGAGCTGGTGGAGGCCGGGGTAAATATCTTCCGTCTCAACTTCAGCCACGGCGACCACGCCGACCATGCCCAGCGCTACCAGTGGATTCGCCAGGTCGAGCGCCAGCTCAACTACCCGCTCGGTATCCTCATGGACCTGCAAGGGCCGAAGCTGCGGGTGGGACGCTTTGCCGAGGGCAAGGTGCAGCTCGTACGCGGCCAGGCCCTGCGCCTGGACCTGGATGAAACCCTGGGCGACCAACGCCGGGTCAACCTGCCCCACCCGGAAATCATCGCGGCCCTGGAGCCGGGCATGGACCTGCTGCTCGACGACGGCAAGCTGCGCCTGCGCGTAATCACCAAGCATGCCGATGCCATCGACACCACCGTGCTCAATGGCGGCGAACTGTCTGACCGCAAAGGTGTGAACGTCCCCCAAGCGCTGTTGGAACTGAGCCCACTCACCACCAAGGACCGCCGCGACCTGAGCTTCGGCCTGGAGCTGGGTGTGGACTGGGTGGCGCTGTCGTTTGTGCAGCGCCCGGAAGACATCCGCGAAGCCCGCGAGCTAATCGGCGATAAAGCATTTTTGATGGCCAAGATCGAAAAGCCTTCGGCGGTGCAACGGTTGCGTGAAATCGCCGAACTGAGTGACGCGATCATGGTGGCCCGGGGTGATCTGGGCGTGGAAGTGCCGGCCGAGAGCGTGCCGCAGATCCAGAAAGACATCATCAGCACCTGCCGCCAACTGGGTAAGCCGGTGGTAGTGGCCACGCAGATGCTCGAATCCATGCGCTTCTCGCCGGCACCCACCCGCGCCGAAGTCACCGATGTCGCCAACGCGGTGGCCGAAGGTGCAGATGCGGTGATGCTGTCGGCCGAAACCGCCTCGGGCGAGTACCCGCTGGAAGCGGTGCAGATGATGAGCAAGATCATCCGCCAGGTGGAAAACGGCCCGGACTACCAGGCACAGCTGGATGTCAGCCGGCCCAAGGCAGATGCCACGGTGTCGGACGCCATCAGCTGCGCGATCCGCCGCATCAGCAGCATCCTGCCGGTGGCGGTGCTGGTGAACTACAGCGAGTCCGGCAGTTCCAGCTTGCGCGCGGCGCGGGAGCGGCCCGTGGCGCCGATCCTCAACCTCACGCCCAACCTGTCCACGGCGCGGCGCCTGAGCGTGGCGTGGGGCGTGCACTCGGTGGTCAATGATCGGCTGCGCCAGGTGGATGAGGTGTGTTCCACCGCACTGGAAATCGCCCAGGCCCAGGGCATGGCGCAGCGTGGCGATACCTTGGTGATTACCGCAGGGGTGCCGTTCGGGCAGCCGGGGTCCACCAATTCACTGCGTATAGAGACGCTGATTTAGCGCCTGTCAGGGCCTCATCGCGGGCAAGCCCGGCTCCCACATTTGATCGAGTTTGCATGTCGAACATCAATCAAATGTGGGAGCTGGCTTGCCTGCGATGAGGGCAACTCGGTCTTATTGACTCAACCCAAATGCACAACCCAACCTGCCCCGACTGGGCCGAAGCCCTGCTCAACGGCTTCAGCCAAATCTTCCTGCAGCGCCACCCGCTGTGCGGCCTGCTGTGCCTGCTGGCGATCCTGATCGGTGCCCCGGCCTTGCTTGGCGGTGCCTTGCTGGGGGGCGTCGCAGGGTTGCTCACGGCCCAGCGCCGGGGGTATCCCAAAGCCGAGCGCCAGGCCGGGCTGTATAGCTACAACGGCGTATTGCTGGGCCTGTTGATCAGCCAGCACTTTGCCTGGTCGGCGCTGGTGCCGCCGCTGATCCTGGCGTGCGGCGGCTTGAGTGCCATCCTCACTCGGCACTGGTTGAAACACGCGACCCAACCCCTGGATTTGCCAGCGTACACCGCGCCCTTTGTTGGCCTGGGCTGGTTGCTGCTCGGCCAGGCCCCGCAGAACACCCTTGCGCTGAGCGAGCCCGACACTGTCGCTGTACTGGCCGCACCCTTCATCGGCCTTGGGCAAATCATGCTGCTGGACCAGCCCCTGGCGGGTGTGCTGATCGCCCTGGGCTTGCTGCTGGCCGACCGTCGCGCCGTCGCGTGGGCCTTGGGCGGCGCCACTCTCGGCATGCTGGCCGGCCTGTGGTTGAACGACCCCACTGGCGCCCTGCTCGGCCTGCACAGCTATAACCCCGCGCTGGCCGGGCTGGCCCTGTGCTCGTCGCGTCGCCAGCCTTGGTTGCCACTGCTGGGTATCGGCCTGGCCATCCTGCTCACCCCTGGCTTTTGCGGCCTGCACCTGCCCGCGCTGACCGCGCCATTTATCCTCGCGTGCTGGCTGGTGCGCGCCGGTCAGCGAATGCTGCACAAGCCTCACATGGACAGCCCGTTCGAATCGCCCTAGGCTTGCTCGATATTCGTTTCAGGCAGGGTTTATGGACAGCAACAACGACTGGCGCCAGCGCCTCTACATCATGGTGTTCCAAAGCGACACCGTCGCCGGGCGGCGCTTTGACGGCATCCTGCTGCTGATCATCCTCGCCAGCCTGGTGATCGTGATGCTCGACAGCATCGACACAATCCATCAGAACTACGCCGACGTGCTGGCCTATATCGAGTGGGGCTTCACGCTGATCTTCGCCATCGAGTACGGCCTGCGCCTGTATTGCTCGCCCAAGCCGCTGCGCTATGCCTTCAGCTTTTATGGCTTGGTGGACCTGCTCGCCATCGTCCCCGGCATCCTCGCGCTGTACTACAGCGACGCCCAGTATCTGCTGATCATCCGCATCATCCGCATGCTGCGTATCTTCCGCGTGCTCAAGCTCAGCCCGTATCTCAAGCAGGCCAACTACCTGATGGCGGCGCTGCGCGGCAGCAAGCAGAAGATCGTGGTGTTCCTGGTCAGCGTGTGCACCCTGGTGACGGTGTTCGGCACCTTGATGTACGTGATCGAAGGCCCGGAACATGGCTTTACCAGTATTCCCAAGGGCATCTACTGGGCGATCGTCACCCTGACCACCGTGGGCTTCGGCGATATCGTGCCCAAGACGCCCCTGGGCCAGGTGATTTCTTCGCTGGTGATGATCACCGGTTACTCGATCATCGCCGTGCCGACGGGTATTTTTACCGCTGAACTGGCAAGTGCCATGCGCGGCGAACAGCTGCATACCGACTGCCCAGTGTGCAAGAAGGACAGCCATGAACCCAACGCCGCATTTTGCGCGCGCTGTGGCAGCAATTTGTTTCGCAAACTGGAATAAGCAAAGTTCGTTTTAATCTTTAAAGCTCTATGCAGGCCCGGCTATAGTCGCTGGCAAATTGCCTCCCTCTTCTCGAACAACAAGGAATGAGCAGTGAAAAAAATCCTCAGCGCCTCTCTACTGGCCGCCGGCCTGGCCTTGGCGGGCTCCGCCCAGGCAGCGACCACCCTGCTCAACGTCTCCTACGACGTGATGCGCGACTTCTACAAGGACTACAACGCCGCTTTCCAGAAGCACTGGGCAGCCGAGCATCCGGACGACAAGCTGACGCTGCAGATGTCCTTCGGCGGCTCCAGCAAACAGGCGCGCTCAGTGATCGACGGCCTGCCCGCGGACGTGATCACCATGAACATGGCTACCGATATCAATGCCCTGGTCGACAACGGCAAGCTGGTGCCGGACAACTGGGTGACACGCCTGCCGAACAACAGTGCGCCATTCACCTCAGCCACGGTGTTTATTGTGCGCAAAGGTAACCCCAAGGCGTTGAAAGACTGGCCCGACCTGCTCAAGGACGGCGTGCAGGTAATCGTGCCCAACCCTAAGACCTCGGGTAACGGCCGCTACACCTATCTGTCGGCCTGGGGTTACGTGCTGAAGAACGGCGGCGATGAAGAAAAGGCCAAGACCTTCGTTGGCAAGTTGTTCAAGCAAGCGCCAGTGCTGGACACCGGTGGCCGCGCCGCCACCACCACCTTCATGACCAACCAGATTGGCGACGTGCTGGTGACCTTTGAAAACGAAGCAGAAATGATCGCCCGCGAGTTTGGCCGTGATCAGTTCGAAGTGGTCTATCCAAGCGTTTCCGCCGAAGCCGAACCGCCGGTGTCGGTGGTGGATAAAGTGGTCGAGAAAAAAGGCAGCCGTGCCGTGGCCGAGGACTACCTCAAGTATCTGTGGTCGCCCGAAGGCCAGGAAATTGCGGCCAACAACTACCTGCGCCCACGGGACCCGAAGGTGCTGGCAAAGTACACCGACCGGTTCCCCAAGGTGGACTTCCTGTCGGTGGAGAAGACCTTCGGCGACTGGCGCACAGTGCAAAAGACCCATTTCAATGATGGCGGGGTGTTTGACCAGATCTACTCTGGCCAATAACCCATCTGACTGAATCAACTCGGTCAAACCTGTGGGAGCTGGCTTGCCTGCGAAAGCGATCTATCAGTCATATTTCTGGTGACTGGTGCACCGCCATCGCAGGCAAGCCAGCTCCCACTTTTTTGCGTAGGGCAGATGTGTCTGAATGTATCATCAGCCGGCATAAGTGATATCACCACAAGCAGCCTACTCACTTGAGAGCCTTGTCTTTACTCTCTCACGCCATCGTCCTTCGCCTTTATGAGTACACCATGAACGCAACCTCTCACGCTGCAGGCACCATGACCCGGGGCATGGTCATGCTGTTCGCGTTTTGCTGCGGCGCCATCGTCGCCAACATCTACTACGCGCAACCGATCATCGAGCTGATTGCCCCAGACATTGGCCTGACACCGGCAATGGCCAGCCTGATCGTGTCCCTCACGCAAATCGGCTATGCCCTGGGCCTGTTTTTCCTGGTGCCTCTGGGCGACCTGCTGGAAAACCGCAAGCTGATGATCACCACCACCGTCGTGGCGATCGCCAGCCTGTTGGGTGCGGCGTTTATCGAACAGCCGAACCTGTTCTTGCTGGTGTCGCTGCTGATCGGTTTCAGTTCCGTCTCGGTGCAGATCCTGATTCCGCTGGCCGCACACCTGGCGCCGGCCGAATCCCGGGGCCGGGTGGTCGGCAGCATCATGGGCGGCCTGCTGCTGGGCATCCTGCTGGCACGGCCGGTGTCGAGCGTGGTGGCCGACCACTTCGGCTGGCGTGCGATGTTCATGGCGGCCGCCGCACTGATGGCGTTTATCAGCGTGGTGCTGATGCTGACAATCCCCAAGCGCCAGCCCGATCACAGTGCCAGCTACGGCCAGTTGCTGCGCTCCCTGGGCACCCTGTTGCGTGAGCAACCGCTGTTGCGCCAGCGGGCGTTCTACCAGGGTTGCATGTTCGCTGCCTTCAGCCTGTTCTGGACTGCCGTACCACTGGAACTGGCGCGTAACCACGGCCTGAGCCAAAGCGAGATCGCACTGTTTGCCCTGGTCGGTGCCCTTGGCGCCATCGCCGCGCCCATGGCCGGTCGCCTGGCCGATGCCGGCCATACCCACCGCGCCTCGTTACTGGCGATGCTGTTTGGCGCGCTGAGTTTCCTCCCGGCGTTGGTACACCCGCTCTACAGCGTGATCGGCCTGGCAGTCACCGGTGTGGTTCTGGACTTCTGCGTGCAGATGAATATGGTCCTCGGCCAGCGCGCCATCTACGCCCTCGATGCCAACAGCCGTAGCCGCCTGAACGCGCTGTACATGACCAGCATTTTTATCGGCGGTGCGTTCGGTTCGGCGATTGCCAGCAGCGTGTATGAACATGGCGGCTGGTTGGCCGTCATGCTGGTGGGCAGCGCATTTGCGCTGGTGGCCTTGCTGCGCTTCCTGAGCGCGTCACGTAAAGCCGCGTTGGCCACTGCCCAAGCGTCCTGACGGGGCCTTCGGCGCATAAAAACGTTTCACAACGCACAAAGGGGCGGGACTTAATCAACCATTGAGTAAGTCCAGCCCCGCATTGCGTCAAACAATCGCGCCCCCTGCCGCCCCTGTATAGTTTTCAACGAAGTTCAACGCTATCTTGCCGTCGCGTGCCATTTGCGACAGGTCGATCTTGTCTTCTCCGTATTGAAGTCCACCAACAAGTCGGCATGGGTGCGTATTGAGAAATATGAGCTCCGTCTCCGGGTTTCATCTGAGCGCTGGCATTACCCATGCACTACTGGGTCAGGTGTTCACGATATGCCCGTGCTCCAGGCAACACAGCAAGCGTTCGACGGTATGCGCCAACGGGCCGGAATTATCCAATACGAACAACCCCGCGCCATGACCGGCAATCAATTCGGCAGTGAACCGCGCATTGCGCGCGAGGCGCTCCTCGATATCCGCCAATGACTCCCGCCCACGCGCAATCAGACGCTGGCGCAGCACCGCTTGGTCCACCGTGAGCAGCAATACCAGCAAGGTCGGATAACGCTCACGGGTTTGCGCCAGGTGCGCACGGGAACCGTTGACCAGAACGTCGTCCCCCGCGGCCAGCCAATCGTCGATTTCCCTGGGGATGCCGTAGGACAAGCCATTAGCCTGCCAGCTCAAGGCAAATGCGCCCTCGGCCTCCATGGCCGCAAACTGCTCGGGGCTCACACCTTGCGCCGCTTCGCCCACCGCCTCCGCGGACCGAGTGATCACCCGTCGCACCATGCGGCACCCACGCTCAACCAGACGTGGGCGTGCGGCATCCAGCAGACTGTCTTTGCCCGAACCCGATGGCCCGATGAGATAGATCAACCTGCCTGCCATTAAAAACCCTCTTCGCTTGTCCCCAGACAGGTGCATCCCCGGGACCACTGCGCAGCGCCTGGTTTGCACCCGGGCGGCCACGTCGTAATAGTCGTAGGAAAGTATACCTAGCAATCCTTCCCACGCCAGGCCAGCGATAGCCACATCACTACAGCGCACTGCGCATTCGGCGCATGCGTCGGGCTTTAATTGCTTGGCCCTACCGTGATCTACACAGTGCGTTTGAAAGCCATGAAAAAGGCGACCCTCAGGCCTAATGCCAGTCAGTTAAGAGCTAGAGCAGACAACCAGTGACTTGTGGCGAGGGAGCTTGCTCCCGCTGGACTGCGTAGCAGTCCCATTTTTGGGGCCGCTTCGCGCCCCAGCGGGAGCAAGCTCCCTCGCCACAGTTACCGATTCTGTCTTAACTGACTGGCATTAACCCTCAGGCCGCCTTTTGTCATTGCGCGTACTGCTTGCTCAACCCCGGCGGCACGCCTTGCACGTTGGTCTCTTCCCATGGCCCGTTGGGGCTGATGGAGCGGCTCCAGCCGTTGCTCCAACGGTAGTAAGTGCGCTGGCGGTAGAAGGTATCAGGCTGATCGTCGAGCACGTACACCTGCATCTTGCCGTCCCAGTGGCTGGCGGCGCCCGGCGGTGGAGCAAAGGTCGGCGACTTGCTTGGCAGGGGTTTGGCCGGTGGCGTCACCGGGCCGGAAGGTTTGGTGCTGGGCTTGGTGCTCGGCTGGGTCGAGGGGCCAGACGGTGGAATAGTCGGGCCGGTCGGCGCCGGAGGTGGGCGGTGGACCGCACAGGCGCTCAGGCCGAGTACCAGGCTGAGCAAGGTGATGCGTGCAAATGCGGTCATGGGTGTGTCCTCAGAATTACTGGTCCGGAGTGTCGACGGTCAGTTGCTGCAACGCAGTGGTGCTGCTGGCCAACGGTTGGCTGCGGCCGATCCATTCGCCAGTGGTCGGTTGGCCGGCCCGGGATATGCGCGCAACCAGTTGGACTTCGGGGAAGTTGGACAGTTTCAACTGCGGCATCATCGCGTCGGCATCGCCCAGTTCGACGGTGACCGGCAATGCGTCGACGGTCACACGCTTGGCAGCCAAGGGCGCCGGGGGGCCGTTTACGGCGCGGGCAAAGATGAACACGCTGTCGCCTGGCAGGACGTTGGCCTTCACTTCGGCAGATAAGTCCACCCGCACGGTCAGTAGCGCCTTGGGCGCCTGGGCGACGCTGCCACCGCTCTCCTTGAGCTTCTCTGCCGCGCGATCAATCCCGCCTTGCAGGGCGACACGGGAATTGTCTTCTGGCGGCAGTTGCGCGAGCAGGCGGTTCCAGTAGTCGATGGCTTCCTGATAACGCTGGCCCTCAAAGGCAGCGATACCCAACAGGCCAAGACTGGTGACTTCCTTGGGATCGAGCTTCAAGGCTTCGTCGGTCAGCGCCTGAACCTGAGGCGACCATTGTTTGTTGTCAGCAAAGTACTGCGCCTGGGCCCATTGCCCGAGCAGTTCCGGTTGGCGCCCGGCCAACGCAACCGTACGTTCAAAGACTTTGGCGGCATCGCCGGCACGGTCTTGGGCCATATAGGCGCGCCCAAGGAAGTACAAACCTTCTGCCGAATCCGGTTGTGCAGCGGCGGCGCGTTCCAGGCGGCGGGTCATGTCGGCCATGGACACCGGCGGTTGGGAAAACTCACGGGTCAGTTCAACCTTGTCGCTCGCGCCATAATGCAGGTACAGCGCAACGCCCAGCACAGGCACCAGAAACGCCGCCAAAAACGGCAGCGGTTTGCCTAACCGCGATTCGCGGGGCTTTTCCACACCTTCAGTGTCGGCCAGCAACTCACGGGCCGCTTCGGCGCGGCCGGTGTCGAGCTGCGCGGTATTCAACACACCTTCGTCCTGCTGCGCTTGCAGCTCGGCGACGCGTTCCTGGTACAGCGCCACGTTCAACGCGGTGCGATCCTCTTCACGCTGGGCACGACGGCCACGCAACACAGGGATCAACAGGAAACTCAGGGCAATCAGTAGCAGCAAACCGGCTGCGAGCCAGAAATCAATCATCAGTCTTGGTGTCCAGCAATTGGTCGAGGCGTTTACGCTCTTCAGGGGACAGCGCATCGGCGCCATCAATCGGTGCGACACGGCGCCGACGCACGATCACGGCCATTACCACCACGCCGGCCAGCAACAGCCCGGCCGGGCCAAACCACAGCAGCGCGGTCTTGCCGGTGAGTGCCGGTTTGTAGCGTACGAAATCACCGTAGCGGTCGACCATGAAGTCGATGATCTGCTGGTCGTCCTTGCCCTCCCCCAGCATGCGGAAAATCTCTCTGCGCAGGTCGGTGGCGATCGGGGCGTTTGAGTCGGCGATGTCCTGGTTCTGGCATTTGGGGCAGCGCAGTTCCTTGGTCAGGTCGCGGAAACGCTCACGCTGCGCGTCGTTGGCGAATTCATAGGTGTCGATGGCGGCGTGGGCCACGCCGGCCAGGCCCAGGGCTAAAACGGCAGCGGTCAACCAACGCTTCATGGCTTGGCCTCATCGACCAGGGCCTGGTACTTGGCGGCCAGTTGCTCACGCCACACCGTTTCGTCGATCACGCCGACGAACTTGTCGCGGATCACACCTTTGGCGTCGATGAAGAAAGTTTCCGGCGCGCCGTACACACCCAGGTTCAATCCCAGGTTGCCGTCTTCGTCGCGGATATCCAGCTGGTACGGGTTATGAAATTCCGCCAACCACTTCAAGGCCGACGCATTGTCGTCCTTGTAGTTGATGCCGTAGATCACCACACCCTTCTCGGCCAGCTTGTTCAACACCGGGTGTTCGACGCGGCAAGAGATGCACCAGGTGGCCCACACGTTGACCAGCGCCGGCTTGCCCTGCAAGTCTGCCTGGGTCAGGGTCTTGTCACCCTGCACCGTTGGCAGGTTGAAGGCGGGGAACGGCTTGCCAATCATCGCCGAAGGCAGCTCGGCAGGGTCCAGGTACAACCCGCGATACAGGAACACCGCCACCAGCAGGAACAACGCCAGCGGCACAACCATCAACCAACGCTTCATACCGCAGCTCCCGAAAGGCCAAGCGCTTCACGCACCCGGCTCTTGACCTTGACCCGATAGCGCCGGTCCAGCGCTGCGAGCAACCCGCCGAACCCGGTGAGCAAACCGCCGAACCAGATCCAGCGCACGAAGGGTTTGACATGCACGCGCACGGCCCAGGCCCCGTCGCCCAAGGGTTCACCGAGGGCCACATACAGGTCACGGGTGAAACCGGCGTCGATACCAGCCTCGGTCATCATCGAACTCTGCACGGTGTACAGGCGTTTCTCCGGGTGCAGCACGGCGATTTCCTTGCCATTGCGCACTACGCGCACCGTGCCTTTGTCGGAAGTGAAGTTCGGCCCTTCGAAGTGCTTGGCACCTTCGAAGATGAAGTGGTAACCGGCCAGGTCCATGGACTCGCCCGGCGCCAGGCGCAGGTCGCGCTCGGCGCTGTTCTGGCTGGACAGCACTACCCCAAGGGCGCACACCGCGATACCAATGTGAGCGATCTGCATGCCCCAGTAGCTGCGGGTCAGGGTGGGCAGGCCCTTGAGCAAACCCTTGTGGCGCGTTTTGTCGACGATGTCCCGCGCCCCCGCGAGCAACACCCAGGCTGCCAGCAGGAACGTCGCGAGTACCGCCCAATTGAAGTCGCCGTAGGCAAACCCGGCGATCACCGCCAGGGCCACGCTGCCGAGCAGCACCGGCATCAGCATGCCCGCCAGCCATTTCACCGGGGTGTCTTTCCAGCGCACCAGCACGCCGACCGCCATCACCACCATCAACAGGCCCATCAGCGGGATGAACAACGCATTGAAGTACGGCGGCCCCACGGACAGCTTGGCGCCGCTCAAGGCGTCCAGCACCAGCGGGTAGAGGGTGCCGAGCAGGATCATCGACGCGGCTACCACCAGCACCAGGTTGTTGCCCAACAACAGGGTTTCCCGCGACCACAGGTTGAAACCGACCTGGCTCTTGACCACCGGCGCGCGCAGGGCAAACAAGGTGAGCGAGCCGCCGACGACAAACAGCAGGAAGATCAGGATGAACACGCCGCGCTCAGGGTCTGAGGCAAACGCATGCACCGAGGTCAGCACGCCCGAGCGCACCAGGAAAGTGCCGAGCAGGCTGAGGGAAAACGCCGCGATGGCGAGCAGTACCGTCCAGCTCTTGAACACGCCACGTTTTTCGGTGACGGCCAGGGAGTGAATCAGCGCGGTACCCACCAGCCACGGCATGAAGGAGGCGTTTTCCACTGGGTCCCAGAACCACCAGCCGCCCCAGCCGAGTTCGTAGTAGGCCCACCATGAGCCCAGGGTGATACCGATACCGAGGAAGGCCCAGGCAACGATGGTCCATGGCCGTGACCAGCGCGCCCAGGCGGCGTCGAGACGACCGCCGAGCAAGGCGGCGATGGCAAACGCGAAGGCCACGGAGAACCCCACATAACCCATGTAGAGCATCGGCGGGTGCACGATCAGGCCGATATCCTGCAGCAACGGGTTGAGGTCGTGACCGTCCACCGGGATCTGCGGCAGGATGCGGGTGAACGGGTTGGAGGTCATGATCAGGAACAGCAGGAAGCCGATGCTGATCATGCCCATCACCGCCAGCACCCGCGCCAGCATCACTTGCGGCAATTGGCGCGAGAACACCGAGACGGCGAAGGTCCAGCCGCCGAGGATCAGCGCCCACAACAGCAACGAACCTTCGTGGGCGCCCCACACCGCACTGAACTTGTAGTACCAGGGCAACGCGCTGTTGGAGTTGTTGGCAACGTAGGCGACCGAAAAATCGTCGGTCATGAAGGCGTAGGTCAGGCACCCAAAGGCGAACAGCAAGAAGGCAAACTGGCCCCAGGCGGCCGGCTGCGCCAGGCTCATCCACAGGCGGTCGCCGCGCCAGGCACCAAGCAAGGGCACCACGGCCTGGACCACGGCAAAGCACAGCGCGAGGATCATCGCCAACTGGCCCAGCTCCGGAATAAACAGTGCGGACGTCATGGCTCAGCCCTCCTTGACTGGGGTGGCGGGAGCGGTTTGGCCGCTGTCTTTCAAGGCTTTGGTGACCTCGGGCGGCATGTATTTTTCATCGTGCTTGGCCAGCACTTCGTCAGCCACTACCACGCCATCGGCGTTGAGCTTGCCCAGGGCGACAATGCCCTGGCCTTCCCGGAACAGGTCCGGGAGGATGCCGCGATAGGTGATGGTCACGGCCTTGTTGAAATCGGTGACGACGAAGGTCACGTCCAACGAATCGCCGGAACGCTTCAACGAGCCCTGCTCTACCATGCCGCCAGCGCGGATGCGCGTATCGACCGGTGCCTCGCCATTGGCGATCTGGGTGGGCGTGTAGAACAGGTTGATGTTCTGCTGCAGGGCGCTCAGGGCCAGGGTCACGGCAATGCCGACGCCGGCCAGGATGGCAAGGATGATCAACAGACGCTTTCTACGCAGCGGATTCACTTTTCGGTCTCCCGGCGCAGACGTCGCGCCTCTTGTTGCAGGTAACGCTTGCGGGCCAGGATCGGCGCGGCGACGTTGAGGGCCAGCACCGCCAGGCAGATGCCATAGGCCGTCCAGACATACAGGCCGTGGTGGCCCATGGCGAGAAAATCACTGAAAGAAGCAAAACTCATCCACGTGCTCCCAGGCAGCTTTGCACTTCGGCCTTTACCCAACTGGTACGGGCTTCACGCTTGAGCACTTCAAGGCGCATGCGCAGCAGCAATACGGCGCCGAAGAAACAGTAGAAGCCCAGCACCATCAGCAGCAACGGCGCCCACATTTCCACGGGCATCGCCGGTTTTTCGGTGAGGGTGAAGGTGGCGCCCTGGTGCAGGGTGTTCCACCACTCCACCGAGTACTTGATGATCGGGATGTTGATCACGCCGACAATCGCCAGCACCGCGCAAGCCTTGGCGGCGCTGTCACGGTTGCTGATGGCGTTGCCCAAGGCAATCAGGCCGAAATACAGGAACAGCAGGATCAGCATCGAGGTCAGGCGCGCATCCCACACCCACCATGAGCCCCAGGTCGGCTTGCCCCAGATCGCACCGGTCACCAGCGCCACGGCGGTCATCCACGCACCGATGGGCGCGGCGCATTGCAGGGCTACATCGGCCAGCTTCATCTTCCATACCAGGCCGACGACACCGCACACCGCCAGCATCACATAGCAGGACTGGGCCAGCATCGCGGCAGGTACGTGGATATAGATGATGCGAAAGCTGTTGCCTTGCTGATAGTCCGGCGGCGCAAAGGCCAGGCCCCAGACCAGGCCGGTGCCGATCAGCAGGATGGCGGCGATACTCAACCACGGCAGCAGCTTGCCACTGATGCCATAAAACCATTTGGGCGAGCCGAGCTTGTGAAACCAGGTCCAGTTCATTGCTGTTTCCATCACGGTGCTTTTCGTCGTGGCGAAAAGCTCAGGGTCTTTACTGACTCAGCGTCATTGACGCCGGGTCAGACCTCATTATTCACCAACGCTGATTTTCAGGCCGGCGGCTATAGCAAAAGGTGTCAGGGTTACCGCCAGGGCGGCCAGGCTACCCAGCCACAAGAGATAACCGGTCGCCGGCATGCCCATGAGCGCGGCTTGCAACGCGCCACTCCCCAGGATCAACACCGGGATATACAGAGGCAGAATCAACAGCGCCAGCAACAGCCCGCCCCGTTTCAAGCCGACGGTCAACGCTGCGCCCACCGCCCCCAACAGGCTGAGCACCGGCGTGCCGAGTAACAAAGACAGGAGCAGCACCGGCAGGCATTCAACGGGCAACCCAAGCATCATGGCAAGCAGTGGCGAGAGCAAGACTAGCGCCAAGCCGGAAAAAACCCAGTGTGCCAGCACCTTGGCTAGTACCAGAAGTGGCAACGGGTGCGACGAAAGGACCCACTGCTCCAGGGAACCGTCTTCGAAATCACTGCGAAACAGCCCGTCCAGCGAGAGCAGAACCGATAAAAGCGCGGCGACCCACACCAGTCCTGGGGACAAGGTTTGCAACAGTTTAGTCTCCGGGCCAACCGCCAGCGGGAACAGCGCGATCACGATGGCAAAGAACACCAGCGGGTTGGCCAGTTCGGCGGGGCGACGGCACAACAGCCGGGCTTCGCGGGCGACCAACAGGGCGAACACACTCATAGCGACCACCGCCCCAGGTCCAGCTCACGGTAGCCAGCAGGCATACGCGCCAAGGTGTGGTGGGTGGTGAGCACCACCAGGCCGCCTTGCTCGCAGTGCTGGGCCAGGTGTGCTTCGAGTTGAACCACGCCTTGTTTGTCGAGGGCGGTGAAAGGTTCGTCGAGAATCCACAACGGCGGGCTGGGCAAGTACAAGCGGGCCAAGGCCACGCGGCGCTGCTGGCCGGCGGACAGGGTGTGGCAGGGAACGTCCTCAAAGCCCTTGAGGCCCACCGCGGCCAGGGCCTGCCAGATGGCGTCACGGGAAGCAGGATGATGCAGGGCGCTGAGCCAACTGAGGTTTTCTTCAGCAGTGAGTACGTCTTTGATGCCGGCGGCGTGGCCGATCCAGATCAGGTTGCGCGCCAGCTCGCTACGCTGTTCGTTCAAGGGCTTGCCGTTGAGATGCACCACGCCGGCCGTCGGCTGCATCAGCCCGGCCAGCAGGCGCAGCAGGCTGGTCTTGCCGCTGCCATTGGGGCCACTGATTTGCACCATGTCCCCACCCGTCAGCCGCAGGTCGAGTTGCTCGAACAGCAGGCGCAGGTCGCGTTCACAGGCAAGCGCTACGGCTTCAAGAAGAGGGCTGGTCAAAAGATCGCGGGCCTTTACGGTTCAAGTCGGCGGTGCAGCGGCCGTTATAGAGAGATGCACAATAACGGCTTTGGCGACCGATTTTAGAGAGCTGGATCAAATAGTTGTGAGGTTTTTACCGCTCTCTTTGCAGACGGGCGGCATTATACATGCGATGCCCTACTCTAAAGAGGGCAATTTCCCCAGAGACGATGCGCACGATGACCGGCGAGATCAACCTTCCTCCACTGCCGCCAACCTCCGCACCCGGGCCCACTCCGCTGCCTGGAGCCGGCGCATTGCTCAAACTGCTGGAGCCGCAGGCCGGGTTGATCGACCCGGGGAAAACCGTGAACGCTGAGGTCATCGCGCTTAAACAAGGCGGCGAGGCCTTTCAGTTACTGCTCAAACTGACCCTCGAAGGCGGTCGCCAGGCGCTGGTGCAGGCCAGCAGTGCCCAGCCCTTGCCTCTAGGCAGCAATGTGGCGGTGAGCCAGACGCCTGCGGGCAACCTGGCCCTTACCTTGCAGCAAGCCATGAGTGCCAACGTGGCCGCTCTCACTCGCCTCGACACTAACCAAATGCCGGTAGGTACGTTGTTGCAAGCCAAGGTGCTGACCACGCAGATGCTACCCCAGGGCACGGCGCAACCGGCGATCTATCGCTCGCTGGTGAGTGTGCTCAATAACGCCCTGGCCGGTGCCACCCTGACCTTGGAAAGCCCTCAACCGCTAAGGGTGGGCAGCTTGCTCAGTGCTGTGGTGCAGAACGCGCAGACCCTGAACTTCGTACCGCTAAGCGGCCTGAAGGACCAACTGGCCGTGACGCAGCAACTTGCCATTCAGCAAAGTCGCCAAGGCTCGCTGGATGCGGTGTTCACCGCCTTGCAAAACCTGCCCCGTGGCGACAGCACATCGGCCGAGCTGCGGGCCGCCGCCGAGCGATTGTTGGCGGCCTTGCCCGATCTGGCACAGGTCAGCAATCCCAAGGTGCTGGCCCAGGTGGTGCAGAACAGCGGCGCCTTTCTGGAAGCCAAACTGCTCGCCGGCCAGAACCCGCAAATCCCACCGTTGGACATGAAAGGCGCGCTGTTACGCCTGGTCGCAGACCTGCTGCCCGCCCTGCCCGCCAGCACCAACCTGAATGCGATCCTCGCCGCCAATACCCTGGCCCAGGTGTTGCCGCACTTTGTGCGCAGCCCGCTGAACACCCTCGGCCAGGTCGGCGCCCGGCAGATACCCGCCGGCTTCCCGCTGCCCGAGCGGCTCATGGCAAAACTGGAAGGTGAAGGCGACCTGGAAAGCCTGCTACGCCTGGCCGCCGGGGCGATCTCGCGCTTGCAGAGCCATCAACTGTCGAGCCTGGAACAGACCGGCACCACCGCCGACGGCCGCCTGCAAACGACCTGGCAGTTAGAGATCCCCATGCGCACCCTGCAAGACATCGTGCCGCTGCAGGTCAAATTCCAACGCGAGGAGCCCGCGCCAGACAAGGACCAGCCCGAGCGCAAGGATAAAAAAGATCCGAAACAAATGCTTTGGCGCGTCGAACTGGCCTTTGACATGGAGCCGCTGGGGCCGTTGCAAGTTCAGGCGCAGCTGTCTCAAGGCAAACTGTCCAGCCAGCTATGGGCCAGCCGCCCTTTCACGGCCAGCCTGATCGAAAGCCACTTGGGCAGCCTGCGTGAGCGCCTGGTCTCATCCGGGCTCAACGTCGGCGACCTGGATTGCCACCTAGGCACCCCGCCACGCGGGCCAAAAACCGGACTGGAGCAACGCTGGGTGGACGAAACCGCATGAAAAACGCCGACCCGCCCCGCCAGGCCATCGCCCTCAAGTACGACGGCCAACAGGCCCCTACCCTGACAGCCAAAGGCGATGATGCCCTGGCCGAAGCCATCCTCAAGCTGGCACGGGAGAATGAAGTACCGATCTATGAAAACGCCGAGTTGGTGAAGCTGCTGGCGCGCATGGAACTGGGGGACAGCATTCCGGAAGAGTTGTACCGCACGATTGCCGAGATCATTGCGTTTGCCTGGACGTTGAAGGGCAAGTTCCCGGCCGGCTACGACCCGGAGGCGGGGCCGGTGGAGCGGGATGTCACTGAGCAGGGTGACGATTACTGATTGCTCACAGGGCACATACACATCCAAATGTGGGAGCCGGCTTGGCTGCGATAGCCATCGGTACCTACACAACTTCGGCGCGACGCTGGATCTGTGGCGAGGGAGCTTGCTCCCGTGACGGCCTACCAACCGACGCAAATCTCCCTGACGCACCACGATCCAAATGTGGGAGCGCGGGGCGGCAGGTAAATAAGCGTCGGCTGGTCGGTCGTCACGGGAGCGAGCTCCCTCGCCACAGGTTTTGCGTCGTTCAGAGGTTGTGTAAATACCTATGGCTATCGCAGGCCAACCAGCTCCCACATTTTTAGCGCGTGGTCAGTTAAGGACTTCGCTCAAAGGAATGAAGTTGACCCGGTCGCCGATGGCCAGCGTGGTCCCTTCCATCACCTCCACAAAGCCTTCAGCCCACGCCGCACTGCGCAGCACCCCGGAGCTTTGGTTGCGGTAGATGATAGCCTTGCCCTGTTCGATCCGCCCGCGCAGGTACTCGCGGCGGTTGCCGGGCTTGGGCCAGACGAACCCTGCCGGCACTTCGAAGCGCAGCGGCTGCACCTCCTGCACCCCTTGACGGCGCAGCAGATACGGGCGCGCCAGCAGCGCAAAAGTCACCAGGGTCGAGGCCGGGTTTCCCGGCAGGCCGATCACCGGCACGCCACGAAAATGCCCGAAGGTCAGCGGCTTGCCCGGTTTGATCGCCAGCTTCCACAGCGCCAGCTCACCCTCTTCCCGTAAGGCAATGCCGAGGAAGTCCGCTTCGCCCACCGACACACCGCCGGTCGAGAGGATCAGGTCAACGCTGCCCAGCCCCGCCAGGCGCGCGCGGGTCTGTTCCAGATCATCCGGTAGAATCCCGGCATCGATCACTTCGCAGCCCATGCGCACCAGCCAGCTGCACAGCACGCGACGGTTGCTGTTGTAGATCTGCCCAGGGCCGAGCGGCAACCCTGGCTCGATCAGTTCGTCGCCGGTCGACAACACGGCCACGCGTACGCGCCGCACCACCTCGAGTCGATCACGTCCAAGAGACGCGGCCAAACCGAGTTCGATAGGGCCCAGGCGGGTGCCGGCACTGAGTACGGTCTCGCCGACCGTGGTCTCTTGGCCCTGAGGCCGGATGTTGTCGCCCATCTGCAATGGCTCGGTGAAACTCACGCGCTGGTCGGTATGCACCACGGCGTTTTCCTGCATCTGCACGCAGTCAGCGCCTTGGGGCACCGGCGCGCCGGTAAAGATGCGTGCACAGGTGCCGGCCGCCAAGGGTTCAGGGGCAGTGCCGGCGAAAATCCGCTGGCTCACCACCAAGGGTTCGCCGGTCCAGTCCGCCAGGCACACGGCGTAGCCGTCCATGGCACTGTTGGGCCACGGTGGCAGGTCGAGTGTGGAGATCAGGTCCAGGGCCAATACCCGGCCATCACACTCAGCCAGGGGCAGTACTTCCTGCTCGCGGATCGGCGCGGCGGCGGCCATGTCGAGCAAACGCTGCAGGGCTGCTTCCACCGGCATCAGGGCGCCGGTCTTGCCGGGCTTATCCACGGGATTCACAAGGTTCGGCCTGCTTCAGATGCGGGACGAAGTTGCACGGGCGGTGACGGTTATCCAACTGCTCGGCGAGGATGCCGTCCCAACCGGTGCGCACGGCATTGGTGGACCCTGGCAGGCAGCACACAAGAGTGCCATTGGCCAACCCCGCCAAGGCGCGCGATTGCACGGTGGAGGTGCCGATATCGGCCACGGAGATCTGGCGGAACAGCTCGCCAAAACCATCGACCTGCTTGTCGAGCAGGCAGCTCACCGCTTCAGGGGTACTGTCGCGACCGGTGAAGCCGGTGCCGCCGGTAATCAGCACCACCTGCACCACGTCTTCGGCGATCCAGTGGGCCACCTGGGCGCGAATCTTGTAAAGGTCGTCCTTGAGCAGCACGCGCTCGGCCAGGCGGTGGCCGGCGGCGGCAAGACGATCGACGAAGACCTGGCCGGAGGTGTCGGTCTCCAGGGTGCGGGTGTCGCTGACCGTCAATACAGCAATATTCAGGGGTACAAAGGGCGCATCGGCCTTGGCTTTCATGGCACGGTCCGGTTGTCGAAGGAACAGCCCGATGTTATATCACAGGCCCCTGTTTCCCTGCCGCAGCGCAACCACCATGACGTTTGAATTTTCTTCCCTGCCGTGTTCGATCCTGTTGCTGGCCGGTGGTCGCGGCCAACGCATGGGCGGGCAGGACAAAGGGCTGCTGGAATGGCAAGGCCAGCCCTTGATCGCCCACCTGCACCAGTTGGCCCGGCCGCTCACCGATGACCTGATCATCTCGTGCAACCGCAACCATGAACGCTACGCGCTCTATGCCGACCAACAGGTGAGCGATGACAACCCGGGCTTCCCCGGCCCGCTGGCAGGTATCCGTGCAGGACTCTTCGCCGCACGCCATGAGCATCTGCTGATATTGCCTTGCGATGTGCCGCAGATCGATGCGCGACTGCTCGCCGACCTGCGTGCGACCGCACGACGCAATCGGCAGCTACCGGTGATGGTGCGCCAGGGTGACTTCTGGGAACCCTTGCTGTGCGTCATCCCCACTCGCCTGAAAAACCAGGTGGAACAGGCGTGGCAAGCGGGGGAGCGCAGCCCGCGCAAGCTGTGGCTGCAACTGGGTGCCGTGGCGCTGGAATGTCCGGCCGATGACCCGCGCCTGGCCAATCTTAATACGCCCGAGCTGTTGCACCCCGGGGCTGGCATGTCAGAATGAACCCTGCACAAGGAACTTTGCCGGCGTCCCGTACGTCACAAGGTCAGCAATTTAAAAGTATTCTCTCGGAGACAAACTCATGACTCAACGGACCATCGCCGCTCTCATGCTTGCACTGGGCCTCGCCACCCTCGCCGGTTGCGCTTCGCCAACAGTGATCACCCTGAATGACGGTCGCGAAATCCAGGCCGTCGACACCCCGAAGTACGATGAAGATTCGGGCTTCTACGAATTCGAACAACTGGACGGCAAGCACACCCGTATCAATAAAGATCAGGTTCGCACCGTTAAAGACCTGTAAGCCTCAGCGCTTGCACACAAGGCCCGCCTAGCGCGGGCCTTGTTGTTCCTGGGGTTTACCAGTCCAGGGTGATCTGGCTGCGAAAGCTGCGTTGTTCACCGCTTACCGGGTCGATAAAGCGCACGCCCTGGGCCAGTAGCTTGAGTGGCTTGGCGTAATCGTCCTCGGCATCCTTGATCACTTCGGGGTAGAACGGGTCATTACAGATGCTCGCCCCGAGCGCCGTCATATGCACGCGCAGCTGGTGCTTCTTGCCGGTCACCGGGAACAGGCCGTAGCGCCATAGATCAGCGTTTTTCTCGCGCACCTCTACCGCCGTCTCGGTGTTGCTGGCACCCGGCCCTTCCTGCATGCGAAAGAAAGGTTCGCCATCCACCAAACGGCTTTTGTGCACCAACGGGAAGCTGAGGTGCGGCAAGGCCGGAGCGATGGCTTCATAGAATTTGTCGATACGTCGCGTGGGAAACAATTGCTGATAGGCCGAACGGCTGTGCGGGTTGGCGGAGAACAGCACCAACCCCGCCGTATGTCGGTCGATGCGATGCAGGGGCACCAGGGCGGGATTGTCCAGGCGCCGGATCAAGCGTCGCAACAAGGTGTGCTCGACGTACTCGCCAGCGGGTGTCACTGGCAGGAAATGCGGTTTGTCCGCCACCACCAGGTGCTCATCCGCGTACAGGATGTTTTCCAGCACCGGAATCACTTTCTCGTTGGGCACTTCGCGAAAGTAATAGATGCACAAGCCTTCCTTGTAGCCCAGGCCCAGGCTGATCGGGCTGCCATTGACATCCAGCACCCGGCCGCGGGCAATGCGGTCCGACCATTGTTCGCGGCCGATGGCCGGAAAGTGTGCGCACAGGCAATCGAGCACCGTCACCCAGGAGCCCGGCGGCAAGTACAGGGTGCTGGCTTGGTGCTGGGAGGGGGAAAAAACGGAAGTGGACATGCCGACGCTCAAAGCCTGGAAAACAGGCGGGCATTATCGCCCATGGCGCGCGATTGCCTAGGGCCTATCTCAGGCCTTGGCCAGTTGAGCTCGCAGCACCGGCGAGGCGCTTGCCGCCTCGGTGAACTCCTTGAGCCAGCGCAGCACGTCCACCGCTTCCCAACGACCCGGGTCATACAACGCGTAGAGCAAGCCCTGATAACCCACCACATCCAGCTGCTTGTGATAACCGGCGCGCTGGAACAGCGCCTCGATTTCCGCGAAGCAGGTGTTGAAATGCACTTTGTTAAACGGCGTCTTGCCTTCCGTGACCAGGCCATCGAGGCGCAGTTCGTTCACCGCGTCACGCACCACATCGGCGGACATGCGATTGACGCTGCTTTTAAGTTGTTCAACATTCACCACGGGCGTTCCCTCTATTCAATCGCTGTACGAATATACAGTAACTTAATATTTGGAAAGCCGCCATCGCATAAATCTCAGCGCAGGAAGGTAACCACCTGCGCGGTGTCGAACGGCCAGTCCAGTTCCGCCCCGGTGTCCGTGCGGCGAAGCACCGGAATCCGCAGGCCGTAGACGTCTGTCAGGTCCTCCGGATCGGCGATATCCACCAACTCCACCAACAACCCGTGCTCGACGAGCGGCATGACTTCGGCTTCGGCAATCTCACACAGATGGCAACCCAGGGTGCCGAACAGCTGGCATTCAGGAAGCATGATGAAAAGACTCGAACAAGAAACGAACGTCCATTCTAATCCCAACAAGCCCCTGTAGGAGCGAGCTTGCTCGCGAAAAACTCCCGCGCGCCGCGTTCACTCAGGAACCCCGCGTTATCGTTGACGTTTTTCGCGAGCAAGCTCGCTCCTACGGTGCAAAAAGCCTGATCCAGATCACCATGGCCTATAACTGATTCAGAGATTCTTGCGGCTTTTTGCCGCTCGCCCCGCAACGGAGATGCCTGTGTTCGCCAACCTGCTGATTATTCTGGCCTCATCCCTGGTGGTGATTGCACTGTTTCGCCGGCTGCAGCTGCCGCCCGTGCTGGGCTACCTGTGCGTAGGCCTGGCAGTGGGCCCCACCGCGCTGGACTGGGTCAATGACAACGAAGACCTGCCGGACCTGGCCGAGATGGGTGTGGTGTTCCTGCTGTTTTCCCTGGGGCTTGAGTTTTCCCTGTCGAGAATGTTGGCGCTGCGCAGCGTGGTATTTGGCCTGGGCAGCCTGCAAGTGCTGGGGTGCGGGGCATTGCTGGGCGCGTTATTGATGAGCTTTGGCCTCGCACCTGGCGTCGCGTTGTTACTGGGCGCAGGGCTGGCGTTATCGTCCACCGCCATTGTCAGCAAGGAGTTGACCAGCCTGGGTGAAGTCTTCAGCAGTCATGGGCAGAATGCGATCGGCGTGTTGCTGTTCCAGGATGTCGTAGCGGTGTTGCTGCTGACATTGGTACCGGTATTTGCCGGCAGCAGCGACCAAGCCTGGTACTGGGCGCTGCCGCTGACCTTGGGCAAGACCGTGGTGCTGTTCGTGGGCCTGTTGTTCGCCAGCCGCTGGTTGCTGCCACGCCTGTTCCGTGAAGTCGCCGCGTCTCATTCGGCGGAACTGTTTGTGCTGCTGGCGCTGGTGATTGTCTTGCTCACCGCCTGGCTCACCCACCTGCTGGGCCTGTCCCCTGCCCTCGGTGCATTCCTGGCCGGCATGCTGCTGGGGGAAAGTCATTACCGACACCAGATCGAAGCCGATATCCGCCCGTTTCGCGACATCCTGCTGGGGCTGTTTTTTGTCAGCATCGGCATGCTCATCGATCTGCAGTTGTTCGTCAGCCACAGCCTGTTGATCCTCGGCCTGACGCTCACGCTGATGCTGGTCAAAGGCAGCGTCGTCGCGGCGCTGGTCAAGTGGCGTAACAGTGACACCGAAACAGCCTGGCGCAGCGGTCTGGCGCTGGCCCAGGGCGGCGAGTTCTGTTTTGCGCTGATGGCGCAGATGCAGCAGAGCCGGTTGATTCCCGATGAGTTCAACGGCCTGCTACTGGCTGCCACCTTCTGCTCGATGCTGCTGACACCGCTGCTGTTACGTGCGGCACCGGCCATCGCGCTGCGCCTGCATCGCAAGCCCAACCAGCAAGTGCAACTGGAACACATCACCGCGCTCAACGCTCAATTGCACGGACACGTGGTGATTTGCGGGTATGGCCGGGTAGGCCAGTCCATCGGGCGCTTTATGCGCCGCGAACAACAGGCGTTTATCGCCCTGGATGATGACCCCGAACGGGTGCAGGAAGCCGCCACCGAGGACAGCAGTGTGCATTACGGCGACTGCCGCCGTGGTGCATTGCTCAGCGCCGTCGGCCTGGAACGGGCGCGGTTGGCGGTGATCGCGGTGGACAACAGCGATGTCGCCCTGGTGGTGCTCAAGGAGGCGCGGCAGATCAACCCAGACGTGCCGATCCTGGTGCGCACACGCGATGACAGCCAGTTGGCTGAACTCAAGGCCGCGGGCGCCAGCGAGGTGGTGCCCGAGTTGCTGGAGTCGAGCCTGATGCTCGCCTCCCACGCCCTGATCCTGCTGGGCCTGCCGGACCAACAGGTGCAGGCGCGAGTGAATGAAGTACGGCGCAACCACTATCGCCTGCTGCACGGTTTCTACCCACCGCCACACACTGACGAAGACGCGCCGATCAGTCCTGACTGACCGCGCCGATCTTGTGGATCGACAGGTCCGCACCGTAATACTCCTGTTCCTGGCTCAAGCGCAGCCCTTGCACGCGCTTGATCACGCCGTACACCAGCAAGCCGCCGCCAAATGCTACCGCCACGCCCAGCCCGGTGCCGATCAACTGGCTGATCAGGCTCACGCCGCCCAGTCCACCCAGGGCAGCCTGCCCGAAGATGCCGCAGGCAATGCCGCCCCACACGCCACACAAGCCATGCAACGGCCACACGCCCAGCACGTCGTCGATCTTCCAGCGCACCTGGGCAGCGATAAAGCACCACACGAACAAGCCGCCAGCGACCACGCCCGTGACCAGCGCGCCCACCGGATGCATCAGGTCGGAACCGGCGCAGATTGCCACCAACCCGGCCAACGGACCGTTGTGCAGAAAACCGGGATCATTACGGCCAATTACCAGGGCAGCCACGGTGCCGCCGACCATGGCCATCAGCGAATTGACGGCCACCAGACCACTGACGCCATTGAGGGTTTGCGCGCTCATCACGTTAAAGCCGAACCAGCCCACGATCAGAATCCACGAGCCCAGCGCCAGGAAAGGAATGCTCGACGGCGCAAACGCCACCAGGCGCCCTTCACGATAACGCCCATTGCGCGGGCCCAGCAGCAACACCGCCGCCAGCGCCAGCCAGCCGCCCATGGCGTGAACAACCACGGAACCGGCAAAGTCGTGGAAGCTGGCGCCAAAGGTTGCGAGCAGCCATGCTTGCAGGCCAAGGTTGCCGTTCCATACCAGGCCTTCGAAGAACGGGTAGATAAACGCCACGATCAGCGCGGTGGCACACAGTTGCGGGGCAAACTTCGCACGCTCGGCAATCCCGCCGGAAATAATTGCCGGAATCGCCGCGGCAAACGTCAGCAGGAAGAAAAACTTCACCAGGCCGTAGCCATGATCGGCGCTGATCACCGCGGCCGGTTGCAGGAAGCTCACCCCGTAGGAGATCCAATAGCCTATAAAGAAATAGGCCAGCGTTGAAATCGCGAAATCACTGAGGATTTTCGACAAGGCGTTGACTTGGTTCTTCTGCCGTACGGTGCCAACTTCAAGGAAGGCAAAGCCGGCGTGCATGGCCAGCACCATGACCGCGCCAATCAGAATGAACAAGGTATTGGAGCTGTGGACGAGGGTGTCCACCGCGCTTTGCAAGTTTTCCATGGAGGTTGGCAGGCCTGCATCAAGGCAAAAAGCACCAAAGCGGTTCAAGCCAGGGTTAAGCGCACTAAATTGGCACCGCCGGCTCCGCCTTTCTTCAGAGGGCGTGAACCGCTTTAGCGCAGCGATCAACACAACAGGCCGTTGCCGAAAGGGTTTTTCCGCGAAATTAAGTGATTTAGGGTAAGGTTTTCCAAGGTTTTCACCTCGACCGCCCGGATTCAGCGCAGGCTCCAAGGCCTGCGCACCAAGGCAAAGCAAAAGCTGTACCACACAATTGCAATGAACCTTCAGCCCACGGCGCGACTCGAAACCACACGTACAGATCAGCTACCCACGGAGATAACCATGGCCGGTAAAACAGCAAAGACTGCTCAAGAGATACTGATGGAGGATTTTCAAACCCTGGTCAGCGATACCGAAAAGCTGCTGGACGACACTGCCGTGCTGGCCGGTGACCAGGCTGACGAGTTGCGCACCAAGATCCACGAGAGCCTGCTCAAGGCCCGCGAGACCCTGCAACTGACCGAAGACTCATTGCGCGAGCGCGGCCAGGCGGCAATCACCGCCACCGAAGACTACGTGCAAGCCAACCCATGGCAGTCAGTCGGCATTGCTGCCGGCGTAGGCTTTTTGATCGGTCTATTGGCTACAAGGCGCTAACCATGTCTATCGGCGAATCCAGCTCATCCACGAGCGCACATTCCTCAGCAAGCGGTTCAACTTCCCGACGCCTGGGCGCAGCTGTGCTGGGCTTGCTGCACAGTCATGTCGAGTTGTTCGGCATTGAATTACAAGAGCAAAAGGCCCGTACCGTCAGCCTTTTGCTATTTGCCGGCCTGGCATTGGTGTTTGCCCTGCTGTTGCTGGTGGGGTTGTCGACGCTGGTGATGATCCTGGTGTGGGACACGGGCTATCGCCTGACCGGCATCATCTGCCTCTGCGTGTTCTACAGCCTGGCCGCTGCGTTCTGCGGTGTGCGCTTGAAGGCGGCGGTATTCGATGAGTCCACGCCCTTCCACGCCACGCTCGAAGAACTGGCCAATGACCGGGAGCGCCTGCTGCCATGAGCATGACTGAAATCCCGCAAAATACTTCTCGCCGGGAAATGCGCAAAGCCTTGATTCGCCTGCGCATGGAAATGCACCGCCAGGAAATCCGTCATGAGTCCCAACAACTCATGGCGCCCCTGCACAAAATGCGCAACATGCGCCACAACTGGCAGGACAGCCTGGGCATCAAGCACGCGCCGTTGTGGGGTGTGGCGGCGGTTACGCTGATGGGCTTCTTTACCGGCAAGGGCGCCAAGGGCGGCAGTATCAGCAGCATCACGCGCCTGGTGCGGCTGGGTGCCGGCTTGATCCCCCTGATCAAGTTGGCCATGCAAGGCTCTTCGCGCAAAAGCTGACCCTCGTTAGCCGATGACCGCAATGACCAGACACCTGCTGGTCATTGCGGTTTTTTGCGCTGCCTGTTAATTGATACCGACGCGGCCGACCGCTGGATTCGCCTGCCCTTGAAGGCCGAACCGGGAAGCTGGAACTGTCATTCACACTACGGAGAGCCTGCGCCTTGGATTGGCCCACCCTGCTAACCCGCGAACGTCTTGGAAAACCCCTGCACAGCCCTGAAGAACTGGGCCGCAGCCCCTTCCACAAAGATCACGACCGCATTATTTTCTCCGGTGCATTCCGGCGCCTGGGACGCAAGACCCAAGTGCATCCGGTTTCGAGCAACGACCATATCCACACACGCTTGACCCACTCCCTGGAAGTCAGCTGCGTGGGGCGCTCACTCGGCATGCGCGTGGGCGAAACCCTGCGCAGCGCCCTGCCCGACTGGTGCGACCCCAGCGACCTGGGCATGGTGGTGCAATCGGCCTGCCTGGCCCATGACATCGGCAACCCGCCATTCGGGCATTCCGGCGAAGACGCCATTCGCCACTGGTTCCAACAGGCCGCCGGGCGAGGTTGGCTGGATGGCATGAGCAGTGCCGAACGCAATGACTTCCTTAACTTCGAAGGCAATGCCCAGGGCTTTCGGGTACTTACCCAACTTGAATACCACCAGTTCGACGGCGGCACGCGGCTGACCTACGCCACCTTGGGCACGTACCTCAAATACCCCTGGACTGCCCGCCACGCCGACTCGCTGGGCTACAAGAAACACAAGTTCGGCTGTTACCAGAGCGAGTTGCCAATTCTTGAGCAGATCGCCCACAAGCTTGGCTTGCCCCAGTTAGAGGAACAACGGTGGGCGCGTCACCCGCTCGTCTACCTGATGGAGGCAGCCGACGACATCTGCTACGCGTTGATCGACCTGGAAGATGGCCTGGAAATGGAGCTTCTGCAGTACAGCGAAGTGGAGTCGTTGTTGCTCGACCTGGTCGGTGATGACCTGCCACAAACCTATCGCCAGCTGGGCCCATTGGACTCTCGCCGACGCAAGCTGGCGATCCTGCGTGGCAAAGCCATCGAGCACCTGACCAATGCGGCTGCGCAGGCGTTTGTCGAACAGCAGGACGCCCTGCTGGCCGGCACGCTGCAGGGAGACCTGGTGGAGCATATGCACGGCCCGGCAAAGCGCTGCGTGCTGGATGCCAAAGACATGGCGCGCAAGAAAATTTTCCAGGACAAGCGCAAGACATTGCATGAAATCGGCGCTTACACCACCTTGGAAATCCTGCTGAACGCGTTCTGCGGCGCGGCCCTTGAACAACATGGAGGGCGAACACCGTCGTTCAAGAATCGGCGCATTCTCGATTTGCTGGGCAACAGCGCGCCGGACCCCGCCTGGCCACTGCACGCCTCGTTCCTGCGAATGATCGACTTCATTGCCGGTATGACCGACAGCTACGCCACCGAAATGGCACGGGAAATGACTGGGCGTTCCAGCCCTCAGTAACGCTTGCATCCGACCGCCTGTTCCCTGAAACGAATTGCCCTACGATGGGAACAGAGCGGACTGATCGAATTCGTACAAGCATCCGAAGAATAATCACGCGTTCCCAACCGACCGAGCAATTCTACTGCCCCCATCGACGCTTGCCTCACTGTGTGCTTTCTATGCCCAGATACTCTCTTCGTATTCTTTTGGTGGAGGATCACCCGTTTCAACTTCTGGCCACCCAATGCCTGCTCAACAGCTTCGGCTTCGATCAACTGACTGCGGTGGAAAACGCAGAGCAGGCCATACGCACAATGAGCCAGTCCGAACATCCCTTTGACCTGATGTTGTGCGACCAATGCCTGCCCGACCTGCCCGGACTTGAACTAGTGGAAATCGCCAGCCGTCGGCGCTTCATTACCAGCGCTATTCTGTTAAGCGGGTTACCCACGCCAGAACTGATGAGCCTGACAAAACAAGCCTCGCAACGAAGTCTTCCGCTTCTTGGCTATTTATCAAAACCGTTGAACAAGGACGAACTTGAAAAGTTAATCGGCTTAACTTTTACCCCCCCTACGTAGGACTTTAAACATCTTCTTCGACGAAATACGCTACGAAGCCCGCCGTAAAAACTCAAGCCTATCACCATGCCACGATTGCGTTTGAAACGCTCACATGCTCTGTCACGACTACCCATCAACTTGTAGGCGTATACCTTTTTAATTGTAGGAACTTTCCTGTTTTGCATCTACTGCTCGTGCGCTTCATGCCGTGCCCTTATCTTCTGAGCTAATGTGCCCGCTTTATTTGCACCTGCATGGAATGTGATTATGAACTCAGTTTTTATTATCGATGACCACCCCGTTATCCGGCTTGCTATTCGAATGTTGCTGGAGCACGAAGGTTACAAGGTCGTCGGCGAAACAGACAACGGGTGCGATGCCATACAAATGGTCCGTGAGTGTCTTCCAGACTTGGTGATTCTGGATATCAGCATCCCGAAACTCGACGGTCTCGAGGTGCTCTGCCGATTCAATGCCATGAACACCTCCATGAAGACCCTGGTGCTCACGGCCCAGTGCCCAACGCTATTTGCTACGCGGTGCATGCGCTCGGGCGCCGAAGGCTATGTGTGCAAGGAGGGTGACCTGAGCGAATTGCTGAGCGCCATTCGCGCTGTCCTGTCCGGCTACAACTACTTCCCCAGCCAGGCATTGAGTGGCCCCGGAGCCGAAGGCATGGATGTCCAGGAGCTGGAACTGTTCAAGTCAGTTAATGACCGAGAGTTGATGGTCCTGCAACTTTTTGCGCAAGGTCGCACTAACAAGGAAATTGCCAAAGGTATGTTTTTAAGCAACAAGACGGTCAGTACTTATAAAAAGAGACTCATGCAGAAACTCAAAGCCAAATCCTTGGTAGAACTCATCGAGATGGCAAAACGAAACGCGCTAGTGTGAGAAAGCGGATGCCCAGGCGTATAAAGGACTATCTGATTATATTAAGTGCCGGTTTGTACTTCAGCACTACCGTGCTGGCGGAGCACCAAACCAGCCCGGAACGTTTCACCCTCTTGAGTCGTGCGGGAGCTGTTCAACTGGACACTCATTTTGACAAGGCCCAGCGCCAGTGGCTGCAGAACAAACGTGAACTCACGCTGGGGACATCCACACCTGATTACCCGCCCTTCGACCTCACTTCCAGCGGCCATGACTACGAAGGCCTTACCGCCGACTACGCAGGATTACTGGCCAAGGCACTCTCCCTGCCAATCAATGTGATGCGCTACCCCTCCCGAGCGGCGGCCATTCGCGCCCTGGAAGACGGGGAAATTGACCTGCTGGGCTCCTCAAACGGGTTTGAAGCTGCGACGCCAAATCTTATCCTCTCCGAACCTTATGCCGTGGACCAGCCGGTGCTGGTCACGCGCGAGGGAGAAACCCGCAGCCTCAGCGAAGGCCTCGATGGGTTGCGCCTGAGCCTTGTCTATCACTACCTGCCGCTCAATGAGGTGGAGAAGCTGTACCCCAAGGCGAGCATCCGCGCCTACCCGTCCTATCAGAATGCCTTGAATGCAGTGGCCTTCGACCAGGCGGATGTGTTTCTCGGTGACACCATTTCCACCCATTACATGATCAACAAGGGCTATCTCAAAAACATTCGCATGGCCAACTTCGGCAAGCATGAAGCTTATGGCTTCAGTTTTGCCATGCGCCAGGACAACCGGATGCTCCTCAGCATTGTCGATTCAGTCCTGGCCTCGGTGCCCATCAACGAAAGGGAAAGCATTGCCAAGCGCTGGAGCGCCGGCAGCGACATCCTGCTGACTGACAAGAAGCTGCAACTGACCCAGCGCGAAGAGCGCTGGCTCAAAGAGCATCCGGTGGTCACCGTAGTGGTCAACGAAACTTTCGCGCCCCTGACGTTCTTCGATGCAGACGGCAACTTTCGCGGCATCACCGCCGACTTGCTGGAGTTGATTCGCTTGCGCACCGGCCTGCGTTTTTCGGTGCAGCGCGGGCGCGATGTCAGCGCGATGATCGACCAGGTCGCGACCCAGAAAGTCGATATGATCGGTGCCATCGTGCCCAGCAACGAACGAGATTCGCAGCTTAATTTCAGCCGCCCCTACCTGGAAAACTCCTATGTATTGTTGACACGCAGAGAGCAAGGTGCCCCCTCGAACATGGAGCAGATGGCAGGAAAGCGTCTGGCAATCACCCGAGGCAACCCACTGGCCGCGACCTTGAGCAAAGACTTCCCGCAGGTTCAACTGGTGGAAACCAGTGATACGTTCAGAGCATCGGAGCTGCTAGCACAGGGACAAGTGGATGGGGCAGTGAATACCTTGGTGATCGCCAACTATTTCCTGTCATCCCAGGTCTTCCAGGATAAATTGCAAATAAGCGCCAGCATCGGCACGACCCCAGCGACCTTCTCTCTTGCTACCTCGCGCCAAGCCACGGAATTGAGCTCGATACTCGACAAGGCGCTGCTCAGCATTGCCCCGGATGAAATGGGCGTAATCAACAGTCGCTGGCGTGGCTACACCGCCGCATCGGACAGCTACTGGCGTAATTACCATCAACTGATCGCGCGAATCATCATCGGCACCGGGCTGTTGCTGTTGATATCCCTAGCCTGGAACGCCTACATGCGTCGCCAGATCAAGCATCGAAAAATGGCCGAACGTGCCCTCAACGATCAGTTCGAGTTCATGCGTGCACTGGTCAATGAGACGCCCCATCCGATCTACGTGCGCGACCGCAATGGGTTGTTGCAGACCTGTAACGACAGCTACCTGCAGGTGTTCGACGTCAAGCGCGAAGAGGTGATCGGCAAAAGCGTGACCCAGATGACCATGGCGCTGGCGTCGGAGGCAGCCCAGTATCATGCTGACTATCTGCGTGTGGTGGCCGAGGGTAACCCGCTGATCCTCGATCGCAGCCTGCATATCCACGACAAGAAACTGACCATCTATCACTGGATCCTTCCCTACCGCGACTCTACGGGTGAAGTCCAGGGCATCATCGGTGGCTGGATCGATATCAGTGACCGACGCCAGCTATTCGATGAACTACGCGCTGCCAAGGAGCGCGCCGACGAAGCCAACCGCGCCAAGAGCACGTTCCTGGCTACCATGAGCCACGAGATTCGTACCCCGATGAACGCTGTGATCGGCATGCTCGAACTGACGCTCAAGCGCGCCGACCAAGGACACCTTGACCGTCCGGCGATCGAGGTGGCGTACAACTCGGCCAGAGACCTGCTGGAGCTGATCGGTGACATTCTCGACATCGCGCGTATCGAGTCCGGCCGCCTCAGCCTGGCGCCGGAGCGCGTCAACCTGCGGGAGGTAATTGAATCAGTGGTGCGCGTCTTCGACGGTCTCGCACGGCAGAAAACCCTCAGCCTGCTACTGGAGTTCAAACCCGACCTGAACGATATCGAGGTGCTGATAGACCCGCTGCGCTTCAAGCAGGTGCTATCGAACCTTGTGAGCAACGCGATCAAGTTCACCGAACAAGGGCAGGTCAAGATCAAGGTCGAGCTGCAGCCTACCCAGGCCCCGGAGCAGATCGAGCTGAAACTGGTGGTGGAAGACACCGGCATCGGCATCAGCCGGGATGACCAACAGCGCCTGTTCGAACCCTTTGCCCAGGCGGACAACTCCGGGCAACTGGCGCGCAGTGGCGCGGGCCTGGGTCTGGTGATCTGCCGCAGCCTGTGCGCGATGATGGGCGGCCAATTGAGCCTGAGCAGCGTGCCCATGGTCGGCACCCAGGTGCACGTCAACCTGAGCATGCCTCGCCTGCAAGCGATCCAGGCGGTGGGTGAACACACGCCGCCAACGCCGGCCACCGCACGGGTGCTTAACGTACTGGTGGTAGACGACCATCCGGCGAATCGCCTGCTGATGTGCCAGCAATTGGGCTACCTGGGGCATAAATTCATCGCTGCCGAGCACGGAGCCGCAGGGTTCCAGGCCTGGCGTAAAGAGCATTTCGACCTGGTAATTGCCGACTGCAACATGCCCATCATGAATGGCTACGAACTGAGTCGTTCAATCCGTGAATATGAGCAACGCGAACAATTGGTGCCCTGCGTGGTACTGGGCTTTACCGCCAACGCCCAGCCGGAGGAAAGGCAACGGTGCGTGCAAGCCGGCATGGATGACTGCCTGTTCAAACCCATCAGCCTTACCGTATTAGAGCGCCAACTGGCACATATCGCCCCTGAAACCGTGCCCCAACGGCTGGACCTCGAATGCCTGGAAGCGCTGACCGGCGGTGATCCACAGTTGAGTCGACGCTTGCTGGAGGAGCTGCTGAGCAGCAGCCTTCACGACCGCAAGGTCCTTATCGAACTGCGGGATCGACACGCGCCCCCCTCGGACATCATTGAGCAAGCCCACAAGATCAAGGGTGCCGCCCGCATCGTTCAAGCCCATTCGTTGGCGGGGCAATGCGAAGCCTTGGAGCAAACCTGTTCTCGCAATGAGGAGTGGGCCGTGATCGAAAGCGGCATCAGGGCCCTGGAACAGCTCATGCTGGAATTGGAGAAGATGCTGCGGGTTCAACTCGATGAACTGCAAGCCCAATAGCACCAAAGCCCGTCGTGGCGGGAGCGAGCAAATGCGCTCCTACCGCGACCAGCATAAGTACCCACCGCTTCAGCAGTCGGTCAACTGCAGGAAAATCTCCGCCAGCCGCTCAATCCCCTCCTGGTCCTGAGGGGTAAAGCGGCCCAGCAATGGGCTGTCGAGGTCAAGGACACCAATCAGTTGGCCGTCCTTGACCAATGGCACCACCAATTCACTGTTCGAAGCGCTGTCGCAGGCGATATGGCCTGGGAACGCGTGCACGTCCTCCACGCGCTGGGTTTTCCGTGAGGCCGCAGCCGCACCACACACGCCGCGACCAAACGGAATGCGCACACAGGCGATCTGCCCCTGAAAGGGCCCAAGCACCAGCTCTTCGTTACGATTGAGATAAAAGCCAGCCCAGTTCAAGTCATCCAACTGGTTGAACAGGAACGCGGAAAACTGCGCACTGTTGGCAATAAAATCGCGCTCATCAGCCAGCAATGACTCCAGTTGCGCGCAGAGCATGGCATAGCCATCAAGGCCGCTGCCGGCCTGTTGTAAATCGATCATGGTTGACGTTCCAGCAATTTAAGACCCACCCAGTAACGGGCGAATTGATAGGCGCACCGGCCATTGCGGTTGCCGCGCCCAGTGGCCCAACGCACCGCGAGAACGTCAAGCTGCTCATCGCGTTGCCACTGCAAGCCGGCCTTGCTGGCCAACTCACCGATCCAGTGTTCCACCACATCCAGAAAATGCTCCTGGGTAAAGGGGTAGAACGACAACCACAAGCCAAAACGATCCGACAAGGCAATCTTGTCTTCAACCGCCTCGCTCGGGTGCAATTCGCCGTCCACGCGTTTCCAGTTGTCATTGTCGCTCTGGTTTTCCGGCACAAGGTGGCGACGGTTGGACGTGGCGTACAGCAGCACGTTTTCCGGCGCCTGTTCCAGGGAACCATCCAGCACGCTCTTGAGCACGCGATAGTCACCTTCGCCGGCCTCGAACGATAGGTCATCGCAAAACAAAATGAAGCGTTGTGGTAGCTTGACCAGTTGCTCGACCACCCGCGGCAGGTCAGCCAGGTGGTCACGCTCGATCTCGATAAGACGCAGGCCGGCGTTGGCGTGCTGGGCGAGCAAGGCCCGGACCATGGAAGACTTGCCGGTGCCACGCGAACCCCATAACAGAGCGTGGTTGGCGGGTAACCCATCAAGGAACTGTTGGGTGTTGCGCGCCAGTTGTTCACGTTGTTTGTCGACACCAATCAGGTCCGACAGGCGCATGTCCAGGCTCACTTCCAACGCTAACAGGAAGCCATTGCGACCTTCGCGCTGCCAGCGGGCGGCCAGGCATTGGTGCCAGTCGATCGCCTGGCGTGGGGCGGGTAACAACGGTTCCAGGCGAGCCAGCACCGCATCGGCGCGCTCAAGAAAGGCATTCAATCGAGAATCCACAGCTATTCCTCTGGCAACTTCTTGCAAAAGATGGCGTATTGGCAACCCTGCGGCAAACTGTAGGGCTGCATCAAACAAACGATTCATGCCGGGCGAGCCAAAGCTTGTGGATGTTCAGCTATGCTTGCCGGGCGAAGGGAAACGCTAAGTGGTTCAACACTCGATGGATATCAAGTTCGCCCACCGCTTGTCTTATAAACAAGCCAGATTGACTGTGCTGGTCGGTTTCGTCTTGGGAACCCTGCTCAGTCTGATCCAAATCGGCATTGATTATGCCAGTGAAGACGCATCCATCAACCGTGAAATACGCTCACTGATTGAAATCAGCCATAACCCGGCGTCAAGAATCGCCTACAACATCGATGCCGAACTCGCCCAGGAACTGACCTTGGGCCTGCTGCACTCCCCCGCCATCATCCGCGCGCAGTTGATCGACAACAATGGCGTGGTGCTGGCCGACGTCAACCGTCCGCGCAAGGAAAGCAACTATCGGCCGGTCAGCGATTTTCTGTTTGGTGCCAATCGCCAATTCGAAGACCGACTGTTTCTCAGCCATATGCCCAACGACTCCCTTGGTGTGCTACGCCTGGACGTCGATACTTATGCCTTTGGCAGCCGTTTCCTGCATCGCGCCGAGATCACTCTGCTCAACGGCTTCGCCCGCAGCCTGCTGCTCACCGGGATTTTGCTCGGCCTGTTCTACGTAATGCTCACCCAACCGCTGGTGCGCATTATCCGCGAGCTGAGCACACGCAAACAGGCGCGCCTGGATTGCCCACCGGGCCATGAATACGATGAAATCGGCGTGCTGGTCAGCGTCGCCAACCAACAATTCGAAAACATGGAAACCGAGATCCAGCAACGGCGCCATGCCGAAGATCGCCTCACGGAGTATTTGGGGCAACTGGAAAATATCGTTTCTGCGCGCACCCTCGAACTCAAGGCCAGCAACCAACGCTTGAGCCAGTCCAACGATGAGCTGGAGGCGGCGAAAATGACTGCGCTGGGCATGGCTCAGGCACGGGCAGCATTCCTGGCCAATATGAGCCATGAAATTCGTACGCCGCTCAATGGGTTGCTGGGCATGATTGCCCTCTCACTGGATAGCCCGCTGACCGCCGAACAGCGCCAGCAACTGTCCATTGCCCATGACTCAGGCAAAGTGCTGGTGGAGTTGCTCAACGATATTCTTGACCTGTCCAAGTTCGACGCCGGCCAGCTGGAACTGGAGCATATCCCGTTCGACCTGGGCTCATTGGTGGAAGATACCGCCAACCTGCTCTCGCAAAATGCCGCTCCGAGCGTGGAGCTGACCTGCCTGATCGACCCGCAATTTCCCGCCCAGGTGGTCGGCGACCCTACCCGTGTGCGGCAGATCGTCAGCAACTTGCTCTCCAACGCCTTGAAGTTCACCCGCTTTGGCCGCGTCGATGTGCGCCTGCGCGCCTTGGAAGGTCGGGTCAGCATTGAAGTGTGCGATACCGGCATTGGCATCGCCCAGGAAGCCCAGGTGAAAATCTTCCAGCCGTTCACCCAGGCCGGCGCTGGCATTACCCGCCAGTTTGGCGGGACGGGATTGGGCCTGGCGTTGACTCATAACCTGTGCGAAGCCATGCAAGGCCGCTTGAGTATCAGCTCGGAGGTGGGCTTTGGCAGCCAGTTCTGCGCCGACCTCCCACTGCCCGCGCATTTGCCTGCCATGCGCTATGCACCGCTCACGGGCGAGGTGATCGCCATCACCAACGCCGGCGGCGGGCTGACGGAGCTGCTCACCACGCTATTGCCCTCTTGGGGGCTGACACCGCGCTGCTATTCCCAGGACGATGATTTGAGCGGGCTGGCGCCCGACCTGTTGATCACCGACTGCCCTGAATGCTTGTTCCGCTTGCGCCCGGGCATCAGCGCGCCGATTCTGCTGGTTACCGCCTATGGTAACTTTTTGCCCAGCGAAGAAGTCACGGCCCTGGCGCCGCTGCAGCAACAAGCGCGCCCATTGAGCCGCAACGCGCTGTACCAGATCCTGCAACGCAACCTGCGCAGCGGCGCGCAACTGGTGCTCGACCCGGTCCAGATAGAAACCGCTCCGCTTGCGCACCGCGGGCGCATCCTGCTGGTGGAGGACAACGCGGTCAATCAACTGGTGGCCAAGGGCATGCTCAGCAAGCTCGGGTGTGAGGTGATCGTAGCGGCCCATGGTGGCGAAGCCCTCAAGCTTCTGGAGGACCAGCGCTTCGATTTGGTGCTGATGGACTGCAACATGCCGGTGATGGATGGCTATGAGGCCAGCCGACAAATTCGCCGGAGCGGGCGTTGGCCGGACTTGCCCATTGTTGCCTTGACCGCCAACGCGATGGCCGAAGAACGCGAGCGTTGCCGGGCCGCTGGAATGAACGATTACCTGGCCAAGCCGTTTCGCCGTGAAGAACTCAACGCCTTACTGGAACTGTGGGTACCGAAGACAACCAGCCTCTGATGGGTACCCGCAATATTGCGGTCATTTGAGCAGGGCTTCGATCTCCTGGGTCAAGTCCTGGGGCTTGGTGGTTGGCGCAAAACGCTTGACCTGCTTGCCATCACGGCCAATGAGAAACTTGGTGAAGTTCCACTTGATGTTCTTGGAACCCAGCAGCCCCGGGGCCTGTTTTTTCAACTGCACAAACAACGGGTGGGCATCGCTGCCATTGACGTCGATTTTCTTGAACAGCGGAAAACTGACGCCGAAGTTCAGCTCGCAGAACTCGGATATCGCGCCTTCATTGCCGGGTTCCTGCTTGCCGAACTGGTTGCAGGGAAAGCCGAGCACCACCAGGCCCTGGTCCTTGTATTGCTGCCAAAGTTGCTCGAGGCCCTTGTACTGCGGTGTGAAGCCGCATTTGCTCGCGGTGTTGACCACCAGAATGGCCTTGCCGGCAAAGTCGGCCAAGGTCTTTTGCTCACCCTTGATAGTTGTGCAAGGGATGCTCAGCAGGGAGTCGCTCATGGCAATGCCTCAAGTCAGGGAAAGAAGAGCCTTATTTGTAGGAGCGAGCTTGCTCGCGAAAAACTATCAGACGCCGCGTTCATTCAGGAAACCCGCCGTATCGTTGACGTTTTTCGCGAGCAAGCTCGCTCCTACAGGGACCATGCAAGCCTAGCGCGGCACCAGCTCCAGGCATACCGAATTGATGCAGTAGCGCAGGCCCGTCGGCGGTGGGCCGTCCGGGAACACATGCCCCAAGTGTGCATCACACTTGGCGCAGGTGACTTCGGTGCGAATCATGCCGTGGCTGACATCGCGGATCTCGACCATCGCGCTGTCGGCGATCGGCTCATAGAAACTGGGCCAGCCACAGCCGGAATCAAACTTCGCCTTGGAATCGAACAGCGGCTCGTTGCAGCAGATGCAGTGGTAGACGCCGTCGGTCTTGGTGGCGTTGTACTTGCCGCTGAACGGTCGCTCGGTACCCTTGAGACGGCACACGTTGTACTGCTCCGGATCGAGCATCGCCTTCCATTCATCTACAGTTTTCTGCAACTTATCCATCGGTACACCTCGGCAACTGAAAAACCCTGATCTGTGTCTTTTCCATGGATCAGGCGGCACGTATGATTGCGCCTCTTCAAAACGCCAGTCTGGCACCCGCGCCATCGGCATTCAAACGTATTTATGGGTGCGGGCCGTGCAGGCTTCACCCTACGGTAGTGCCTACGCCGTCGGGATCGTTCATTTTCAGGATCACATCGCCATGCAGGTCAGCAAATCGAACAAGCTCGCCAACGTCTGCTATGACATTCGCGGCCCGGTGCTCAAGCACGCCAAACGCCTGGAAGAGGAAGGCCATCGCATCCTCAAGCTGAACATTGGCAACCCGGCGCCGTTTGGTTTCGAAGCGCCGGACGAAATCCTTCAGGATGTGATCCGCAACCTGCCGACCGCCCAGGGTTACAGCGACTCCAAGGGCCTGTTCAGCGCGCGCAAGGCGGTGATGCAGTACTACCAGCAGAAGCAGGTCGAAGGCGTCGGCATCGAGGACATCTACCTGGGCAACGGCGTGTCCGAGCTGATCGTGATGTCCATGCAGGCGTTGCTCAACAATGGCGATGAAGTCCTGGTGCCAGCCCCGGATTACCCGCTGTGGACCGCCGCCGTGACCTTGGCGGGCGGCCACCCGGTGCATTACCTGTGTGATGAGGGCGCCGACTGGTTCCCGGACCTGGCCGACATCAAAGCCAAGATCACGCCCAACACCAAGGCCCTGGTGATCATCAACCCGAACAACCCCACTGGCGCCGTGTACTCCAGGGAAGTATTGCTGGGCATGCTGGAACTGGCGCGTCAGCACAACCTGGTGGTGTTCTCCGACGAGATCTACGACAAGATCCTCTACGATGACGCCGTGCATATCTGCACCGCCTCCCTGGCCCCGGACCTGCTGTGCCTGACCTTCAATGGCCTGTCCAAGTCCTACCGCGTGGCGGGTTTCCGCTCCGGCTGGATCGCCATCTCCGGCCCCAAGCACAATGCGCAAAGCTACATCGAAGGCATCGACATGCTGGCCAACATGCGCCTGTGCGCCAACGTACCGAGCCAGCATGCGATCCAGACCGCCCTCGGCGGCTACCAGAGCATCAACGACCTGATCCTGCCCCAAGGTCGCCTGCTGGAGCAACGTAACCGCACTTGGGAGCTGCTCAACGCTATCCCCGGCGTGAGCTGCGTGAAGCCCATGGGCGCGCTTTACGCGTTCCCGCGGATCGACCCGAAAGTCTGCCCGATCCTCAACGACGAGAAGTTCGTGCTCGACCTGCTGCTGTCAGAAAAACTGCTGGTCGTGCAAGGTACCGCCTTCAACTGGCCATGGCCGGATCACTTCCGCGTGGTGACATTGCCACGTGTGGATGACCTGGAGATGGCGATTGGTCGCATCGGTAACTTCCTGAAGTCCTATCGCCAGTAAGGCAATTGACGCTGTACGACTCTCAAAGGGTCGTACAGCGATTATCTGGCAACACTTCTGTGTCACTTACTTGCGGTTGTACTTCATTTGGCCCCTGCCTATGACGTGCCCCCTATAATCACGGGGCGACAGGGTAGCATCGGGTCGAGCAAGGCTGACAATACAGGTCGGAAAATCCCTTCAAGGCCCTACGCCAACGGTGTAGGACACAGTTTGAAATAGTCCCCCGGTTGAATCACCCCATGCCGCACCTTATATACCCCGCAGTGAGCGACATATTAAGCATGAGGAGAATTCTACAACCATGATGCGCATCCTGCTGTTCTTGGCCACTAACCTGGCAGTCGTACTGATTGCCAGCGTCACCCTGAGCCTTTTTGGCTTCAACGGGTTCATGGCGGCCAATGGGGTTGATCTGAACCTCAATCAGCTGCTGATTTTCTGTGCAGTCTTTGGTTTTGCCGGTTCGCTGTTCTCGCTGTTCATCTCCAAGTGGATGGCAAAGATGAGCACCAGCACCCAGATCATCACGCAACCACGCACTCGCCATGAACAATGGCTGATGCAAACCGTGGAGCAGTTGTCTCAAGAAGCAGGCATCAAAATGCCCGAAGTCGGGATTTTCCCGGCTTATGAGGCCAACGCCTTTGCGACCGGCTGGAACAAGAACGACGCGCTGGTGGCCGTGAGCCAGGGCCTGCTGGAGCGGTTTTCGCCCGACGAAGTCAAGGCGGTGCTGGCCCACGAGATCGGGCACGTGGCCAACGGTGACATGGTCACCCTGGCGCTGGTACAGGGCGTGGTGAACACCTTCGTGATGTTCTTTGCGCGGATCATCGGCAACTTCGTCGACAAGGTCATCTTCAAGAACGAAGAAGGCCGTGGTATTGCCTACTTCGTGGCGACCATTTTCGCCGAGCTGGTCCTGGGCTTCCTGGCCAGCGCCATCGTGATGTGGTTCTCGCGCAAACGCGAGTTCCGCGCAGATGAAGCCGGCGCACGCCTGGCGGGCACCAGCGCAATGATCGGCGCGCTGCAACGCTTGCGCTCCGAACAGGGCCTGCCGGTGCATATGCCCGACAGCCTGACCGCCTTCGGCATCAACGGCGGCATCAAGCAGGGCCTGGCTCGCCTGTTCATGAGCCACCCGCCGCTGGAAGAGCGGATTGACGCACTGCGTCGCCGGGGCTGATAGCCGGATGACTCGACAAGGGGCGATCTGATCGCCCCTTTTTTGTGCCTGCTGATTTCATCGCTCCTACAAAAGAAAAGGCCTTTTAGAGCCTGGTCAGCCGATAAGCACGCTCTTCAAGGCGAGTCACTCCGTCCTGCACGAACTTCCAGCTCTCCCCCAGGATGTCTCGCTCCTCCAGCCGCTCCAACGCCCAATGCGGTGCTAGCAGCACCTGCACTTCCTCGTCCGAGACAGCAAAGGGTGGGCCGGCTTTCTGCGCCTGGTGGTAATCGAGGGTAACCAGCAACCCCTGGCAGCCGGACGGCAGCAAGGCATTCAAATGCTCGGCGTATTGCGCACGCATCAGCGGAGGCAATGCAATCAACGCGGCACGATCATATACGCCGCGGCAACCGACCAGCGCCTGCGCATCCAGGCTGAAGAAATCGCCACACCACAGTTCGATCTGGCCCGCCTGGTAGACCTTGAAGACGCCCTTATGACTGACGTGCGGCACCAGCCCCTGCTCGCTGAAGAACGCCTCAACCGCGTGCTCCGACAGCTCGACGCCCATTACCGGGTACCCCTGGCTCTCGAGCCATACCAAGTCCAGGCTTTTGCCACACAACGGTACCAGCACCTTTGCCCCCTCGGGCAACCCCAGCACGGGCCAGTGCCGTTGCAAATAGGGATTGACCTCGCGCTGATGGAAGCCGATCTGATTGCTCGCCCAGCGGTCCTGCCAAAATTCAGGCTGCATGAATCACTCCGAAAATTCGATCAAAAGGCGTTAAAACTTATATTAGATTTAGATCGATGATCTGATTGAAGATGACTCCATCTTAACCCTCAGGACCCTGCTCATGCTCCCCAGCCTGTTTATCTCCCACGGCTCGCCCATGCTGGCCTTGCAACCCGGTGCCAGCGGTCCTGCGCTGCAGCGCCTGGCTGCCGAACTGCCACGGCCCAAAGCCATTGTGGTGGTGTCGGCGCATTGGGAAAGCCCGGACCTGCTGGTCAGCGGCAGTGCTGCCCCCGAAACCTGGCACGACTTCGGTGGCTTTCCGCGCGAGCTGTTTGCGGTGCAATACCCCGCGCCGGGTGACCCGCAGTTGGCCAGTGAGATCGTCGAACTGCTGCACGCCGACGGCCTGGCTGCACGTATTGACGAGCAACGCCCCTTCGACCACGGCACCTGGGTCCCGCTGTCGCTGATGTACCCGGCAGCGGACATCCCGGTGGTACAAGTGTCCTTGCCCAGCCGCCTGGGCCCGGCTTTGCAGACTCAAGTCGGGCATGCACTCGCGAG
This sequence comes from Pseudomonas sp. NFPP02, assembly GCF_900119355.1. NCBI lineage: Bacteria > Pseudomonadati > Pseudomonadota > Gammaproteobacteria > Pseudomonadales > Pseudomonadaceae > Pseudomonas > Pseudomonas sp. NFPP02. Next base: position 186,520 of record NZ_FPJI01000012.1, read on the forward strand.
CCTGCGCGAACAGGGTGTGCTGCTGATCGGCTCCGGCAGCATCACCCACAACCTGGGCGAACTGGATTGGCGCGCCGGGCCGGAGACGATCACACCGTGGGCCCGGGAATTTCGTGACTGGGTGGTCGACAGACTCGCGGCCAATGACGACGCCGCCTTGCATGACTATCGCCGCCAGGCGCCACATGCCGTGCGCAGCCATCCCAGCGATGAACATTTGCTGCCGCTGTACTTTGCGCGGGGTGCGGGCGCAGATTTCAGCGTGGCGCACCAAGGCTTCACACTGGGTGCCTTGGGCATGGATATCTATCGCTTTGGCTGAAACCGTTATACCTGTGGGAGCTGGCTTGCCTGCTCTCACAGTTGATCGCGTCGGAGCCTAAAACATGAGGCGAAAAAAATCCCCGAACCAGTCGGGGATTTTTTATGTGCGATCAATCAGCCCAAGGGCGGATCAATCTTCGCGGTAGCGACGCAGCTTGAGCTGCTTACCGGCAACGCGAGTGTCTTTGAGCTTGGCCAGCAGTTTTTCCAGGCCGTCTTCCGGCAACTCCACCAGGGAGAAGCTGTCACGCACCTGGATGCGACCGATGGCTTCACGTGCCAGGCCACCCTCGTTGAGGATAGCGCCCAGCAGGTTCTTGGCAGCGATACCATCACGCGCACCCAGCGCGGTACGGCAACGAGCACGGCCTTCAGCCAATGGCACTGGAGCACGACGCTCACGGTCGCCACGGTCTGGACGGTCACCGGAACGCTCTGGACGATCACCGCGTGGCGCGCTGTTCGGAACCAGTGGACGTTCTTTTTCGATGGCTGCCAGGGTCAGAGCCTGACCATTGGTAGCTTTGCGCAGCAGGGCTGCAGCCAGGGCACGCGGGGTGCAACCGATATCGGCGGTCAGGCGGTCCAGCAGGTCGCCGTGGGTCGATTCAGCGTCAGCCACCAGTGGCGCCAGGCTGTTGGTCAGTTTCTTGATGCGCGCATCGAGAACGGCCTGGGCATCCGGCAGGCGGACTTCGGCAACTTTCTGGCCGGTAACACGCTCGATCACTTGCAGCATGCGGCGCTCACGTGGAGTCACCAGCAGCAATGCACGACCTTCGCGACCGGCACGGCCAGTACGGCCGATACGGTGAACGTAGGACTCTGGATCGTAAGGCATGTCAACGTTGAACACGTGGGTGATGCGTGGAACGTCGAGGCCACGGGCAGCAACGTCGGTCGCCACAACGATGTCCAGACGGCCATCCTTGAGGGAGTCGATCACGCGCTCACGCTGGTTCTGGGCAATGTCACCGTTCAGCGCAGCGGCTTTGTAGCCTTTGGCTTCCAGGGCGCTGGCCAGGTCCAGGGTCGCTTGCTTGGTGCGCACGAACATGATCAGGGCGTCGAAGTCTTCGACTTCCAGCAGGCTCAATACAGCCGAGGTCTTCTGGTCAGCGTGAACCAACAGGTGAGCCTGTTCGATCGCGGTAACGGTCTGGGTCTTGGTCTGGATCTTCACGTGCTCCGGATCGCGCAGATGGCGTTCGGCAATGGCACGGATGGACTGCGGCAGGGTAGCCGAGAACAGTACGGTCTGACGGGTCGCTGGCAGCGCCTTGAAGATGACTTCCAGGTCATCCATGAAGCCCAGCTTCAACATTTCGTCAGCTTCGTCCAGAACCAGGTGGTTCACGGTCGACAGGACTTTTTCGTCACGACGCAGGTGGTCGCACAGACGGCCCGGAGTGGCGACAACGATCTGTGCGCCATTACGGATTGCCTTGAGTTGTGGGCCCATAGGCGCGCCGCCGTAAACGGCCACAACAGTTACACCCGGCATTTGCTTGGCGTAGGTTTCAAAGGCGGTTGCTACTTGCAGCGCCAACTCACGGGTTGGCGCCAGGATCAGGGCTTGCGGCTCGCGCTTGGCAGGATCGATGCAATGCAGAATAGGCAGGGCGAACGCGGCGGTTTTACCGGTACCGGTTTGCGCCTGGCCAATCATGTCCTTACCGGCCATGATGATCGGGATCGATTGCTGCTGAATCGCCGAAGGTTCTTCGTAGCCGGTCGCTGCGACGGCTGCAAGAATATTCGGGTTAAGATTAAAAGCGGCGAAGCCGCCGGTTTCCTGGGTCATGGGTCTGCCTCTAAGTGCATCCGCAAAGACCCATGCTCCAAAGCTGCGCATGCCGTGTTGAGACTCAAGAGTCGCCCTGGCTGCTTTGTCGGCGGGGATTTGCGAAAACGAATGAATGAAAAAGATTCGTCAAGGAAGAGTCCGCTGTGCGGACGTGCAGCCGAAGCTGACTTCGGGGAATTGCGCTACCTAAACGCGGCCCGGTTAAAGGCCGGCGCGCACTATACCGGAAATAGCTGAAAAAGGGAGCTTTTTTTATCGCCAGGCGCCGATAAACCGCACTGGGTCACGCGCTTTGCAGATCCATGCGCCAGGGTCTATTTTTCAAAGGCCCGGCCCTGTTGGTTATCGAGCTTAAACGGTTCACCCACCCATTGAGACCCTTTGGTCTGAAACCTCACCTGCGCCCCGAGGGCACACCCGATGAATCAAGCCAGCAGTAGCCGTGTCAGCCGCGCACTTGAGGGCCATGTTCTATTGCTAGGCCTGGACCGCGTGGCCAAGCGCAACGCCTTTGACCTGGATTTGCTCAATGAACTGAGCCTGGCCTATGGCGAATTTGATCGAAACGATGACGCACGGGTGGCCGTGGTGTTTGCCCATGGCGATCACTTCACCGCAGGACTGGACCTGGCCAATGTCAGCGGCGTAATGGCCGGCGGCTGGCAACCGCCGCTGGGAGGGTGCGACCCGTGGGGGGTGTTTGCCGGCCCGCGCGTGAGCAAGCCGGTGATCGTCGCCGCCCAAGGTTACTGCCTGACCATTGGTATCGAGTTGATGCTGGCGGCGGATATCAACCTCTGCGCCAGCAATACCCGCTTCGCCCAGATGGAGGTGCAACGCGGCATCTTTCCGTTTGGCGGCGCGACATTGCGCTTTCATCAGATTGCCGGCTGGGGCAATGCGATGCGTTGGCTGCTCACCGGCGACGAATTCGACGCCCATGAGGCCCTGCGCCTGGGGTTGGTGCAGGAAGTGATAGCCAGTGAAGACCTGTTGCCCCGTGCCATTGAATTGGCCAACCGCATTGCCCGCCAGGCGCCGCTGGGTGTGCAGGCAACGTTGATGTCGGCACGCCTGGCGCGCATGGAGGGTGAGGCCGTCGCAGCCGCCGCGCTGCCGCCCATGGTGGATAAACTGCTCAACAGTGAGGACGCCAAGGAGGGTGTTCGGGCGATGGTCGAGAAGCGGCCCGGGGTGTTCAAGGGGATTTGAACAAACTGAATTAGCCGTCGCCAGTGAGAGCCTCTTCGCGGGTAAGCCCGCTCCCACAGGGGATTGCATTTCAACACAGAGTGCAACTCGACTGTGGGCTTGCCCGCGAAAGCGTCCGAACTGACAACTAAGTTGCTGGCCGAATCGCCTTGATCAACGGCTGCAACGAATACCCCAATCGCGGCGCCAAGGCTTCGGCGCGGGCTGACAGCGCATCCAGGTCCAGCACCTGATCCAGCTCCGAAGGCACCAATAGAATCACATTGCCCTCCTTCACCGGCAGCTCCCAGTAATGCCGGTGGTACAACCCACGCAGCAACGCCGCCCCCAGCGGCTTGCCGTCATCGGTGGCCCACTGGTTGATCACCAGCCAGCCGCCGGGGTTGAGTTTCTTCTGACAGTTTTCCAGGAAGGTCCAGGCCAGATGCCCCACGCCCGGGCCGACATCGGTGTAGAGGTCGACGAAAATCAAATCGGCCGATTCAGCACTGTCGAGCAATTGCAGCGCGTCACCAATGCGGATGTACAAGCGCGGATCGTCATCCAGCCCCAGATATTCAATCGCCAGGCGCGGCACATCGGGGCGCAGCTCAATGGCTTCGACATCCTCCAGCGCCAGGAACTTGAGGCATGCCTGGGTCAACGTGCCCGCGCCCAGGCCGAGGAACAACGCACTTTCCGGCTGTTCATGGCACAACGCGCCGATCAGCATCGCGCGGGTGTAGTCGTACTCCAGCCAGCTCGGGTCAGCAGTGAACACACAGCTTTGCTCGATGGCGTCGCCAAATTCGAGAAAGCGGTAATCAGCCACTTCAAGCACACGGATCATGCCGAATTCATCATGGACTTCGGCCAGCAGGCGCTCGACACGCTCCTCGCTCATCACTACTCCTAAAGGGTTTACCGCACGACAAAGGCGCGATTGTCGGCCAAGCGGCAACCACAGGTCACGCACTAATTGCTGCTAACATTGACGCCCTAACATCCACCTGCAAACGAGTTCATGATGAGCCACCCCTGGAGTCCCGATAGCTGGCGAGCCCTGCCGATCCAGCAGCAACCCCGATACCCGGACGCCGCGCACTTGGAGCAAGTGGAGCAGAGCCTGGCGAGCTACCCGCCCCTGGTGTTTGCCGGCGAAGCCCGCGAATTGCGCCGTCAGTTTGCCGAAGTGACCCAGGGTCGTGCCTTCCTGCTGCAAGGTGGCGATTGCGCCGAGAGCTTCGCCGAGTTTTCCGCCGCGAAGATCCGCGACACCTTCAAGGTGCTGCTGCAGATGGCCATTGTCATGACCTTCGCGGCCGGTTGCCCGGTGGTGAAAGTCGGGCGCATGGCCGGCCAGTTCGCCAAGCCACGTTCGGCCAACGATGAAACCATCGACGGCATCACCCTGCCCGCCTACCGTGGCGATATCGTCAACGGCATCGGCTTCGACGAAAAAAGCCGCGTGCCAGACCCGGACCGCCTGTTGCAGTCCTACCACCAGTCCACCGCCACCCTCAACCTGCTGCGCGCCTTTGCCCAGGGCGGTTTTGCCGACCTGCACCAAGTGCACAAGTGGAACCTGGATTTCATCGCCAACTCCGCCCTCGCCGAAAAGTACAGCCAACTGGCCGACCGCATCGACGAAACCCTGGCCTTCATGCGCGCCTGTGGCATGGACAGCTCGCCGCAATTGCGCGAAACCAGCTTTTTCACCGCCCACGAAGCGTTACTGCTCAACTATGAACAAGCCTTCGTGCGCCGCGACAGCCTGACCAACGATTACTACGACTGCTCGGCGCATATGCTGTGGATCGGCGACCGTACCCGTCAATTGGACGGCGCCCATGTCGAGTTTCTGCGCGGGGTGAACAACCCGATCGGCGTGAAAGTCGGACCGAGCATGAACCCGGAGGACCTGATCCGCCTGATCGACATCCTCAACCCGGATAACGACCCTGGCCGCCTCAACCTCATTGCCCGTATGGGTGCAGGCAAGGTCGGCGACCATTTGCCCAACCTGATCCGTGCCGTGCAGCGCGAGGGCAAGCAGGTGCTGTGGAGTTGCGACCCAATGCACGGCAATACCATCAAGGCCAGCAGTGGCTACAAGACCCGCGACTTTGCGCAGATCCTTGGCGAAGTGAAGGATTTCTTCCAGGTGCACCAGGCAGAAGGCAGCTATGCCGGCGGGATCCATATCGAGATGACCGGGCAGAACGTCACCGAATGCATCGGCGGCGCACGACCGATCACCGAAGATGGCCTGTCAGACCGCTACCACACCCATTGCGACCCACGGATGAATGCCGATCAGTCGCTGGAGTTGGCGTTCCTGATTGCCGAGACCTTGAAACAGGTAAAGCGCTGACGTTTTATCGACGGGGATGACGCCATCGCGGGCAAGCCCGGCTCCCACAGAAAAACGCGTTCAAATGTGGGAGCCGGGCTTGCCCGCGATAGAGCCTTAAAGGCTGACATCCCGGTTCAGCATCGCAGCCCTCAACCGGGCAGCACTGGGCCGCTGGCAATTGAGCTGGATCTGTTCCAGCCCTAGCCAGTCGGCCATCTTTCGCAGGTTCAAGGCCAGCGCCAACATACCTTCCTCATCCAGCCCAGGTTCTTCCTCGTGCACGGCATGCACGGCCAGGCGCTCATGGGCACGCTCGGCCCGCAGGTCGACGCGTGCGGCAATGCGTTCGTTGTGGAGAAACGGCAGGACGTAATAGCCGTACACGCGTCTTTCTTGCGGCGTGTAGATCTCCAGGCGATAGCGAAAGTCGAACAAGCGCTCGGTGCGGCTGCGCTCCCATATCAGCGAATCGAACGGCGACAACAATGCACTGGCCGGCACGTTGCGCGGCAGTTTGGGCGCCGCCAGGCAATACGCTGGTTGTTTCCAGCCCCGCACCTGGCACGCCAGCAGTTGCCCATCCTCAACCAGCTCGGCCAAGCGGTTGCGGCTGTCGGCGGGGTCGAGGCGAAAATAATCGCGCAGGTCTTTTTCAGTGGCGACACCCAATGCAGTCGCACTGTGCAACAGCAAGCCACGCTGCGCTTCACCTTCACTCATGGAGACCCTGAGCACCTCTGCGGGAATAACACGCTCGGGCAGATCATAAAGCCGCTCAAACCCTCGACGACCGGCAACCGTGACCAGGCCAGCGGCGAAGAGCCATTCCAGCGCGTGCTTTTCATCACTCCAATCCCACCAGGGACCGGCACGCTCCTCGCGGGTCGACAAGCTACCCGCCCCCACGGCGCCCTGCTGTTCGACGGTGCGCAACACGCGCTGGATCGTCGCCTGCTGTTCACGGCCAAAACGTGCCATCTGCGAATAGATCCCCTGCCCTTGCCGGGCGCGCTCCATACGCCAACCCATCAGCGGGTACAGCGCCAAGGGCAGCAGCGACGCCTCATGCCCCCGGTATTCAAACAGAGAACGCCGCCGCCCCAGGCTCCAGGCCGCCTGCTCAAGAATCGATGGGGAATAAGAACCAAGGCGGGAAAACACGGGCAGGTAGTGGGAACGCACCAGCGCATTGACCGAGTCGATCTGTAAAACGCCCAGGCGCTCGATCAAGCGGTTGAGGTGCGTGGCCTTTATCTGTGCAGGCGCCTGGCGCCCGGAAAACCCCTGGGCAGCCAGCGCCATGCGTCGAGCTTGCTTGAGTGAAATACACAGGTCGGCGGGCATGGCGATCTCCATTGAGGCTCGCGCCCTACCCTACTGCATCCGGGCTTATTTTCGCAGCGGGTCTTCCCAGAAATGCCGATGGCTTTCCTGCGCGACGTCGGCGCGATTGAGCCCGATGTCCTTGAGTGCGTCATCGCTCAGGGTCGCCAGCATCTGCCGCTCCTGATGCAACAGCTGCCAACGCGCGAATGTGTGAAAAAGCCCAGCAAACAGCCAGTTATCCGTCGATATGAAACCTTTTTGACCTTTCATCTTCTCGCCCTCCAGTGGGGATGACGACAGTGTGTGCCTGGCATTATGATCAATCCAACGAATGTTTCTTATGCATTACATCTCGGAGATTGATCAATTGTCCGCCTATCCCAGCATCGACACAGACGTGCTGCGCACCTTCGTCGCCATTGCCGACCAGGGCGGTTTCACCCGTGCCGGCGAGACGGTCAATCGCACTCAATCGGCGGTCAGCATGCAGATGAAGCGTCTGGAAGAAGACGTGTTGCAGCGCAAACTGTTCGAGCGCGATGGCCGGCAGGTACGGCTCACACCCGAAGGCCAGGTGCTGCTGGGTTATGCGCGGCGCATCCTGAAATTGCACAGTGAAGTGTTCAATACCCTGCGCGAGCCGCATATGGTGGGATTGGTGCGCATCGGCACGCCGGATGACTATGTGATGCGCTTTCTGCCAGGGATCCTGAAACAGTTCTCCAAAGCCTACCCACTGATTCAAATCGAAATGCACTGCGAAGCATCGACCGTATTGATGCAACGGCGGGACTTGGCGCTGACCGTGATCAGCCGCGAGCCCGGCAATGATCTGGGTGAGTTGTTGCGTACCGAACGCATGGTATGGGCAGCATCACCGTGCTTTTGTGTGGAGGAGCACGATGCCCTGCCTCTGGCGGTGTCCGGCGACGAGTGCCTGTACACCCATTGGGCACGTGCGGCATTGGACGCGGCCGGGCGAGATTATCGCCTGGCCTATCACAGCTCTAACGGAGCAGCGATCCTGGCGGTGGTGAGTGCGGGCCTGGCGGCGATGGTCAGCATGGAAAGCCTGGTCACCGACGACCTGCGAGTGCTCGGCAGCGACGAAGGCTTCCCGACTTTGCCGTCGATGAACCTGCGCTTGCTGCGTAACCCGCAGATGACCTCGCCGATCACCGAGTGCCTGGCGGACTACATCGTCGAAGGCTTCAAACTTTAAAGGTAAGCATCACCGCGCACACCACCAAAAAGCCACAGAACAGGCCGCGCAACAGGCGCTCCGGCAAGGCATGAGCCACTTTCACGCCCCAACTGATACTCAGCAGGCCACCCACCGCCAGCGGTAGGCCGATCATCCAGTCCACCTCGTGGTGCCAGGCATAGGTGACCAGGGTCACACCGGTACTGGGCAACGCCAAGGCCAACGACAACCCTTGGGCAACCACTTGAGTAGTGCCGAACACACTGGTGAGTACCGGTGTGGCCACCACCGCGCCGCCGACCCCGAACAGCCCGCCCATGGAGCCGGATGCCGCGCCCAAGACGCCAAGCCAGGGCCAGGAATAACGCATTTGCGTGGTGGGCGGCGCGTTGCGGGTAAACATGCGCAGCAGGTTGTAGGCAGACAGCGCCACCAAGAACGCAATAAAACCAATGCGCATGGCGCCCGCATCCAGCCCCACCGCCCAGATCGATCCCAGCCAGGCAAAGCAAAAGCCGGTCACACCCAAGGGTAAGGCGTGACGCAACTCGATGCGGTTACGTTGGTGATAGCGCCACAGGGCGAGCATCACGTTCGGCACGACCATGACCAAAGCGGTGCCCTGGGCAATTTGCTGATCCAGCCCGAACAACACGCCGAGTACCGGGATAGCAATCAGCCCGCCGCCGATGCCAAACAGCCCACCCACGGTGCCCAACGCCGCACCCAATGCCAAGTACATCACTAGATCCCACACCGCTCGCTACTCCGCAATTCCAAGCTTTGCATGCTACGCAGTCGGCTCTGGCGCGGAAACGCACAGCAACGCACAATGGCTGTGCCAATCTCGCATAAGCGTCGAGCCATGAACCCCAACACCTTGACCGACCAACTCAGCCTGTTTCTGGATGTCCTGGAAGCCGGCAGTTTTTCCGCCGCCGCGCGCCGCCATCCGCTGACACCTTCCGCCGTGGCCCGGCGTATCGACAGCCTGGAGAACTCAGTGGGCAGCCGCCTGTTCCAACGCAGCACCCATGCAGTAGTGCCCACCTCGGCGGGCCTGGCCTTTGCCGAGCGGGCACGACGGATTGTCAGCGAGTTGCAGCTGGCGCGGGCTGAAGCGGTCTCGCTGAGCCATGCGCCGGAGGGGTTGATCCGGGTCGATGCGCCCGCAGCATTCGGCCGCCGACACCTGGCGCCGGTCATTGCGGACTTTTTGAACCTGTACCCAGGGCTGGACGTGCACCTGCACTTGATCGACAGCTTTGTCGATATGCAGGGCGCGCATCTGGGCAAGGTCGATCTGGTTCTGCGCGCTGGGCATATTGTCGATACCCGGCTGGTCGCTACGCCGTTGGCGAGCATTGTGCGTATCGCCTGCGCCAGCCCCGCGTACCTGAAAAGCCGTGGCACGCCGGCCCATCCTCGAGAGCTGAGCGAACATGATGGCCTGGACTGGGACGGGCTGGCGCCAATGTTCGCCTGGCGCTTCGAACTGGACGGGCGCCGCACCACCTATCGCCCCCGGCGCATCCGCATGAGCGCCAACAATGCCGAAGCCCTGCTTTCGGGTGCACTGGCCGGGCTGGGCATCGCTCATCTGCCGACCTGGTTGGCCAGTGAATACCTGGTACGCGGTGAGCTGTTGCCGCTGTTTTGTGAAGACGGTTTGCCGAGCCCGGAAACCGCCGGCATTTATGCGCTGCGCCTGGAGCAACAGCCCAATGCGCGCAGCCGATTGTTGCTTGAATATCTCAAATCCCGTTTCAGCCCGGTGCCGCCTTGGGATCTGGCATTGCAAAGTGGCTTGGTCTGACGCCTCCGGCAAAAATTACCTGGCGCATTAAAGATTTGCCCGCTAGATTCCAGCCCAGACATGCTTTTTCGAGACGCCACCATGAGCAAAAACCCTGATCCTTGCGAATCGCTGTTGCTGGACAACCAGCTGTGCTTCGCCCTGCACTCTACTTCATTGCTGATGACCAAGGTCTACAAGCCGCTGCTCCAAGCCATCGGCCTGACCTATCCGCAATACCTGGCCATGATGGTGCTGTGGGAAGAGGATGAATTGACCGTCAGCGAAATCAGCAGCCGCCTGCTGACGGACCCAGGCTCCATGACGCCACTGCTCAAGCGCCTGGAAGCCGAGGGCCTGCTCAGCCGTACCCGCAGCCGCGAAGATGAACGAGTGGTAGTCGTGGAACTGACCGACACCGGGCGCGCCTTGCAGGAGAAGGCCAAGGATGTTCCACAATGCATCCTGGGCGCCAGCGGGATGGCGCTGGAGCAATTGCGCAAGCTGCAAGGAGACCTGATCGCGTTGCGCGCCAATCTGCAAACCAGCCTCTGACGCAACGCACACCTAAAAAGTGGGAGCTGGTTTGCCTGCGATGGCCATAGGTATCTACACAACTTCGGCACGACGCTAAATCTGTGGCGAGGGAGCTTGCTCCCGTGACGGCCTGGCAGCCGACACAGATATAACTGATGCCCCGCGATCCAATGTGGGAGCTGGCTTGCCTGCGAAGACGGCCTGACAGTCAACACAGTTGGACCGTGTACATATCCATTCCTGCGGTAACGGCCACTTAGGGTTCCGCTTTTACAGCGGCTCACTTTTGAAAAGCCGGAATGCCGGCCCAGACAAAAGTAAGCAAAACGCTCTTGCCCCACCACTCGGCACCTCGCCCAGGCTCGGTGTGCCTGTAATCCGCCAGCGTGGTTTAACGGGGCGCCTAAGATCAAAAGCAGATCAAGATAAAGAGCGGCTCGCTTCGCATCGTGGTTACCGTTGAGCTAACAGAGTTATGTAGATACCTATGCTGGGATTGCGGTACATCAGTCAACAATGCATTGACTGACACACCGCAATCGCAGGCAAGCCAGCTCCCACTTTTTGCTCTGCGGTGCCCTCAATTTTTTCAATCAGCCAAAAAACTGAAAAATTAACTTGCGCACTAAACATTAGCGCTATACATTCACCTCACCAACTACTTAGCGCGCAAATGTTTAGCGCTAAACATACAGAGGAACGCCCCATGCAAACGCTCTATACCGCAGTAGCCACCGCCACTGGCGGCCGTGATGGTCGCGCCGTTTCCAGCGACAATATCCTCGACGTCAAACTGTCGACTCCCAAGGAGTTGGGTGGCGCCGGTGGCCAGGCCACTAACCCCGAGCAATTGTTTGCTGCCGGCTACTCCGCCTGCTTTATCGGCGCACTGAAATTCGTTGCCAGCCAGACCAAACGCAAAATCCCGGATGACGCTTCGATCACCGCCCACGTTGGCATCGGCCAGATCCCTGGCGGCTTCGGCCTGGATATCGACCTGCATGTCAGCCTGCCGGGCCTGGCCCAAGATGACGCGCAAAGCCTGGTCGACGCCGCGCACCAGGTCTGCCCGTACTCCAACGCCACCCGTGGCAACGTTGATGTGCGCTTGCATGTAACGGTCTGAAAAACAGACGCCCATGAAAAAGCCCGACTCAAAGTCGGGCTTTTTTCGTATCGCCGGGGCCAGAATTACTTCTTGGCGCGACCTTTGTACGAACCACCTTCACGGGTGTCGATCTCGATCATGTCGCCGATTTCGATGAAGTCTGCAACGCTCAGCTCGGTACCGTTCTTCAGTTTGGCAGGCTTCATCACCTTGCCGGAAGTGTCACCGCGAGCGGAACCTTCGGTGTAGTCAACCTGACGCACGATGGTGGTCGGCAGCTCTACGGAAACCAGGCGATCTTCGAAGAAGATAGCTTCGCAGACGTCTTCCATGCCTTCTTCGATGAACGGCAGAACGGCTTCGATATCTTCAGCGTTCAGCTCGTACATGGTGTAGTCGGTAGTGTCCATGAACGTGTAGGTGTCGCCGCTGATGAAGGACAGGGTCGCTTCTTTGCGGTCGAGGATTACGTCGTCCAGTTTGTCATCGGCGCTGTAGACGATCTCGGTCTTGTAACCGGTCAGCAGGTTCTTCAGCTTGGTCTTCATGATTGCGCTGTTACGACCAGACTTGGTGAACTCAGCTTTCTGAACCAGCCAAGGGTCGTTTTCGAGACGGATCACTGTACCGGGTTTCAGTTCTTTACCAGTTTTCATTGCGTATATCCGAAATTTGGATGGGATTGACAAAAATCAAGGTGGCGTATCATATCCAACTTTCATAAAACTGTACCAGCGCCGTCGCAAGATCAGCCTGCAAGCCTTGTTCCAGACACCACTTCTCAGCGTGCTGGGTGACCTCGGGCCAGTGTTCCAGCAGCATTTTCCAGGACTGTGCCATATCGCCATCAGCGTTCCAGGCTTGCCAGAGCGTGACGACGGCAGCCTTGGCGGCCGGTGAAAGTGCGGCAGTGTACAGTTCCAGGAAGGCATCGAGCTTGTCCAGGTGGATGTCTTCGTCCTGGCGGTAGATGTGCCATAGCATTGGCCTCCCCGCCCACTGGGCACGCACGAACGAGTCTTCGCCCCGTACGGCGTTGAATTCGCAGCACCATAGCAATCGGTCATATTGCTCCTGACGCACGAATGCAATGACCTGAACGGTCAGCGCGCCGCGCACCTGAGTGTCTCCCGCCGACAAACTGCTCACCCCCAGCCAGCGTTGCACATCCCCCAGAATGCGCCCTTCCGGCACCAGCAAGTGCGTCCCACGCCCATCGGCTGCCAGCACGTCCAGCCAACCGGGCAACCCGTCATTCTCATAGGCAAACAGCGACATCAAACGCGCGCCGGCCGTCGGAGCAACGCCCAGGCTTTGCAGGAACTGTTGCTGCGCGGCGGCGTCCTGTTGAAACGCCTGGCGTCGCTCCAACAAGCCGGCTTCACGCAACAGGCCGCCGGTGCCAGGGCGAAACCCGGGGAAGAAAAAGTATTTCTGCACGCCTTTGTACTTCACCGAAGGCAAGCGATGACAGCCCACCACCCAGTCTTCGGCGCTGAGGTAATCCAGGTTCATCCACAATGGCACACGCTCACGCTCGGCCATGCAGTCCATGTACTCAGGCGGTAGCTGGCAGGCGAACGCAGCAATCACCACATCGGCCGGGTGCGCGCCTGGCCATTCGGCCGGCCAGTGACGCACTTCGACGCCCTCTTGCCATTGCTGGCCCACCTGCACATCAATGTCCGGGCACATGCGTTCGAAGGCCCGCAGGTCATCGACCCACAAGCGCACGTCACAGCCATGCTCCACCACCAACTGCCGGGCCAGGCGCCAGGTCACGCCGATGTCGCCGTAGTTGTCGACGACACTGCAAAAAATATCCCAGCGGGCTTTCATTCCGGGCTCCATCGATCAAAGGTTCGATTGTCCGCATAAATGCGTGGATGCAGAAGGCTTGATCGCGATTATTCTGCACGGAGGCTGTGCGACAATCACCGTCATGCCGTCAATGCCTGCCAGGAAGCTCTTATGTCTGACCGTCCGTTATCGCTGCTCAAACTCTGCATCGCGATTGCCGCAGGCGTGTGGCTAGGGTTTATCGCCATTGCGCTGACCACCTGGCTGGCGTCTCGCTACCTGTTCCCCCAGAGCCTGGCGCCGGTGGCACAGGCGGTTCAGCAATTGGGCAAACCGGCGATGGTTGAGCCGCAGCCACCGAACCGTCTGTTCGAACAGTACCAACAAAACCTGCAAAAACAGGCACAACAACAGGCCCTGGACCAGGCCCGAAGCAACGCGCGTAACCTGTCCAACCCCAAATGCCAGTTCTGGCTGCAACAAGACCAGAACGCCCCCAATGAAAAGACGCGGGCCAATGTCCTGCAATTCTGCGATTGATGCCAAATACCGCCATGAATAAACACGCCGTGCTCCAGTTGATCCTGGAAAAGCTCACCGTCGACCTCGACATCGTCCAACGCGCCGCGCAGACCGCCTACGAAACCGCGACCCACGAAGAAAACATTGCCGAGAACAAATACGACACCCTCGGCCTGGAGGCTTCGTACCTGGCCACTGGGCAGGCTCGACGAGTGGAGGAGATCAAGCAATCGCTGGTGCTGTGCCAGCAACTGCAGCTACGTGCATACGATGATCGACGCGGGATAGAGATAGGCACGCTGGTGGGCCTGGAAGACGAGGACGGTCGCCAGCAATGGCTGTTCCTGGCGCCGGATGCGGCGGGTTTGAAAGTGGATGTGGTGGGGCAACCGGTGACGGTCATCACGCCACGCTCGCCCCTGGGCAAAGGCCTGCTGGGCAAGCGTATCGATGAAGAGGTAGAGATTCTGGTGGCCGGCGCTCGGCAGCACTATACGGTTACCGAGGCCAGATAACCTGCAGCCCTCTGTAGGAGCGAGCTTGCTCGCGAAGGAACGCAAGGGCGCTGCATTCTACCTGGCGCCCCGCGTTAACGTTGGCGATCTTCGCGAGCAAGCTCGCTCCTACAGGGTCATCGCGGTCAGTGGACGGGCAATTCAACGCCGTCGAACAACTCTTCCAGCTCTTGCTTGTTGTGGCACTGGATCGCCTTGGCCATTACTTCGCGGGTCAGGTGCGGTGCGAACTTCTCGATGAAGTCGCACATGAAGCCGCGCAGAAAGGTACCGCGGCGGAAACCGATCTTGGTCACGCTGGACTCGAACAGTTCGCTGGCATCCAGCACCACCAGGTCTTTGTCCAGGTTGGTGTCGACCGCCATCTTGGCGACGATTCCGACGCCCAGGCCCAGGCGCACATAGGTCTTGATCACGTCGGCATCGGCAGCGGTGAACACCACCTTGGGCGTGAGGCCGCGATGGCTGAACGCTTCGTCGAGCTTGGAACGGCCGGTAAAGCCGAACACGTAGGTCACGATCGGGTATTCAGCCAAGGCTTCCAGGGTCAGCTTCGGCAGCTTGGCCAAAGGGTGCCCCTGGGGCACAACCACGCAGCGGTTCCAACGGTAGCAGGGCATCATTACCAGGTCGCCGAACAATTCCAGGGCCTCGGTGGCGATGGCAAAATCGACGGTGCCGTCAGCGGCCATCTCGGCAATCTGCATCGGCGAACCCTGGTGCATGTGCAGCGCTACGTCCGGGTATTGCTTGATGAAATCACGGATCACCGGCGGCAATGCATAGCGCGCCTGGGTGTGAGTGGTGGCGATCGACAAGGTGCCTTTCTTCTCGTTGGAGAACTCCTGGGCGATCTGCTTGATGCTTTCGACTTTACGCAGGATCTCGCCGGCGGTGGTGATGATGCGCTCGCCAGCTGGAGTGACGCGGGTCAAGTGTTTGCCGCTGCGTGCGAAGACTTCGACGCCCAACTCGTCTTCGAGCAGGCGGATCTGCTTGCTGATACCAGGCTGCGAGGTATAGAGGCTTTGAGCGGTAGCGGAAACGTTGAGGTCGTGGTGCGCCACTTCCCAGATGTAGCGCAGTTGTTGAAGCTTCATATGAATCCCTCAAAGCAGATAGACGCCACGGGTATCAGCGACGGTATATAACTATATTAAAGGTTTGACGGATAAATCTAGAACTTTTTATCGTTTTTACCGATCAACTATCGTCACTGCGCCGACGCTGCAGCGACGGCACCAGGTAAACCGGCACCGGGGACAACTGCAACACCCGTGCGGCGGTACGCCCAAGGGGGACGGCCACGCCGGTCGCCTGGCTATGACTGCCTACGACCAGCAAGTCGACGGACAGTTTTCGCAACTGGTCGAGAATCACCTCGCAAGGGTCCCCCTGGATAACCTTGACCGAGCGAATCCATTGCAGGTCCTGCTCCCCTTCCTCCCACTCCTCGCGAAAGCTGTCCAGCACGCGCTGTTCAATCGTCGCCATCACCGTGCTCAGCCCCTTGCTCTGCCATTCGCTCAAGGCGGTTTCATCAAGGTAGCTCTGCAACACCGATTCGGCGAACAAGCCAATGGGCTCGACCACGTGGATCACATACAGGTCAGCCTTGAACGTTCGCGCCAGCGCCACTGCATGTTGCATCACATAGGGTGCATACAGACCGAGGTCCGTGGCAAACAGCATCGAGCGAATCATAAAACCTCCTGGATTGCCAGGATGGCGGGAATTGAATGAGCTTAGCAGCTAGCTCTCGGTCTGGATTCTCAACTCATTGCTGATGCCATGGGGCACGTGCCCGGTGGCCACTACCTCCCTGGCTTTCTCGCAATGGCCGGCCTGGTCATCGAAAAACACATCGGCGGCAAAGGCTTCCAGAAACGCGGATTTTTCCAGGCCACCTAGGAACAGCGACTCGTCCAGCCGGATATCCCACTCGCGCAACGTGCGGATCACACGTTCATGGGACGGTGCCGAACGTGCGGTGACCAACGCGGTGCGGATCGGGCAGGCCTCATCGGCAAACTCGCGTTGCAACAGGTTCAGTGCCGCCAGGAAGCCCTTGAACGGACCGCCGTGCAAAGGCTGGCGCGCCGACTCTCGCTCGCTGGCCTGGAAGGCTGCCAGCCCACCGGCCTGGTAGACACGTTCGGACTCATCGGAGAACAGCACGGCATCGCCATCGAATGCGATGCGCAGCTCTTCACTGGAAGCGCGGCGCGGGCCGCCGGACAAAATCGTCGCGGCCGCAAACCCGGCATCGAGGGCGCTGCGCACATCTTCAGCATGGGTGGAGAGAAACAGATGACAACCGAAGGCGGCCAAATAGGGATAGGGACTACGCCCGCCTACGAAAGCGGCGCGGGAAATATCCAGGCCGTAATGCTGGATCGAGTTGAACACCCGCAGCCCGGTATCGGCACTGTTGCGCGACACCAACACCACCTCGACCCGCGCACGCCCCAGGCTGGCATTCAGGCTCAGCAGCTTCTTGACCAGCGGGAAGGCATCGCCAGGCTCGAGGGTTTCTTCCTCGTGCTCGATCTGGTATTTGCGGTAAGCCTCGACCCCTTCAGCCAGATAAACCTTGTGGCTGTCACTCAGGTCGAACAGCGCTCGTGAGGAAATCGCCAGCACCAGTTTGTCAGCCAATCCCTTCACCATGGTAGTTCCCCCCAATCAGCGGTTGTGCCGATCAATAAAACTCAAGGCCTGATAGAGCGCCTGCATGCGTGGCAGTTCGCAACCGGCCGCTTTGGCAGCGGCCAAGGGGCGGGCGTAGATGGCCGCCAGCTCCAGCGGCCGCTTGTGCAGATGGTCGTGGTACATGCTGGGCAGGTAGTCGTCCATGGTTTCTGTCATGGCGAACATCTGCCCAGCGTAACTGGCAGGAATTTCATGCCCGCAGGCATGAGCGCCCTGCACCACCTCGGCCATCAGCGCCTGGATCAACTCGCGGCTGGACTCATCGGCCATCATGGCCGTGGTGCCCGTGCCCAGCAACACAGAGAGGCCGTTGAACGGCACGTTCCAGACCAGCTTGTGCCAACGCGCCAGATGCACATTGGCCATGGCCTGGGACTCGATGCCAGCTTGATGAAACAGCCCGGCACCGGCTTCGACAATCGCCTGTTGCTGCACCTCGTCGTTGGCCGCCGCGCCACTGTGATAGCCCAGGTTGACCCGGCCCAACGCCTGATGCTCGACCACACCGGGGGCCGAGCGGTGTACACCGATGTAGCACAGGCCGCCCAACAGATGTAGCGACGGCGGCAGGTGTTCACGCAGGCTGTCTTCCACATCGAGGCCGTTTTGCAAGAGCACCACTTTGGCGTCCGGCGCCGCCACCTGGGCGATGGTTGGCGCCAAGTCCACATTGCCGGTGGACTTGGTGCCCACCAGTAGCCAGTCGCACGGCGGCATGTCGGCGGCGCTGGCATAGGCCTGCACCGGATGCAGGTGCAGTTGCCCATGCACCGTACTGTTGACGTGCAGGCCATGCCTGCTCACCGCGGCATATTCGCTGCGCAACAGGAAATGCACATCGAAGCCGGCACGCGCCAGCATCAGTCCGTAGTAACCACCAATGGCACCGGTACCGATAATGCCAATGCGTGGCGACGGGGCTGCAACTGCTGTCATGGCAAATCCTCTGGTATTCGATTGAGCGCCTGGTTTACGCATTCAGCGAGGTCGGATGCTGTAAGACGTGCCTGTAATTGCCCAAGGAATTGACCCTCGCACACCAAGAACAACGCCGGCAAATGAAAGATCTGGTAGCGTTCCACCGCACCGCCGTTGTGCCCGGCATCCACCCAGCACACGCGGTCCACCGGCAAGTGCCAGCCAGGCAACTGCTGGCGTGCCCAGCGGCAACTGGCACAACCGACACTGGTGAACACTACCAGCGAAATACCTGGCAATCCCAGCAATTGCTGGTCAATATCCAGGTCGGTCAATTCCAGTTCCTTCACTATACTGCTGCCATTACCGTCAACTGGACGGCGCTCGGAGTCCGTGTACATGGGTCGTTTTTTACCTCACCCTGATGATGTCGCTGTCGAGTTGATCCAACGTCCCTCTCCCGCCCTGCCCCGCCAACGCCTGCACACTATCGGCCGCGGCGGCGTCGCCTGCAATTGGCCACGTGCCTGGCGCGCCGGCACGGCGGTTGATCTGCATATCCCTTCCCTGGGGCCCAGCGCCCGTTATCCGGGCTATGTCGCCTGGTGCCGCAAAGTCGAACAGGGCTATCGCATCGGTATTTGCTTTACCGATGAACACGCCTTGTTCGGTGCGCGAATGGGTGAGCAAGTGTGCCAGATCGAGCGTTACTGCCGCCTGCACGAAGATGCCGAGCCAACGCCTGCGCAACTTGAAGCCATGGCCCGTGACTGGGTGTCGCGCCATGCTGACGAGTTCTCCCATGAGGCGATTGTGTAGCCAGCGCTGGATTAAACCGGGCTTTGCCCATTGTCGCGGGCCCGTGTTACGCGCTAAGGTTCCTCCCCCCTGCATTCAAATCATGCTGTGCCCGCCGCACGGGGATAGCTGGCGGCCGGCACCCGTGACCCTGGCGAGTAACACGATGGCTGATTTACCGATCAATGACCTTAACGTTGAATCCAACGAGACCCTGATCACCCCCGATCAGCTCAAGCGCGAAATCCCCCTGAGCGACGCTGCCCTGCAGACCGTCACCAAGGGCCGCGAAGTCATCCGTGACATTCTCGACGGCACCGACCACCGCCTGTTCGTGGTGATCGGGCCCTGCTCTATCCACGACCTCAAGGCCGCCCACGAATATGCCGAGCGCCTCAAGGTGCTGGCGGCAGAGGTGTCCGACACCTTGTACCTGGTCATGCGCGTGTATTTCGAGAAGCCGCGTACCACCGTCGGCTGGAAAGGCTTGATCAACGACCCATACCTGGACGACTCCTTCAAAATCCAGGATGGCTTGCACATCGGTCGCAAGCTGCTGCTGGACCTGGCTGAAATGGGCCTGCCCACCGCAACCGAAGCCCTCGACCCGATCTCCCCGCAATACCTGCAGGACCTGATCAGCTGGTCGGCCATCGGCGCACGTACCACCGAATCCCAGACCCACCGTGAAATGGCGTCCGGCCTGTCCTCGGCCGTAGGCTTCAAGAACGGCACCGACGGCGGCCTGACCGTGGCGATCAATGCGCTGCAATCGGTCTCCAGCCCTCACCGTTTCCTGGGTATCAACCAGGAAGGCGGCGTGTCCATCGTGACGACCAAGGGCAACGCCTACGGTCACGTGGTGCTGCGTGGCGGCAATGGCAAGCCCAACTATGACTCGGTCAGCGTCGCATTGTGCGAACAGGCACTGAACAAGGCCAAGATCAAGCCAAACATCATGGTTGACTGCAGCCACGCCAACTCCAACAAAGACCCGGCGTTGCAGCCGTTGGTGATGGAGAACGTCGCCAACCAGATCCTGGAGGGCAACCAGTCGATCATCGGCTTGATGGTCGAGAGCCATTTGAACTGGGGTTGCCAGGCGATTCCAAAAGACTTGGCCGATTTGCAATACGGCGTGTCGATCACCGATGCCTGCATCGACTGGTCGGCCACTGAAACCACCCTGCGCAGCATGCATGCCAAACTCAAGGACGTGTTGCCCCAGCGCAAACGCACCTGAGCCAATACCTGTTTCGCGCACACAAAAACGCCGGGCCAAGCCCGGCGTTTTTTATTGGCAACTGGTCAGTTACAGCTTCGCAGCATGGCGCTGGTGGCGCTCCATATAGCGTTCGACATAGGAGCATGAGGGGATCACCGTGTAGCCAGCCTCTTCGGCAAACTTCAAGGCTTCCTCGGTCAACGCAGCCGCAATGCCTCGCCCCCGCAGTGCGTTGGGCACGAAGGTGCGATAGATATCCAGGGTCTGCTTCCCGAGGTCCATGTAGGTCAGGTAGGCACGATGACCGTCCACATTGGTCTCGAACTGATGACCAGCCTGGTCATGGTGGATGGACAACGCCTCGCTCATCACTACTCCTCGCGGGTCTGAATTAACGACCCTACCTTACCGATGTTTTTCCGGCGAAGGAACATCTACGCCACCCCGTGCCGGTTTCGACAGCGAGAAAACCGTGAGCGCTCACAACCAGCACATAGGGAATAGTAGGCACCAATCCTGAAATTGCTCAAGGCGCACTCGTCATCCCCTGCCGCTGGTGGATATAGAAAGGGCCTCGATCAACCGGTGACCGATAGCCTGAACATTGCCGGCAGTTGAACCTTGAGACGAACTGGCGCACTTAAAGTCACCTCTAGATGCGCGAAAGATACCTTGCGCAGTAAAGCCAAGCGCAACCAAAGTGCCCCGCTTCGTTATATAAAATTTCATCTGTTTACAAGGCTTAACACATGCGGGCCGGCCCTTTCAGCCTGGATCCAATGTTCGTCGAGGTGCAAAAATCTGGACAGTTTTCATACAGACCGCCAAAAGATTAGCCAAAATAGATTCGGCACAAGAATTTTTTTTGCTTCTTGCGCAACGTCAGTTTACTTACTACAAGTAATGGGTAGTATGTACGCCGGCTATTAGCTCACTCTGAGAAAGTAGCCATTAAATTGAAAGTCCTTGAAGGGGAACACGATGAACAACGTTCTGAAATTCTCTGCTCTGGCTCTGGCCGCAGTTCTGGCTACCGGTTGCAGCAGCGTCTCCAAAGAAACCGAAGCTCGTCTGACTGCAACTGAAGACGCAGCAGCTCGCTCCCAGGCCCGTGCAGACGAAGCCTACCGTAAAGCTGATGAAGCTCTGGCTGCTGCTCAAAAAGCACAACAGACTGCTGACGAAGCTAACGAGCGCGCTCTGCGCATGCTTGAAAAAGCAAGCCGCAAGTAATAATCCTTCGGGGTTGTTATCAAGCCGATCCATTTATGGGTCGGCTTTTTTTTGCCTTTGATTTGGCCCGCGCCACCTGTAGGAGCGCGCTTGCTCGCGAAGATGGTCAACGATAACGCGGGCGTCCTGAATGTCAGCGGCGCCCTCAGGTTTTTCGCGAGCAAGCTCGCTCCTACAGCAGGTCGGCTGGGGTACTTGAGGCCACGGGCGCCGCGCCTGGCACTCCAATTTCGGTCGGCAAGCCATCCTCGGCGGCGACCACATCACGCACCTGGTCCCAGTTGACCCGCAGTTTATTGGACAGGTCTTCGCGCTTGAGCAACGCATTGATGACCGCGGTGTGCTTGTCGACCACCGATGGCGTACCGTCATCGTTCAACGGCGTGTGAGCCTCAAGGTAAACCTTGCCACCACTGCTGCCGAACTTGTACGCGTCATTGATGATGCGCACTGACGTGCCTACCGGCACCATGCCCGCCATTTCCAACACGTTGTTATTGAACATGCGGAAGCAACCGTGGCTGGTGCGCGTGCCGATACCAAACTTCATGTTGGAGCCGTGAATCAGGTAACCCGGCGTGCCCAGGGTGAACTTGAAGGGCCCCAGCGGGTTGTCCGGGCCGGCAGGCACCACGTTGGGCAGCGGGTCACCGTTGGCGGCGTGCTCGGCCTTGATCGAGGCCGGTGGCGTCCAGGTCGGATTCGGCGTCTTGGCGATGATACTGGTATGGGCGATCGGCGAACCCCAGCCTTCCCGGCCAATGCCCAGGGGGAAGGTATAGACGACGTTTTGGCCTTTTGGATAGTAGTAGAGCCGGTATTCCGCCAGGTTGATCACAATGCCTTCCCGCGGCCCGGGCGGCAGGATAAAGCGTGTCGGCAGCACAATCTCGGTACCCGCACCTGGTAACCAGGCATCGACACCCGGGTTGGCCGCAACCATTTCCGAATAGCCCAGGTCGTAGGTGGTGCCAAGGTCGGCAAAGGTGTCTTCGTACTTGGCCTTGATCACTTGGACCTGGCCAACAATGTCCTCACCGGGCGGCGGCAAGGGCAACTGCAAGGCCGCCGCCGAACCCGCCGCACAAAGCGCAGCAAGAGACAGGCAGCAGGTGACGACGGAAAGGCGCGACAACATCCGGAAAATCCTTCGCAAGACGACGGGTAGGTTAAAAGCGAGCTACAAGCTTTCAGCCGCTAGCTTACAGCTTACAGCTTGATGCTTGCAGCTGCTTCTATAACTCGAAGCGCAGCTCCGGCCAGATCGGCGGAGTGCCGCGCTTTTGCGATTCGAGAATTGCCCGGCATAACGGGCAGAGTCGCTGGTCTTGGAAAATCGAGCGGTTGACCGATGACCAGCGTGGCTGTGCCGGCAATAGAGTGCCGCAGAGCGTGCGATCGATCGAGCCGCCCAGTTCCAATTGACGCGCCACCAAATGCACCCGCACTTCCTGGCAGGCGAACAGGTCCAGCTGCTCGTCCGGCTCGATCAGTTGGTAGTTAAACAGGGACCAGGCAGGGCGCGACATCGAGGGCTCCAAATCGGGGGGGCGCCACCTTAGCCGAAAGCCTGCCGGTAGAAAAGCGTCATAACAGCGGTTTTAGCGTTGGCCAGACATTTTCCAGCAACTTGTCTTGCGCCCCGACTGCCGGGTGTAGCCCGTCAGCCTGCATCAACTCCGGATGGCCACCCACGCCCTCGAGGAAAAACGGCACAAACGGCACCTTTTCTTTCTGTGCCACATCACCGAATACCTTGGCAAAGTCTTCGACATAGCGCTTGCCGTAATTGGGCGGAATCTGCATGCCCAACAGCAGCACCTTGGCGCCGCTGTCCCGGGACTGCTGGATCATCGAGGCAAGATTTTGTTGCAATTGCGCAGGCGGCTGGCCGCGCAAGCCATCGTTGCCACCCAACTCGATCACCACAACGTCCGGTTTGTGCGTTGTAAGCGCCGCGGGCAGCCGCGCGAGGCCTCCCGCGCTGGTGTCGCCACTGATGGAAGCATTGACCACTTTATCGTCAAAACCCTCCTGCTTGAGCCGTTGCTCCAGCAACGCGACCCACCCTTTGCGGGTATCCAGGCCGAAACCGGCACTGATACTATCGCCAACGATCAGGATTGTACCCGCCGCTGCGTTCTGGGCCATGCACATCAAGGCCAGGCCAGCACTCAAAAACCACACTCGCATCGGATTCTCCATGGGCGCAAGCATTCTCACCGCGCGAAACCTTAGCAAAGTGGTTCCCAGCGCGGAAGGTGAACTGACTATCCTGCACGAACTGAGCCTGGAACTGAACAAGGGCGATAGCCTGGCTATCGTCGGCAGCTCCGGTTCCGGCAAATCCACGCTACTGGGCCTGCTGGCCGGCCTCGACCTGCCCAGCAGCGGCGAAGTCACCCTGGCCGGGCAAGCCCTGAGCACCCTCGACGAAGACCAGCGCGCACGCATCCGTGCCGAACATGTGGGCTTCGTATTCCAATCCTTCCAATTGCTCGACAGCTTGAATGCACTGGAAAACGTGATGCTGCCGCTGGAGCTGGACGGTCGCCAGGACGCCCGCGAGCGAGCCAAACACCTGCTGGAGCGCGTAGGCCTGGGCCAGCGCCTGACCCACTCGCCCCGTCAGCTGTCCGGTGGCGAGCAACAACGCGTGGCGATAGCCCGCGCGTTTGCCGCCGAACCGGACGTGCTGTTTGCCGACGAGCCCACCGGCAACCTCGACAGCCATACTGGCGAGCGCATCAGCGATCTGCTGTTCGAGTTGAATAAAGAGAGCGGTACGACCCTGGTACTGGTCACCCACGACGAGCGCCTGGCCCACCGTTGCCGACGCCTGATCCGCCTTGAAGCCGGCCTGATGGTCGCGCCCCTGGAGCCTTGATGGCACGTTTGCCGCTATTGCGTCTGTTCAGCCTTGCCATGCGTCAGTTACTGCGCGATGCCCGCGCCGGCGAATTGCGCGTGCTGTTCTTTGCCCTGCTGGTGGCCGTGGCTGCCAGCACCGCCATCGGCTACTTTGGTGCACGCCTCAACGGCGCCATGCTGCTGCGCGCCACCGAATTCCTCGGCGCCGACCTGGTGCTCGAAGGCAGCTCGCCGGCCCGTCCCGAGCAAATCAAATCCGGGACCGAACTGAGCCTGGATCACGCTCGTATCGTGGAGTTCTCCAGCGTTATTGCCACCGATAATGGCATCCAGCTCTCCAGCATCAAGGCGGTCAACGAGCAGTACCCCTTGCGCGGCGAGCTTAAAAGCAGCACCGAGCCCTTCGGTACGCAAACTCCTGGCGGTGGTCCCAAACCCGGTGAAGCCTGGGTGGAAGCACGATTGCTGACGGCGCTGGACCTGAAAATCGGCGACAGCATCGATGTCGGCATGAAGACCCTGCGCCTGGCGCGCATCCTGACCTACGAGCCCGACCGGGCCGGGAACTTCTACAGCCTCACGCCCAGGGTCATGATCAACCTGGCGGACCTGGACGCCACCGGTGTCGTCCAGCCAGGCAGCCGTGTGAGCTACCGCGAACTATGGCGTGCGCCACAAGGCAGCACTGCGCTGCAAACCTATCGCGACCTGGTCAAACCGGGCCTGGCTGCCAACCAGCGGCTGCAGGACTCCCGCGATGGCAACCAGCAAATCGGCGGCGCGCTGGGCAAGGCCGAACGTTACCTGAACATGGCCAGCCTGGTGGCCGTGCTGCTGGCTGGCGTGGCCGTGGCGCTGTCGGCCAACCGATTCGCCAGTCGACGTTTCGATGCCAGCGCGTTGTTGCGCTGCCTGGGCCTGTCGCGCCGTGAAGCCATGCTGCTGTTCAGCCTGCAACTGAGCGTGCTGGGCTTGCTGGCAAGCCTGGCCGGCGCCCTGCTCGGCTGGCTGGCGCAATTTGGCCTGTTCTACTTCCTGCACGACCTGCTGCCCGCCGACGTACCGCCAGGCGGGTTGCTGCCGGCTGTCGCCGGGATCGGCACCGGGCTGGTGGCCCTCGCCGGCTTCGCCCTCCCGCCGCTGGCCGCACTGGGGCGGGTACCACCGCTGCGGGTATTGCGCCGCGATTTGCTGCCTATTCCTTCAAGTACTTGGATGGTCTACGGCGCGGCACTGTTTGCCTTGGGCCTGATCATGTGGCGCCTGAGCCTGGACCTGGTATTGACCTTCGCGTTACTCGGTGGCGGTGTAGTCGCTGCGCTGCTCCTGGGTGGCTTGCTGCTGTTGTTGCTACAGAGCCTGCGGCGGCTACTGGCTCGCGCCTCCCTGCCGTGGCGCCTGGGCCTGGGCCAATTGTTGCGTCACCCGTTGGCGGCAGCGGGCCAATCCCTGGCCTTTGGCTTGATCCTGTTGTCCATGGGGTTGATCGCGCTGTTGCGGGGCGAATTGCTCGACACCTGGCAAAACCAGTTGCCCAAGGATGCGCCCAACTACTTCGCCCTGAATATCCTGCCAGCCGACAAGGACGCCTTTGGCGCCCGCCTGCTGGACGTCCAGGCACAAGCAGCGCCGCTCTACCCGGTGGTGCCAGGGCGCCTGATCAGCATCAATGGCGAACCCGTGCAGGAGATTGTCAGCAAGGACTCCAGTGGCGACCGTGCCACTCAACGTGACCTGAGCCTGACTTGGGCGGCCGACTTGCCAGCGGGTAACGTCCTGACGGCAGGTACCTGGTGGTCGGCGCAACCCACTGACGGGGTTCCTGGCGTGTCGGTGGAAGCCAAAGTGGCCGAGAGCTTGAAGCTCAAGCTCAACGACCATCTGTTGTTCACCATCGGCGGGGAAAATCGTGAAGCGCGGGTCACCAGCCTGCGTACCATCAACTGGGATAACTTCCAGCCCAACTTCTTCATGATTTTCCAACCGGGCACCTTGAAGGATCTGCCAGCGACCTACCTGACCAGCTTCTACTTGGCTCCCGGCCATGACCAACAGATCGTCGACCTGTCACGGGCCTTCCCGGCGGTCACTATCCTGCAGGTCGAGGCCCTGCTGGAGCAGTTGCGCAGCATCCTTGCCCAAGTAACGCTGGCAGTCGAATACGTGCTGTTGTTTGTCCTCGCGGCGGGCATGGCGGTTTTGTTCTCTGGCCTGCAGGCCACCCTGGATGAACGAATCCGCCAAGGTGCATTGCTACGCGCCTTGGGTGCCGAGCGTAAGTTGCTGGTCAAGGCCCGACGCATTGAGTTCGGCCTGCTGGGCGCCGTCAGCGGCTTGTTGGCGGCACTGGGCACCGAACTGGTGACCTGGGTGCTGTACCGCTATGCATTTGACCTGGCGTGGCATCCCCACCCGTGGTTGTTACTGCTGCCCGTAATCGGTGCCTTGCTGATTGGCGCTGCCGGGGTATTTGGCACGCGCCGCGCACTGAATGCCAGCCCGCTGACCGTTCTGCGCGAAAGCTGACCCCCGATGGCGCGTACTCTGCCAAGGGTACGTGCCATCAGGCCGGCTTTACATATTCGATCTTGGTGATCCACCAGCACACCTCTCCGCCTGGGGTCTGTACGACTGCCTCGTCATCCACCTCCTTGCGCAGCAGGGCCCGTGCCATGGGTGAGTCGATGGAGATGTAATCCATACGGTCGTAGATCTCGTCATAACCCACGATGCGAAAACGCTTGGCCTCGCCCTGTTCGTTTTCGATTTCGACCCATGCGCCGAAAAACACCTTGCCCTCCTGCTCGGGCATGTACTCCACCACCCGCATGTCTTCCAGGCGTTTGCGCAGGTAACGCACCCGTCGGTCGATCTCGCGCAGCAGCTTCTTGTTGTACTGGTAATCGGCGTTTTCACTGCGATCTCCCAGGGAGGCTGCCCAGGTCACTTTGCGCGTGGTATCCGGACGTTTTTCACGCCATAGGTAATCCAGCTCTTTTTTCAGCGCTTCATGACCCTCTTTGGTAATCAGCTTGGTACTCAAACGCTCACATCCCCAGGCAATGTCTAATGATGCCGATACGCCAGGGCATCATGCCCAGGCAGCGGCTGGCTGGGACTGATGATAAATGAACCCTGGAAAGTATCCAGGCCGGCGCCCCCTGTAACCTCACCCATGGCCCTCCAGGACTTGATCCAACTCAAGCAGCATGCCCTGCATGCGCTGGCGCATGCCGGACAACTGCAACATCATCATTGTCAGCTTTTCGGCTTTCTGACTGACCTCCAACCCCTGCTTCTGCAAATAGGTATGGCGCTGCTCAAGTTCACGGCCTTTTTCATCCAGTTGGCTCTGCTGCTGTTGCAGGGACGCCTGCCACTGTTCAAGCATTTGTTCTTTCTCGAGGACGGCGCATTTTTTTTGCGTCAACTCTTGGGCGACCTTGGCCAGATTGCTCAGCGCGCTGTCCATTTCAAGCAAAGAGGTATGTTCCAGGTGGGCAGGCGGGTCCAAGTGGTCGGGCTCGGGTGGCTCCAGCCGCAGGTTGTTTGGCTCAAACTGACTGTCATTTTGTTCATCCGGGACAGGCGGCGCACTGGTCTTGACCTGCAACTGCGGTATCGCGGCCAGCGACTGCGCCGGCTCTTCAAAGGTGTCTTCATCCACAGGCTGCGGCACAGCCGTGGGTGCGCGCGGATTTCGGGGAGGCGCAACCATTTGCGACGAAAAGCGAATGGACGGCACGATCACTGCGCTGCTTTCGATCGCAGGCAACGCCGGCGCAGACATACCCAAGGTGATCACCTTCATGACCAATGCCTTCTTGATGATCACCGAGTGATGATCCTCGGGCCTGGCAGGCGGCAGCCGGCAGCCCTTCAAGTCAATAAAGTGAAAGGGAACCTCAGCGTCGCCAATCGAGCTTGCCTTCGAACCTGACGCGGCCGCCATCATCAGGATCTGCTTGAAGACCTGCATCGCTGATTGCAGGTCCTCTTTTGAATCAACCCCCCCCAGAAAATAGCGTTCGAGCTTTTTACGTAATACCGCGATATAGACCCGGGAGTGACCGGGTTCGGTCTCCTCATCCAGGCTATACACGAGAAAGTTGGACCCGGTTTGCGTGACAGCGAACCCACACAGCAACGCGCCGTTAACGGGCGCGTCTTCGTCGTTACGTTCAAGAACAAGAGTACGTAGAAGCATCATGGCAATCAGGCCTCATTACAAAAGAAAAAACCTTATATAAACACCAGATAAACATCCGAGCTTTAATAAGTCTTCCAAACAAAACAATTGTTTCAGCGAATTATCGAGCCGAACGTAGGATTCTTCTTATTAGTTACGTCTCGCGTTCCCAAGCCACTTTATTGAACGTACCCTTTTTAAAGCTCTCTCCCATACGGCCGGCACCTCTCACACGCCCTGCAAAACTTATTCGGTAAAAATATGATCGAGATAAGCAACTTGACAAAACAGCTGGGCAAAAAAAGCGTTATCACCAACCTCTCCTTCTGCGCCCAGCGCCAGGAGTGTGTGGCCCTGCTGGGAGAGAGTGGTGCAGGAAAAACAGCACTGCTGAGTTTGATTGCCGGGGCAATCAAACCTACTTCAGGACAAATCACTATCCAAGGCTTCAGTACCCAGACCCATTCACTCCAAGCCAAAAAAGTCGTTGGCTATCAACTCCAGGAAGGCCTCAATCATCACAGGATGTCCGTCAGGCATATGCTCAATTTTATTGCCGCTATTCGCGGTTTGAGCGGTGTTGAAAAGCGCAGTCGAGTCGAGCAAGTAGTCACGCGACTGGAACTGCTGCCCGTGCTCAACTGCCCGATCGATGTGCTTCCACTTGGCTTGAAGCGCAGAGTCGCAATGGCCCAGGCACTCCTGCACTCCCCAAGCCTGCTTCTGCTGGATGAGCCTACGGAGGGACTATGCCCTGATCAAAGGCTCAAGTTCAGGGCACTCATCCAATCCCTGACCGAGGAAATGACGATCATCATCGCCTCCCGCCGTTATCAAGAGTTAGCGGATACCTGCACCCGTGCCTTGGTCATCGCCGACGGCCGCCTGGTGGCCGACGCTTCACTGCCGGATTTGCAACGCAGTTCCCGGCATTTCCAAGCGGTGACCCTGGCGGCGGACACCCCGCTGGATTTGCTGGCGCTTGCCGTATTACCTGGCGTCGCAGGCATCGAAGAAGACCGGCATGCCCCCGGCAAGGTGACTGTTCTGGCCATGCCCGGGCACTCCATCTTCCCTTCAATCAACGCGCTCATCACCCACCGTGGCTGGAACATAACGTCAATGAATCTGGAGCCGGGTCGCCTGAACGATGTCGTTCACCATCTGAGCCATGAGGTAAATCCTTGAGACTGCTAGCCATCATTTTCAAACGACAACTCGCCAGCTTTGCCTCGTCACCGAGCACTTATCTGAGTGTGGCGGTTTTTCTCGTGCTGGGTGCGACGCTGGGGTTGCACAGCCATCACTGGCTGGAACAAAACAGCAGCGATTTGCAGGCGTTCTTCGAACTGCATCCTTGGCTCTATCTGCTACTGGTACCGATTTTATCGACGCAGTTATGGTCAGACGAATCCAATACCGGCTTTTGCGACACATTGAAATCCTTACCCGTCACTCCGACGCAGCGAGTGGTTGGAAAGTTTATGGCGGCATGGATCGTCTGTGGCATCGCTTTGATGCTTAATTTCCCTTGGGTGATGGCTGTCAATTACCTTGGCACCCCCGACAATACCGTTATCGCATCACAGTTCTTCGCCAGTTGGTTATTGGCGGGAAGCTATCTCTCTGTAGGTTGCTTTGCCTGTGTGCTGACGAACCAACGCGTTATGATTTCCCTCTTGACGCTGTGCTTGTTGCTGGCCGCCAGTGGGATATCTTCAATGTTGGATGCACTGGAACAGCAGACCCCCATATGGATTATCGACAGTTTGATATCCCTTGATCCGATTTCCCGCTTCAGCGCGATGGATAACGGCAAGTTGACATTGCATGACTGCCTGTACTTCATAAGCATGATCTTGGCTTTTCTGTTTGCGACCACCCTCACACTCAACTACAGAAACAGCTGACATAGGAACGCCACTGATGGGATCCGCTTTTCGCGCGGGTATGACATTGATCGTCATATCACTACTGTTTCTGGCATTCAATTTAGTCTGGGTACCCAAACTGCCAACTGTCCGTTGGGACTTTTCCCAAGAAAACACCCACACCCTATCGCCATCGGCGCGGCAATTACTCGTTTCACTTGAAAGCCAACTGGACTTATATTTCTTCAACACCCTCAATGCACCGCAAAAAAAACCGGTATTGAAACGTTATGGCCGGCGCGTGGAAGACTTGCTCAAGGAATTCGAAAAAGCTGCCAACGGCATGATCAACTTACATATTATCAACCCCACCCCGTTCTCTGAGGACGCCTATAAAGCCAGCTTGTTTGGCCTTGATGACACACAAGGATTCCTTGGCCTTATCGGTACGCGTGCCGGCCAGGGCGCCCAACGCATCCAAGCGTTCAGCCCTGAGCATGAATCATTGCTCGAGTATGAAATCAGCCACCTGATCTACAAGTTGATGCACCCTGATCGCCCCACTGTTGGCCTACTGTCGGGACTGCCCTTGGACAAATCGGCCGGTGGGTTACTGGAGTTGATGCGCGAGCAATTCAGTGTGGTGGAATTGGCAGCGAACATCACCCAAGTACCGCCCTCCATGAACACACTGATGGTTGTACAGCCACACGCTCTATCTGGTCGAGCCCTATATGCCCTTGAGCAATGGGTACTCAAAGGCGGCAAGCTGATGATGTTCATCGACCCGGTGAGCGAGATAGGCGCCGACGCCATATCCACAAACGCCAGGCTGGATGCGCTGCTGACCGCATGGGGTATCCAGATGCCTGCGGACAAGTTGCTGGTCGATAATCTTTATGCCTCATCAGCAACGCCCGGCACCGGAATGCCCGCGGTACTGCACCCGGCCAGGCTACATCTGCCAAGGCAGGCAATGACCAGGTCGGATATCAGCACCTGGGGACTGCATTCGGTCATCGTATCGAGCAGCGGCGCGCTCTCCTTGGCCCCCAAAAGCCGCTCGCTGTTGACCCCGCTTCTGCTGAGCTCACGCCAATCGGCATTGGTGGACGCAGAACGCTTTGCTTCCGCTACCACGTTCGACTCACTCATAGATGAATCAGCGACTTCAGGACAGCGCCATGTCATCGCCGCCCGCCTTGACGGGCCCGCTTATTCAGCGTTTCCCGACGGCCTGGAGGGCCAGCCGCCCGGGCTGCAGAGGGCAGAACAGATCCAGATGGTGATCGTGGCCGACACGGACTTGCTCGCGGACACGCTCAACAACGCCCTACCCAACGGCAACGCGCAGTTTGTATTGAACACGTTGGATAATCTGGCGGCGCCCGAGGCACTCAGAAATATTCAATCCCGTGTGATGCGCCAACCACTGCGCAGGCTAGAACACATGCGCGACAAAGCCGCACAGGCTTATCGCAAAAGTGCGACTGCGATGGAGCGACGACTTGAGCAGACAGAACAAGCATGGCGCAGGTTGAACCCACCCCACACCAGCCTCATGACCCAAGCCGTGGATACCACTACCCAGTTGCAGGCACTCAACAAAGAGCGCCTGCAATTGCCTATCGAGTTGCAGGCGCTCAAGACCCAGGCATACGCCCCGCTGCTGCGTTTCGAACGATATCTGCAATGGCTGATGGTCGCCACAATACCGCTGCTGCTGTGCCTGATTGCCTGGGTACTTTTCCTATACCAGCGAAGGCGTCGAACATCTACGTTGGCGGCCTATCACCACTCGCTCAGCGACGGGTAATCAGGCCTTGGCGGGCAATGCGTGTCAGTTGATGGATCACCTCAACGGCGTTGCTGGCATTCGGTGCCTGGATCACTGCCAGATCGAAACTATCGCTGGCAAAACGGGCCAGGGAATCGCCGTCTTCAACAAACTGGATCAGGAACGCCGAAGGTCGACCGGAACGGCGTGGCCAGCCGTCCAGATAACGCAGCAGCGTCGGCTGGTGCTTACCGCCCAGAAGGATTTTCGGATTGCGTTGAGTCAGGTCCGCGGTGATCGGGGCCAAGCGTATGAGAGGGCGCAGTGCATTCATCGTGTCGTGTCTCTGCCTCAAAAGTCTGCGGGCAGGTGAGAGGCAACACCGAACCAGCGCTTTAGCGGTATTTCGAAGAACGCCCTGCGTGAGCAAGCGTGCTTCTGTCGGGCTGCATTGAGTCCCAGTGGCGCCCCGCAATTAGCTGTTTAAATCGGCGCATGAGCAGCATCCTAGAGAAGCCGGTGGGGCAGTGTCAAGAATCCCGGGCAACGAAAAGGCCCGCATCAGCGGGCCTTCTGTACAGCTTGCTAAACGATCAGTGAGTGATCGCGCGGTCGACAGACAATTTGCCCGCACCTTCCAACAACACCGCCAACGCGCCGCCGAGCAACGCCAGTGCGAACTCATAACCGTTGTTGGCCATGAACAGCCCGTTGTGGATGTGTACAGAGAAAATCGCCACCAGTGTCAGGAAGGTCAGGCCCAATGCGGCAGGGCGAACCAACAAACCGATGATCAGGGCCAGGCCGGCGAAGAACTCGGTACCGCCCGACAGCAGCGCCATCAGCGTGCCCGGCGCCAGGCCGATGCTTTCCATCCATTGTGCGGTGCCCGCCAGACCACCACCGCCAAACCAGCCGAAGAGTTTTTGCGAACCGTGGGCAGCGAAGATGATGCCGACGAAAATGCGCAGAATAGTCAGGCCATAACCGGCGCGAGTGGACAGTACACGGGTAATCATTGGGCTCATGGGGGTAAATCCTTTTCCAGGTAGGGGTTGGTTGGCCGCTATATTAATCAGTTTAAACAATGATAAAAGCCAAAATATTGCCTAATTAACATCTAAAAATTCGATTATTTACGCGATGCAATTTTAGCCGCGGGCGGCTCCAGGGACTCCCGCTGCCGATCGAACGCCAAATAATACTTGTTGACGCTATTAACATAGCTGACGCCGCCCATCCCTACCTGCTCCATGGCAATGCGTTCAACCTGGAAGAACCACTGATTGGGGTTAAGCCCACGGCGCTTGGCCTCGGTGCGCATGCCCTGTACTCGCTCCGGCCCCATGTTGTACGCCGCTAGCATAAAGGCCATGCGCTCACGCTCATTGAGCTTGGGGCTGGCGAAAAACTTGCGGCGGATCATCGCCAGGTAACGTGCCCCCGCTTGCACATTATTGTCGAGCGTCTCGATATTGTTGACCCCCACCCGTTGGGCCGCCGACGGCGTGATCTGCATCAGGCCGGTAGGGCCGCCGCTGTTGCGTGCGCCTGGGTCCAGGGAAGACTCCTTGAACGCCAACGCCGCCAGGTTCAGCCAGTCCATACCTTGCTCACGTGCATGTTTTTGCAGGACCGGGCGCAGTTTTTCCAGGCGCTGGCGGTCAGCCCGCGCCAACGGGTTACGGACCTGGTAGAGGCGTCGATAGATACGCTGGAATGCCACATCCTGGTCGGAAGGCGTGTGATAGGTCTTGAGAAACCGATCAATGCTGGCGCGCAGCATCGAGGCATCCTGGCGCACAAACCAGAACTCGTCGCCCGGCTCGCTGATCACCACCTGCTTGTCAAAGCGCAACTTGGGCAGAATTTTCGACCAGCGTTGGGCAATGGGTTTTTCCACGATCGTCAGGTGAAAAATCCCGGCCTGCACCATCTCCAGGACGTCTTCCACCGCCAGGCTGGGGTCAACCCATTCGACTTTCACAGGGGGGCGCTTGTGCAGAGCCAGTTTTTGATTGACCTGACTGATGGCATCCGCCGCCGCACTGCCCGTGGTCAGCGTCAGCGTGCGACCTGACAGTTGCTCCAGCCTGGTAAAGCGTCGTTCACCCTTGACGCCCACCAGCCACAACGGCACATCGCTGACAATCGGGTCGCTGGCGCTGACCTTGTGCACGCCCTTCACGTCCAGCAACTCACCGGGCGCCACCAGGTCGCCCTCGCCACGGGCCAGCGCGCCGAGTAACTGGTCCTTGGCCTTGGGGATGATCTTGAGATTGATGGCCTGCCCATCACGGGCATGGCCATTGAGGTACTGCTCGAAGGCACGCAACCGATGGTATTCGACACCGATGGCCTGGCCCTGCACTTCACCGGAACTGTTGCGGCTCTGGTTGACCAATACGCGCAGAGTGCGGCTGGAGCGAATTTGCGCGAGGTCGCGGACCTTGCCGGGCTTGGCCACTTGCAGCGGCCCATCCAGACGTGCGACCGCCGCCATGGGCAGCAGCAACGTCAGGCACAACATAAGCAACGCCGAGGGTCGGATCATCCGCTCTCCGAAAAGAAAACTGGCCAGCACCTTCGCGAATAACGACGTGCTGGTGGTCAGAAACAGAGCGCTTTATGCGCTGGCAAGGCGTGCAACGGCGCCACGGTGGTAAGCAATCGGCCCACCACAATGTCGCTTGCGACGTTCAAAGACAGCGTTAACGCGTTGTAGTTCTTGGTTTTTCTTATCAATCTACAGCTCTGATATGCTTTCCGGCCGCAGGCGGAGATAGCACCATGCAACTCATTGATATTGGCGTCAACCTGACCAACCCCAGTTTCGACGAGAGGCACACGGCCGTTCTCGAACGCGCTTACGCCGCTGGCGTGCAGCAATTGGTACTCACCGGCACCAGCGTCGAGGGCAGCGAACAGGCCCTGCAACTGTGTGTAAAGCTCGACGAAAGCGGCCAGCGCCTGTTCAGCACCGCCGGTATTCACCCTCACTCTGCCAGCGACTGGAACAGCGACAGCGCCCAACACCTGCGCAGCTTGCTGGGCGACAGCCGAGTGCGCGCCGTGGGTGAATGCGGGCTGGATTTCAACCGGGACTTCTCCCCTCGCCCCCAGCAGGAAAAAGTCCTCGAAGAACACCTCGCCCTGGCCGTCGAACTGCAACTGCCGGTGTTTCTCCATGAGCGCGATGCCAACCAGCGTCTGCTGGAGATCCTCAAGGACTACCGCGACCACCTGCCAGCCGCCGTGGTGCACTGCTTCACTGGCGAACAGGCAGCACTGTTCAGCTACCTGGACCTGGATTTGCACATTGGCATCACGGGTTGGATCTGCGACGAACGCCGTGGCACCCACCTGCATTCACTGGTCAGGGATATTCCCCGAGGCCGTCTGATGCTGGAAAGCGATGCGCCCTATCTGCTACCACGCACCCTGCGCCCCAAGCCGAAGAATGGTCGCAATGAGCCGGCATACCTGCCCGAAGTACTGCGCGAAGTGGCCCTGCACCGTAACGAAACGATGGAAGATCTGGCGTTGCACAGCACCGCCTGCGCCCGCCGCTTTTTCGGCTT
This sequence comes from Pseudomonas sp. NFPP02, assembly GCF_900119355.1. NCBI lineage: Bacteria > Pseudomonadati > Pseudomonadota > Gammaproteobacteria > Pseudomonadales > Pseudomonadaceae > Pseudomonas > Pseudomonas sp. NFPP02. Next base: position 222,180 of record NZ_FPJI01000012.1, read on the forward strand.
GCCTGCCATCGACTAATGCGGCGCATTGACCCATGTCAAAAGCGCTTTTCTGAATAGCGGCACAATAATGGCACCTTGCCAATACCGTTTCCGCTATCAGAGAAAACCTTCCATGGGTGCCTGGCTTAGCAATATCTCGCTCAAATACAAATTCTGGGCCGTCAACGCGGTCGCCTTCATCACCACCCTGCTGCTGGTGCTGTACGCGGTACAGCTTGAACAACAGGCGCGCAGCCAGGCGTCGCAAGCATCGGCCCAGGCCCAAGGACGCTTGCTCAGCGCCTGGCCAGCTGACAGAACCTTGCCCACTGGTGAGCACTGGCTCGCATTTTCCAAAGGCCAGATCCCCCAGGACCTGCCCGCCCTGAACACTGCCAACGGCTGGACTGAACTCAACCCTATGCCGTTGTTCGGTGAAAACCCGCTGATCGGCGCCGAGGTGATCAGCCGGGCCGACGGCCAGCAGGTCGCAGTCCTCGCCTACGCGCCGAGCCTGAGCCAGGTGTTCAGTGAACGCTTCGCCAATTACGCCGTTGCCGTGGCAGTCCTGATGCTGGCCATGCTCGGCGCCTCGCAGTTGTTGATCCGCTTCCTGCTCAGTCAGCTCAACACCCTCAAGGATGTAATGCTGCACGTTGAAAAAACTGGTGACCTGTCGGCGCGGGTGCCGTTGGCCTGCAAGGATGAAGTCGGCCAGATGGCCAGCGCCTTCAACGCCATGCAAGCCGGTTACCAGCGCGTGGTCAATACCGTGGCACGCACCGCCCGGCAACTGGACGACGGCGCCGCACGCCTGGCCAGCAGCATGAACGAGGTGCAACACGGCATGCTGGGCCAGCAAAGCGAAACCGACCAGGCCGCCACCGCCATCAACGAAATGACCGCCACCGTCTACCACATCGCCCAGCACGCGGGCGCCACCCGTGACTTGTCGCAGTCCGCCGACACCCTCGCCGGCAGCGGCCAGGCCGTGGTCACCCGGGTACAGCGTTCGATCGCCGGGCTGTCCACTGGGGTACAGCAGACCGCCGAAATGATCCAGAAACTGGCCGAAGACAGCCAGAAAATCAACGGCGTGGTCGGGGTGATCCACAGCATCGCCGAACAGACCAACCTGCTCGCCCTCAACGCCGCCATCGAAGCCGCCCGCGCCGGGGAAATGGGTCGCGGTTTCGCGGTAGTCGCCGACGAAGTGCGCAACTTGGCCAAGCGTGTGCAAAGCTCCACCGACGAAATCACGCGCATGGTCTCGGCGCTGCAAGCCGGCACCCGCGACGCGGTGGACTTTATGCAGGAAAGCTCATTCAAGGCCGATGACTGCGTCCAGCAGGCCCAGGAAGCTGGTGTGGCCTTGGCTGAAATCACCGGGGCCGTGGCACAGATGCGCGAAAGCAACACCCAGATCGCCGTGGCCGCCGAGCAGCAAAGCCATGTTGCCGAAGAGATGAACCGCGCCGTGGTGAGCATTCGCGATGTGACCGAAAACACCGTACATCAAACCGTGGCATCGGCGACTACCAGCAATGAACTGGCGACGTTGGCCGGGGAGTTGAGCAAGGCGATTGGGCAGTTGAAGTTGTAAGACTGTTCCAGCTGTAATCCGACTCCTACGACCAAGCCTCGGTTTAACTGAAGTTAAGACGAAATTTCCTCGCTATTTTCGCGCATAACGCCGACTTCTTTTACCTGACAACCGCTGCAAAGTCCCTCGCCTGATCAAACAGTGCGAGGGATTGCAGATGCTGGTGTTCGTTAGAGCCCTGATGAATGGGGCTGTCTCTTGATCTCGGTGCTGGCCAACCTGATGCTGGTGCCGATGGATCCCGAAGCGCCGAAGGTTGAGCGCGTATTCGCGGACTTCCGCACCTGCCTGAATACCTTTGATAAGTGGACCGACAGCTTTTTAAGTGGTTCGGCACTTAGCGTGGAGCAGGTGTTCAAGGTTGGGGAAGACGTCGCACTGGTCGCGCCGATCTCTTCCGACAAACCCAGCCGCACCGTCGCTCAATGCAAAGCCCAGGGTGGGCTGACGCTGGTGCATCTGTTCGAAAGCACGCAGTTCGTGCCTATCGGCAACACGCCCGTGAGGCTGCAAGCCGTTGCACAGGACGGCAGCCCGGTAGGCGCGCCACTGCATCGGACCATTGGCCCCAGCGGCATTCTTGAAGTCAGCGACTGTACCCGCGACCAACAGTACGAAATCACCTTTTACCCCAACGTTTCCAAGGCTCACGTCCAGGCGCTGTATGCGTCCTATGAGTCTGTGATCGCCGGGCTGGAAGCGGATTTGCGCACGGCATGGGCCGAGTATTTCAAGCCTCGATGGGCAGACTTTGCCAAAGCGCCGGCTTACAAGCGCAGTGCCTTACAGGGCATGGCCTTTGCTGCCGGGCTGGGCAACGCGCTTTATAACCTGTGGGACAACATCACCGAGCTGTACGACCTGCTCGCGAACCTCAAGACCAACAGCGAAACGTTGCTGAAATACCTGTCCGAGGCCGAGCTGAATGCGCTGCTCAAGCTGGGCAAAGACACGCTGGCCAAGGGGTTGCTGGTACTCAGTGATGAGCCGCTGTTGTTTATCTACCTGTCGGCGCTGGTGGCCTGGGTACGCATGCTGCCGCCACCCGACATGTACGAACTGCTGGGTGAAATCACCGGCGAAGTGCTGATCAACTTGCTGCTGATCTGGGCCACGCGAGGCATTGGGGTGCAGCTGCGCCTGGGTGCTCAGATGCTTAGTGGCGTCAAGTCCGGGCGGGCGCGGGCGTTGTTGGAATTGCTGGCCAAGCAGGTGGCGGGGCCTCGGCTGGAGCCCCATGTGGAGGCCGCAAAGCCGGTGTTGCTGAGCAGTGCGGCGACGCCGGTCAAGGCGGTGCCAGTGGTGCCGTTGAAGGCAGGCGACACGCTGGTTTCGAACCCGGTGTCGATGGTGCGCGGCAAGACCCAGCGCACCACGTTGGTTCGTCAGGAGCCTGTCGATGATGTGCCGGCTGTGGCGTCGAACCCGAAGGGGGATGCGGCGGCGCCTGCGGATAAAACCGTCACCCACGGTTGTCCGGTGTCGATGGTCACCGGCGAGGAATTGCTGACCCTCACCGATGGCGCGCTGGATGGGATTTTACCGTTTGAGTGGACGCGGTTGTACCGCACCAGTGCTGTGGATGTGGATTGTGGGTTGGGGTTTGGCTGGAGTCATGGGCTGGCCCATCGGCTGGTGGTGTCGGGCGATTCGGTGGTGTGGACTGACCATGAGAACCGCTCGACTACCCTGCCCTTGCCCACCGATTCTCGGCCCGCGATCACCAATAGCCTGGCGGAAGCGGCGATCTACTTGGGTTCGGCGCCTGATGAACTGGTGCTGGCCCAAGCCTCGCGTTTCTACCACTTTCGCGACGGTGTGCTGACAACCATCAGCGATGCGTATGACAACCGGCTGCGCCTTTGCCGGGATCGTTCAGGGCGGATTGAGCGGCTGGATAACGGCGCGGGGCGCTCGTTGCTGTTGCGTTATGAGCGGGATCGCATCGTGGCGGTGGACTACCAGGTGCATCGCGCCAAAGGGCGTGAGCCCTACGTTTGGGAAACCGAGCAGAACATCGTTTCCTACGCCTATGACGAAGCTGGCCGACTGGTCTGCGCGACCAATGCCGTCGGTGAAAGCGAGCGTTATCGGTACGACGATCAGCACGTCATTGTCGAGCGGCAGTTAGCCGGTGGGGCGAGTTTCTTCTGGGCGTGGGAAGGCGCGGGCAAGGCGGCTCGCTGCGTGCGGCATTGGACGAGTTTTTCGCAGATGGACACGCGCTATGCCTGGGGCGATGACGGGCGTGTCACGGTGCATAACGCCGATGGTAGCCAGGAGGTGTATGTCCATGACCAGCGGGCGCGGCTGGTGCAGAGGATTGATCCGGACGGCGCCACGCACTTTAAATCCTACGACGACCAGGGCCGGCTGACCGTCGAGCAAGACCCGATGGGCGCGGTGACGGCCTATCA
>NZ_FPJI01000014.1:0-154535 GCF_900119355.1 Pseudomonas sp. NFPP02
TGGGAACGATCAGCAAACAGCGCGGGTTCTGATCCGGCTACTGCCTCAAGAACACTGGAGTTCCCATGTGGGCGCTGGCTTGCCTGCGATAGCGGCGTATCAGCCAGCCATTTGTTGCCTGACCCTCCGCTATCGCGGGCAAGCCCGGCTCACACTTGGGTTATGCGTCGTTTATCGAGGCTGTGGGCACTCCAACGCCTGGCCCACCATCCCCTTCGCCATCTCCACCCAACGCATCTCATCACTCCGTCCGATGCGTGGGCCTGGGCGTCGGACTTGCACGTCCGGTCACCAAGCATTCGATGACAGGGCGAGACTGGCTACCGAATCCGACGCAAACAAGGCACCTGAGCGCTGAATGGTCGGTAGGTCAAATCCGGCTATGAGTTAGGACCTTTCTGGTTTTCTTCTTTACTCATCCATCACGTTTTACTGCGACCTACCATTCTGTGTGTCATTCACGCACAGGGACAAAGAACATGCAGGAAAGCGACCTTCATACAGCGATCATGCGAAGCAAGTTGGAACTTGAATCAAATGGCATTGATCTGGGTTCCAGTTCAAGCATGGCGTTTCATGTGGGCAACACGATGACAAGCTGCCCGGCAGTCATGGTGTTGCCGAGTTTGCCAGGTTGGAGTCATGGCCCTCATTACCAGTTACTCAAGCCGATTCACGCTGACCCCGTTGCGCCCGATACGACGTTTGATGAACTCTGGAAATGTACACAGCAACACTACGGCCTCACGGCAGCCACAGTGATCACTGACGCGGCGGGCATACCCATAAGCAAAATTGCGGTGGGTGCTTGGGTTCACGTCGGCTCCAGCAAAACCACGAACCTGGCTAGCCTGATCGGAATGCGCTTTTTCCCTCGTACGTTGATCAGGCAACCCACCATGGACAGAATGGCAAAGGCAACGTTTGGCACGGTGCGGGTATTTGGCATCATCGGGCGAGGCATGCCCTTCGTCGCTGCCGGGCTTGCAGTCTTTGACCTGGTCAGTATTGTTAAGTGTGCCTATGAGGCGAGAAATGGAAGGTAGCCTGGCCAGAGCCGACATCAGCGAAAAAGTGATCCAGCTGTTCGTGGATATCATCGGTTTTATCGACCGAAGCGAAGTGACGGAGCACACCGATTTCATCCATGACTTCGACATCATTGATGACGACGTGACCTGCTTTGTCATGTAGATCAAGTGGCAGTTCAAGCTGCAAGCGACGCAGGAGGATTGGGATCACATCACGACCATCGAGCAGATAGTCGATTTGATCGTCCAGCGTTCGACTCTTCGGTGAGGCCACTGACGCCATCGCAGGCAAGCCAGCTCCCACAGTTGACCGCGTCGCTCGGGCAGTACGCGATCCCTGTGGGAACGATCGCTCAGCCAGCATTTTTCCCATTGGCTTCCAATTGCCCCAACGGCACCCGCCGCTCTATGGCGCTGGACAAAATAATAGAGGTCTTGCTGAAGCCGAACTTCGCTACCCGATTAATCAGGCTCTCCAACTCGGGCATCGAGCCCACCGCCGCTTGCATGATCACGCAGGGGTCGCCGGTGACGCGGTGGCATTCGGTGAGTTCGGGTATCTCCGCCAGGGCGTCGTACACCTTTTGGCTGCCATGGTTGGTCAGCCGCAACTCAATCACGCATTGAACCGGCAAGCCCACTTTGGATAAATCCACCTTGGCCTGGTAGCCGGTGATCACGCCGCTGGCCTCAAGCTTGGCCACGCGTTCGGCCACGGCGGGGGCGGAAAGGTTCACGGTGCGCGCCAGTTGCGCGTAGGAAGCACGGCCATCTTCAAGCAGGGCGCTAAGGAGCATGCGGTCGTATTTGTCCATGATAAGGCTCCGGTTGCGCGTGGCTTTCGAAAGCACGGTTTATAGCCTTGATAACCATGGTTTGAGAAGTGTATTGGCGTTTTAAACAGGTTTTGTAACTTAAGTTTATCCACCTTCGTTTCTAGAATAAGTCTCCCATTTCCTGCCATAGAGCCGCCCAATGCCTGGCCCACGTCGCTTTCCCTTACCGTTGATCGCCGCCTTTTTTGCGTTGTATGTGATCTGGGGTTCCACCTACCTGGTGATCCGTATCGGCGTGGAGTACTGGCCGCCGCTGTTGCTGGCGGGGATTCGGTTTTGCACGGCGGGGGTATTGATGTATGGCTTCCTCAGATGGCGCGGGGTGCCGGCGCCGACCTGGCCGCAGTGGAAGGCTGCCGGGATGATCGGCATTTTGTTGCTCACCGTGGGCAATGGTGGCGTCAGCGTGGCGGAACATATGGGCGTGTCGTCCGGCGTGGCGGCGCTGGCGGTGGCGACGGTGCCGCTGTTTACCTTGCTGTGTGGTTTTTTCTGGGGCGCGCGTAATACGCGGTTGGAATGGGCAGGCGTGCTGCTGGGGATCATCGGCATCGCCATGCTCAACATGGGCAGTACCTTGCAGTCGAGCCCACTGGGCGCGGTGTTGCTGTTGATGGCGGCGGCGTCCTGGGCCTTCGGCTCGGTGTGGAGCCGCCATTTGCCGCTGCCCCAAGGCGCCATGGCCAGCGCCGCGGAAATGCTCGTGGCTGGCGTGGCGCTGCTGATCGTCAGCGCATTGTCTGGCGAGCACCTGAAGGCCATGCCGCCGTTGGAGGGCTGGCTGGCCCTGGCGTACCTCACGGTGTTCGGCTCGATCATCGCCTTCAACGCTTATATGTACCTGCTCAAGCACGTACGCCCGGCGGCGGCGACCAGCTACGCCTATGTGAACCCGGCCGTCGCCGTGTTGCTGGGGATTGTGTTCGTGGGTGAGAGCATCGGCCTGGAAGAAGCCCTGGCAATGCTGGTGATCATCAGCGCGGTGTTGCTGATCAGCCTGCCCCAATGGCGCAAGCCCAAACCCGAAATAAGGTAAACTGCCGCGCATTACGCCCTTGCGCTGAATTTTTCCTACGGTAACTACATGACTTTCGCCACCCTTGGCCTGATCGAACCCTTGCTGCGCGCCCTTGAGACGCTTGGCTACCAGACCCCGACGCCGGTGCAGGCGCAAGCCATTCCGGCAGTGCTGGCCGGTCGCGACCTGATGGCCGCGGCCCAGACCGGCACCGGCAAGACCGCAGGTTTCGCCTTGCCGCTGCTGCAACTGCTGACCATGGAAGGGCCGAAAGTCGCCGCCAACTCGGCGCGTGCGCTGATCCTGTGCCCCACCCGTGAACTGGCCGAGCAGGTTCATGCCAGCGTTGCCGAGTACGCCCAACACCTGCCGCTGACCACTTACGCGGTGTACGGCGGCGTGAGCATCAACCCGCAGATGATGAAGCTGCGCAAAGGCGTCGACATTCTGGTCGCCACCCCTGGCCGCCTGATCGACCTGTTCCGCCAGAACGCGCTGAAGCTCAACCAGCTGCAAACCCTGGTGCTGGATGAAGCCGACCGCATGCTCGACCTGGGCTTCTCCGAAGAGCTTGCCAACATTTATCGCATGCTGCCGAAAAAGCGCCAGACCCTGTTGTTCTCCGCGACCTTCTCCGATGACATTCGCCTGCTGGCCGGGCAGATGCTCAACGACCCGCTGAGCATCGAAGTCAGCCCGCGCAACGTTGCCGCCAACACCGTCAAGCAGTGGGTGGTGCCGGTGGACAAGAAGCGCAAGCCGGAGCTGTTTGTGCACCTGATGCGCAAGGGCCGTTGGAAGCAAGTGCTGGTGTTCGCCAAGACCCGCAACGGCGTGGATGCGCTGGTGGACAAGTTGCAGGGCCTGGGGATCAACGCCGACGGCATCCATGGCGACAAACCACAAGCCACCCGCCAACGCGCACTGGACCGATTCAAGGCCAGCGAAGTGCAGATCCTGGTGGCCACCGATGTGGCGGCCCGTGGCCTGGATATCGAAGACCTGCCGCTGGTGGTCAACTTCGACCTGCCGATCGTGGCCGAGGACTACATCCACCGTATCGGCCGTACCGGGCGTGCGGGCAACACCGGTGAGGCGATTTCCCTGGTGTGTGCCGATGAGGTGAACATGCTCTCGGCCATCGAGATGCTGACCCGTCAGACCCTCACCCGCAAGATGGAACCGGATTTCGAGCCGGAGCACCGCGTGCCGGACACCGATGCCAGCGGGCAGGTGGTGAAGAAACCGAAAAAGCCGAAGAAGCCGAAGGCGTCCGGCGGTGGCGGCAAGCGCAACCTGGGCAAGTGGGTGGACAGTGGGGAAGTAGCCCCGGCTGAGCCGTCGATCAAGCCGGTGCGCAAGGTGCTGGTGTTTAATACTGGGCCGCGTAAGAAGAAGTGATTGATCGTTCCCACGCGCGTGGGAACGCATCCTGTGACGCTCTGCGTCACGAACCTAAAGTGGGACGCAGAGCGTCCCTGGCGGCATCCCCACGCAGAGCGTGGGAACGATCAGCGGTGGAGCCACTCCAACATCCCCAGCCCAGCCGCCCGGCCACTGGCAAAACACCCCAGGCAATGGCTTGAGCATCAACCGCTCATCCAGCGCTTCAAACGGGACACCACCCGCCGTGCTGATCGCCTCATCCATCGGCCGCATTTGATCGTTCCCACGCTCCGCGTGGGAGCGCATCCTGTGACGCTCTGCGTCACGAACCTAAAGCTGGACGCAGAGCGTCCCTGGCGGCATCCCCACGCAGAGCGTGGGAACGATCAGCGTTGGAGCCATTCCAACATCCCCATCCCAGCCGCCCGGCCACTGGCAAAACACCCGGTCAGCAAATACCCACCGGTCGGCGCTTCCCAATCGAGCATTTCCCCCGCACAAAACACCCCAGGCAACGGCTTGAGCATCAACCGCTCATCCAGCGCTTCAAACGGCACACCGCCCGCCGTGCTGATCGCCTCATCCATCGGCCGCGTCCTCACCAGCGTCAGCGGCAACGCCTTGATATCCACCGCCAATTGCGCCGGGTCGGTGAAGTGTTCAGCAGGCGTCAGCTCGCGCAACAACGCCGCTTTCACGCCATCCAACCCCAGCTGACTGTGCAAATGCTTGCTCATCGACCGCGAGCCACGGGGCTTGGCCAATGCGGCCTGCACCTTGTCCAGCGGCTTGCTGGGCAGCAAATCGATATGCACCGTGGCCGCACCGTCGCGGTTGATCGCTTCGCGAATCGGCGCCGATAAGGCGTAAATCAAGCTGCCTTCGATACCGGTGGCGGTGATCACGCATTCGCCCAGCCGAGGCTTGTCATCCCCCAGGCCAATGGCGACGTTTTTCAACGGCGCGCCAGCGAATTTGCTGACCATCAACTCGCTCCATGCCGACACTTCAAACCCGCAGTTGCTCGGTTGCAGCCTCACATAGGGCAGGCCTTTGCCTTCAAACAGGTTGAGCCATGCACCGTCGGAGCCCAATCGCGACCAGCTGCCGCCCCCCAGGGCCAGCAGCACAGCGTCGCTGTGGACAACTTTTTCGCCGTCCGGGCTGTGGATAAGTAAATCGCCCTCGTCATTCCAACCCGTCCAACGATGCCGGGTGTGGATAACCACACCTTGCTCCCGCAGACGCTTGAGCCAGGCGCGCAAAAGTGGCGCGGCTTTCATATCGGTAGGAAATACGCGACCGGAGGTGCCGACAAAGGTCTGGATACCCAGGCCATGGATCCATTCGCACAACGCCTCGGCGCCAAAGCTGCGCAGCAGCGGCGCCATGTGCGGCGCGCGTTCGGCGTAGCGCGACAGGAACGCCGGGTACGCCTCGGAGTGGGTGATGTTCATGCCGCCCACGCCTGCCAGCAGGAACTTGCGCCCCACCGACGGCATACCGTCGTACAGGTCCACGCGCACGCCAGCCTGGCTCAAGACTTCGGCGGCCATCAGCCCGGCGGGGCCGCCGCCGATAATGGAGACGTGGTGGGCAGAAGTCTGAGGCATGGGCAGGGCTACGGTGATGTGAATAGGTCGAGCATTCTACCCGACCACGACGCCGCTGCCTGATCAGAAAACGTACACTTTCCTACAGGCCATGCGGTCAAACGCTTGTAGCCGCTTACGCTCAAGTTATCCACAGGTCGTTCCACAGGCATTGTGGGTAACGCCCACAACTCAATGACAGCCTGATGACGTCCATACCCGCTGCGCGCTGTGGTGCAGGATGCCGTGGCGGCGGGCGAGGGCGGGGCGGTCCTTGCTATAGCCGCCACCGATCACGCCCATCACCGGTATGTCGCGGCCCAGGCAGTGGCGCATCACGCTTTCATCACGGGCGGCGACGCCGGCGTCTGTCAGCTTGAGGTAACCAAGGGCGTCGTCCTTGTGCACATCCACGCCGGCGTCGTACAGCACCAGATCCGGCTGGTAGAGCGGCAGCAGGTAGTTGAGCGCGTCATCCACCACCTTGAGGTAGTCGGCATCGCCCATGCCCATGGGCAGCGGGATGTCCCAGTCGCTCTGGGCCTTGCGTGCCGGGAAGTTCTTTTCGCAGTGCAGCGACACGGTGATGGCGTCTGGCGTGTTGTGCAGGATGCGTGCGGTGCCGTCGCCCTGATGCACGTCGCAATCGAAGATCAGCACGCGATTGACCCGGCCGCTGGCCAGCAGGTAATGGCTGATCACCGCCAGGTCATTAAAAATGCAGAAACCCGCCGGATAATCGTAATGGGCATGGTGGGTGCCACCGGCCAAATGGCAGGCCAGGCCATGTTCGAGGGCCTGTTCGGCGGCCAGGATCGAGCCGCCCACCGCACGCACCGTGCGCCGGGCCAGGGCTTCGCTCCACGGCAGGCCGAGGCGGCGTTGGTCTTCGCGGGGCAGTCCGCCGCTCATGTAGCGTTCGATATACCCCGGTTCATGGGCCAGGGCCAAAATGTCTGCCGGGCACAGCGGCGGGCGCAGCAATTGGCTGTCTTCGGTCAGGCCGCTGTCCACCAGGTGGTCACGCAACAGGCGAAACTTGTCCATGGGGAACCGGTGGTCCGCCGGGAACTCAGGGCTGTAGTCTTCGTGGTAGATCAATGGCAAGGGCATGGGATTTTCTGACGGGAACCTGCGAAGGATCTTAACAGCGCTGTACACTCACGCACATGGCAAGGCAGGGGGGACCCATGGAGCCGATACTGGAATTGGAAAGTGCACGCTTGGTGCTGCGCCAATGGCGCGACAGCGACCTGCCGGACTTTGCGCGCATGTGCGCCGACCCGCAGGTAATGCGTTACTTCCCGGCTCAATTGAGCCACTTGGAGAGCGCAGCGTTGATCGGCCGGATTCGCGGGCATTTTGCTGAATATGGCTTTGGGTTCTGGGCTTTGCAGCGCAAGGACACCGGTGAATTTATCGGCCTGACGGGCCTTGCGAATGTCAGCTTCGAAGCCGGCTTTACCCCGGCGGTGGAGATCGGCTGGCGCCTGGCCCGCGAACATTGGGGCCTGGGTTATGCCAGTGAGGCGGCCTGGACGGCGTTGCGCTGTGGTTTTGACCGCTTGCAACTGGACGAAATCCTGGCCTTCACCACTGAAGCCAATCTGCCCTCACAAAAAGTCATGCAGGCCATCGGTATGCATTACGATCCGCAGGCAGATTTTGAACACCCGAAAGTCGCAGCCGGTGACCCGCTGCGCCCGCATGTTTTGTACCGCATCACCCGCGCCCAATGGTTGGACACGCTGCACGGATAAGCAGGCGGTCATGCTCAACAGAAACCCGTAGGAGCGAGCTTGCTTGCGAAGAACGCAAGAGCGCTGCGGTAAACCAGAAGCGCTGCGTCATCGTTAACGACCTTCGCGAGCAAGCTCGCTCCTACAGGTAGATACCGTTTTGCTTTGAGGAGAGTTTGAATGAGCCAAGTATTGGAAGATCTGGTGGACTTGCTGACCCTGGAGCCGATCGAGGAAAACCTCTTTCGCGGTCGCAGCCAGGACCTGGGCTTTCGCCAACTGTTCGGCGGCCAAGTGCTCGGCCAGTCGCTGTCGGCGGCCAGCCAGACCGTAGAAGAAGCTCGGCATGTGCATTCCCTGCATGGTTATTTCCTGCGCCCTGGCGATGCCGCGTTGCCGGTGGTGTATTCGGTGGACCGCGTGCGCGACGGTGGCAGTTTCAGCACGCGTCGTGTCACCGCGATTCAAAAGGGCAATCCGATCTTCACCTGCACGACCTCGTTCCAGTACGACGAAGCAGGCTTCGAGCACCAGACCACCATGCCGGTGGTAGTGGGCCCGGAAAACCTGCCGTCGGAGCTGGAGCTGACCCAGCAACGTGCGCACCTGATCCCCGAGCACATGCGCGACAAGCTGCTGTGCCCCAAGCCCATCGAAGTGCGCCCGGTCACCGAAAAAGACCCCTTCAACCCGCAGCCGTCCGACCCAGTCAAGTACGTGTGGTTTCGTGCCGACGGTGCCTTGGCGGACACGCCGGCGTTGCATAAATACCTGTTGGCCTACGCCTCGGACTTCGGCCTGTTGACCACCTCGTTGCTGCCCCATGGCAAGACCGTGTGGCAGAAAGACATGCAGGTCGCCAGCCTCGATCACGCGCTGTGGTTCCACGCCGACCTGCGTGCCGATGACTGGTTGCTGTACGCCATGGACAGCCCGTGGGCTGGCAACTCCCGGGGTTTCTCCCGGGGCAGCGTGTACAACCGCGCCGGGCAACTGGTGGCGTCGGTGACCCAGGAAGGTTTGATTCGCCATCGCAAGGATTGGGCATGAGCCTCTGCGACGTGAAGCACTGGGTGTTCGACATGGACGGCACCCTCACGGTGGCGGTGCATGATTTTGCGGCTATCCGCGTGGCGCTGCAGATCCCGCCTGAAGACGACATTCTCACGCACCTCGCGGCATTGCCGGCAGATGTCGCGGAGGCCAAACATGCCTGGTTGCTGGAGCATGAGCGCGAGCTGGCGCTGGGTTCCATTGCGGCCGAAGGTGCCGTTGAGCTGGTACGCGAATTGGCTGGGCGCGGTTATCGCTTGGGGATCCTGACCCGTAATGCGCGGGAGCTGGCCCATATCACCCTGGAGGCGATAGGCCTGGCGGACTGCTTTGCCATTGAGGACGTGCTGGGGCGCGATGATGCGCCGCACAAGCCGGATCCCGGTGGGTTGCTGAAACTGGCGGCGGCTTGGGACGTAGCACCCCGCGAAATGGTGATGGTCGGGGATTATCGCTTTGACCTGGATTGTGGCCGGGCAGCGGGCACCAGGACGGTGTTGGTGAACTTGCCGGAGAACCCTTGGCCGGAATTGGCGGATTGGCATGCCGAGGATTGTGCGGCGCTGCGCCGAATGATCTAAGCCGGGCGACAGAGAGCAAATGTGGGAGCTGGCTTGCCTGCGATAGCGTTGGGTCAGCTGACACTTTATCAACTGACAGTCCGTCATCGCAGGCAAGCCAGCTCCCACATTTTGATGGGGTTCCTTCAGGTGCTACTGGGCGAACAGTACCTTTTCTCCCTCTGGCGAGGTAAACATCTTATCCCCGTCATGCCCCACCCCCAGCACTTCTACCAGCCGGTGGCCCAACTGCGGATGTCGCTGCTTGAGGTAGTCAAAGTAGTTGTGGCCACGAAGCAGTCGATACGCACCCTGGGTTTCGGCTTCGCAGCTTTTATCCAATGCCGGGTGGTTGGGGTCGGTGTCCTGCTGGCCCAACAGGTAAGTGATGTCGCGTGAGACGTAGTCTTGTTCCAGTTGCTGGGCACCTCGGTCACCCACGTAATCCGGCAGGTTTTGCATGCCGTACTTCCAGTCGTTGAAGCCTGGGCAATTGGCAATGTCGAACGTCACCGGGCGTTGCGGGCTGAAGTACGCATAGGACGACGGGTTGGCCACCACATACCGCAGGCGGATGCCCTCGGAATTCAGCAATGGGTGGTCGTGGCCGGTGAGGGCGAAGCGCTGCACCACTTGGCCGCCACCGGAATGCCCGGCGACCACGATTTCTTTCAGTGCCGGGAACAGTTTGCGGTTGCCCAAGTGCTTGATGATCTGGTCCAGAGCGCCATAAGAGCTGATCTGCCCTGGGCCGGTGGACGCTTCGCCGGCCATCCAGTCGTTACCCTTCCAACGCACTACCTCGTGGCCCAGGTGATTGCGCTTCACGTCGGCTTGATTGAGAAACTGCGGCGCGATCACCAGCGTACTGCCGCCCACCCCGGCATGCTCGGCGGCGTCGATGCCGCTTTGCAGGTAGGTTTGTGCATTGCGCAGGCGGCCATGCACGATGATCAATGCGCGTGTGACCTTGGGCAGCGGCTGGCCCCAGTTCTGGCTCACGCCGAGGCTGAGGTCGCCGGCCTCCAGATGAAAACGATCGGGGCTGACCACCTTGACGCCGTGTTCAGCCGCGAAGGTGCAACAGGACACGAGCACACCCAGCAGCAACCCCAATCGTTTGATCATTTAGAGACTCTTGGCCGCGAAGGTATCGCATTGAGTGATCTGGCCCTGGGCGAAGCCGGTCTTGAACCAGCGTACCCGTTGCGCCGAGGTGCCGTGGGTAAACGAGTCCGGCACCACGCGTCCTTGCCCCTGTTGCTGCAAGCGGTCATCGCCGATGGCATTGGCTGCGTTCAGGGCCTCTTCGATATCACCGGGTTCCAGCCAGTTCAGGCGTTTTTGCGCATGGTTGGCCCACACGCCGGCAAAGCAATCGGCTTGCAGTTCCTGGCGAACCAGCAGGCCACCGTCGCCTTCCATCTGCCGACCCTGTTGGCGCGCTGCCTGGATCTTGGACGAGATGCCCAGCAACGTTTGTACGTGGTGCCCGATTTCGTGGGCGATCACGTAGGCCTGGGCGAAATCACCGGCGGCCTGGAAGCGTTGCGACATTTCCCGGAAAAAATCCAGGTCCAGGTACACCTGCTGGTCAGCCGGGCAGTAAAACGGGCCGCTGGCCGAGGTGGCGCCACCACAGGCTGAGTTCACCCGGCCACGGAACAGGATCAGTTTCGGGTTCTTATAGGCCAACCCATTTTCCTGGAACACCTGGCCCCAGGTGTCTTCGGTATCGCCCAGCACGGCGCGCACAAAGTCGGCTTGCTCATCGTTGGCTGGCGGCGCTTGACGCGGCTGGGTGCTGACCGACGGCGCCTGTTCCATCTGGCCGGTCAATTGGCCAAGAATCTGCATCGGGTCCTGGCCGGTCAGCCAGCCAATGCCGACGATCAGCACGATGGCCGTGAGGCTCAGGCCCTTGCCGCCGCCGAAGCGCATACCGCCACCGCCGCCGCCACTGTCGTTACGGGCATCCACCACGTTGTCGCTGCGTCGGCCTTTTTTCCATAGCATGGGAGCAATCCTCTGTGTGCTAACCGTGATTGATTATGGTCGGTATTAACGGCAATAGCCTTCGCCAGTGGCGACGATCAGGCAGTCTTTTTTATCTGCCAGCCACTTCAAGCCGGTGGCAGCGCCATCGCCAGCGCGCAACAACTGCGGGCCGTCGGGGCGGGTGAAGGCGATGCCGTCTTCAGCGGCCTCACCTTTGAAGGTGCCGGCGTCATCGGCGTCCAGGCCATATTGCATGGTGAGAAGGTAGTGGCCGCGGCCAATGCTGTCGTCCTTGGCGATGGTCAGGTGCAAGCCTTCGACGCCGACCCACTTGCCGACCCATTTATCGGTGGGCGGGGTTTCGGGCACCAGGGTCGCTTGCACGGAGGCGGGCGCGGGCTTGGGAGCTTCTTTCGGGGTTTTATCGCAGGCGGCGAGCAGGGCGAGGGCAGACAGGGCAAAGAGGATTTTTTTCATAGCGGCAAGGCCTTGGTTAAAAAGTGTGCAACGCCGGGGCGAGCGTGCAGCGTTGGACTCGGATCCATCGATTTAGTGCGCTGTTCGCCCGGTGTTTGGTTATGCTCTTGGGGCAGACTCCGGCCCGGCTGCTAGATTACCGGGTTGAGCGCGACTTGGTTCAGCGCTCAGCGTCCCGCTCGCCACACAAGAGAATTCAATGACTGTCAGTACCCCGCTCTCCGGCGTCAACCATCCGTTCAAAGGCATCCTGCTGATTGTGCTGGCGACGTTCCTGTTCTCCAGCCACGACGCCTTGTCCAAATACCTGGCCGGGTTTTACCCGATCGTGATGGTGGTGTGGGCGCGGTACATGGTGCACACCTTGCTGATGGCCGGGATCTTCCTGCCGCAATCGGGCTTGCGCGTGTTGCGCAGCAAGCGGCCGGGCATGCAGGTGGTGCGGGCGTTATGCCTGTTGGGCACCAGCCTGTTCTTCACCACAGCGCTGCATTACATCCCGTTGGCCGAAGCTACAGCGGTGAACTTCCTTGCGCCGATCCTGGTGACGGCGCTGTCGGTGCCGTTGCTCGGTGAGCACGTGACCCGTGGCCAGTGGCTGGCGGTGATCTGCGGGTTTATCGGCGTGGTGATCATTATCCACCCCGGCGGCGAGCTGTTTACCCCGGCGGTACTGCTGCCGCTGTGCTCGGCGCTGTTCTTCTGCTTCTACCAGTTGCTCACGCGCATCCTCAGCCAATACGACAGCCCGACTACCAGCAACTTCTTCGCCGGCCTGTGCAACACCTTGGTGATGAGTGCGATGGTGCCGTTCTTCTGGCAAGTGCCGACGTTGTGGCACGCGGTGATGATGCTGGCGCTGGGCACCTGCGGGATGACCGCGCACCTGATGCTCACCCAGGCGTTCCGCTTCGCGGCGCCGGCCTTGCTGGCGCCGTTTGGCTATTGCCAGATCGTGTTTGCGGGGTTGTTGGGCTGGCTGGTGTTCAGCCATACCCCCGATATGACCACGGTGGTGGGTATCGGGGTGATCTGCATGAGCGGGTTGGCCGCTGCCTGGCAGCAGCGGCGGCGTTAGTTAAACGTCTACCGTCGGGATCTTGCGCGGCGCCATGAAGTACATCCACACCAGTGCGATGAAGTACATCGCCGGGATCAGGGTGAACAACACCGTGTAGTTGTTGTTGGTCACCGTGAGGATATGGCCGACGATCTGGGTCATGAACATGCCGCCGATGGCCGCGCACATGCCGCCGAAACCGAACACCGTGCTCATCATGTGCTTGGGCGTGTAGTCCATTACCAGGCTCCAGATGTTGGCGGTCCAGGCCTGGTGTGCGCCGATGGCCAGGGAGATGGCAAACACCGCGACCCACAGCTGGCTGGAGCCGGCCGCCATGATCACGCCGACGATGCAGCAGGCGAACAGCAACATCGACAACAGTCGCGCCTTGATCGAGTTCATCCCACGACCGATCAGGAATGACGACAGGATCCCGCCGCCCACGCTGCCAAAGTCGGCGGTGAGGTAAATGATGATCAGCGGAATGCCCATCTGGGTCACGTTGATGCCCAGGTTGTATTGCTGGTTCAAGAACGGCGGCAGCCAATACAGGTAGAACCAGAACACCGGCGCAGTGAGCGAGTAGGCGAGGGCGAAGGCCCAGGTGCCGCGCATGCGCAGGATGCGGCTGAACGGCACGCGGGGTTGTTCCGGCTCGACTTCCTGTTGCACGTAGTCCAGTTCGGATTGTTTAACGGTGGGGTGGTCTTCCGGGTTGTAGTACTTCAAGCCCCAGAGCACCAGCCAGATACCGCCGAGTGCCGACATGCACAGGAACGCTGCCTGCCAGCCCCACACGTGCAGGATCAACGGCAGCAGCATGGGCGTCATCATCGCGCCGACGTTGGTGCCGGCGTTGAAGATGCCGGTGGCCACTGCCCGTTCACCCGCCGGGAACCACAAGCGTGTGGTCTTGACGCAGGCCGGGTAGTTGGCGGCTTCGGTCAGCCCGAGGACAAACCGGCAGACCATAAAGCCGACCGCCGAGGTGGCCAGGCCATGGGCGCCGGTGGCCAGGCTCCACAGCAGCACGGCGCAGAAGAACACGCGCTTGACGCCGACCCGGTCGATCAAGCGGCCTTGCAGCACAAAGCCGATGGCGTAGCCGACCTGGAACCAGAAGTTGATGTTGGCGTAGTCCATCGCCGTCCAGCTCATTTCCTTGGCGAGGATCGGTTGCATCACGCCCAGGGCGGCGCGGTCGATGTAGTTCAAGGTGGTGGCAAAGAACACCAGGGCCAGCATGCCCCAGCGCGTTTTACCCACGGCCAGGGCACCGCGGATCTTGTCGCCGATGCCGGCGTGCGGGTTGCCCGGGCGCGCGGCCAGGGCTGAATTTTGCAGAGGCATGAGGTTTGTACCCGTTTTTTGAAATTCTTATGGTGTGTTCTGGGTCTTTGTTACGTGAGCGAATTGCCCGGTCGATGGTGCGCAGTGGTTAAAAAGTCGTCAATTCGCCAAAGGGGCTTAGTGTTCGATAATCGCACCAAAAACTAACCGGTTCGTACATTTTAATTGCTGCCGGTAGGCTGGGGGCGAATAATTTGCCACAAACAACAATTGCCGGGAGTCTTCCATGCAACGTTCTATTGCCACTGTGTCCTTGAGCGGCACCCTGCCGGAAAAACTCGAAGCCATCGCCGCCGCCGGGTTTGATGGGGTGGAGATCTTTGAGAACGACTTGTTGTATTACGACGGCAGCCCTCGGGAAGTCCGGCAGATGTGCGCCGACCTCGGCATCGCCATCACCCTGTTCCAGCCGTTTCGCGACTTCGAAGGCTGCCGCCGTGATCGCCTGGCGCGCAACCTGGAACGCGCCGAACGCAAATTCGATCTGATGCAAGAGCTAGGCACCGATCTGGTATTGGTGTGCAGCAACGCCTCGGCCGACAGCGTGGGCGACGAACGTATTTTGCTCGATGACCTGAGCCTGCTGGCCGAACATGCGGGCAAGCGCGGCCTGCGCATCGGCTATGAAGCGCTGGCCTGGGGCAAGCATGTGAACACCTGGCAGCAGGTGTGGAACCTGGTGCGCCAGGTCGATCACCCAAGCCTGGGCGTGTTGCTCGACAGCTTCCACACCTTGTCGCTCAAGGGCGACCCGAGCGGCATCGCGCAGATCCCCGGCGACAAGATTTTCTTTGTGCAAATGGCCGACGCGCCGATCCTGGCCATGGATGTGCTGGAGTGGAGCCGGCATTTCCGCTGCTTCCCAGGCCAGGGCGAATTTGACCTGGCGGGCTTTCTCGCGCCGATCATCCAGAGTGGCTACACCGGGCCGTTGTCCCTGGAAATTTTCAATGACGGTTTTCGTGCTGCGCCGACCCGCGCGAATGCGGCGGATGGCTTGCGGTCACTGTTGTACCTGGAAGAAAAAACCCGTCAGCGCCTGGCTGAAGAAGCCCCCGCTGCGCCCGTGGATATCCTGTTTGAAACTCCGGCGGCCAGCGAATACGACGGTATCGAGTTTCTTGAATTTGCCGTGGACGAAAGCCTCGGCGCCAAACTGACCCACTGGTTGGAGCGCCTGGGTTTCGCCAGGGCCGGCCAGCATCGCTCCAAGAATGTGAGCCTGTTGCGCCAGGGTGACATCAACCTGATCCTCAACTGCGAACCCTATTCCTTCGCCCACAACTTTTTCGAGGCTCACGGCCCGTCGCTGTGCGCCACGGCAATTCGGGTCAAGGACAGTGCCAAGGCCCTGGAGCGGGCGGTGGCCTACAAGGGCCAGCCTTATCGCGGCCTGGTCGGCCCCAACGAGCTGGAATTGGCCGCCGTGCGTGCACCGGATGGCAGCCTGATTTACCTGGTCGACCCCAGCGAAGGCGGGCTGTACGACACCGATTTCAACCTGCAAACGGCTGCACCCGCCAGTGGCGGCTTGCTGCGCATCGACCATATGGCCATGGCGCTGCCGGCCGACAGCCTCGACAGTTGGGTGTTGTTCTACAAAAGCCTGCTGGATTTCGAAGCCGATGACGAAGTGGTCCTGCCCGACCCCTACGGCCTGGTGAAAAGCCGTGCGTTGCGCAGCCGTTGCAGTTCGATTCGCCTGCCGCTGAATATCTCCGAAAACCGCAACACGGCGATTTCCCACGCGCTCTCCAGCTATCGCGGTTCGGGCGTGCACCACATTGCCTTCGATTGCGCGGATATTTTTGCCGAGGTACGCCGGGCCAAAGAGGCCGGTGTGCCGTTGCTGGATATCCCGCTCAACTATTACGACGACCTGGCGGCACGCTTCGATTTCGACGATGAGTTCCTCAGTGAGTTGGCGTATTACAACGTGCTGTACGATCGCGACGCCCAGGGCGGTGAGTTGTTTCATGTGTACACCGAGGCGTTCGAGGGGCGGTTTTTCTTCGAGATCATCCAGCGCAAGAATGGCTATGCCGGCTACGGCGCTGCCAACGTGGCGGTGCGTCTGGCGGCGATGGCCAAGTCGCGCAGTGGGGCGGTACGCCAGGCTCGGCTATAACCGCAAGGCAGGTGCTTCCTTCGGGGAGCGCCGCGGCCCATAATCAGCGCCTGCACAACAATGGCCGTGAGCGCACCATGATCTCGAGTCCCGATCTCCCCGCGGTAGCTGACGCACCGCGCAAGAGTCGCAAGAACAATCCGGAAAAGACCCGGGAGAATATTCTCCAGGAAGCCATTGTCGAGTTTGTTCAACAGGGCCTGGCCGGCGCTCGCGTAGACGCCATCGCTGAGCGCATCCATACCTCCAAGCGCATGATCTATTACTACTTCGGCAGTAAGGAGCAGTTATACGTCGAGGTATTGGAGAAGCTCTACGGCGATATCCGCAACACCGAAACCCGCATGAACCTCACGGCCCTGGAGCCGCGTGAGGCGATTCGCCGGCTGGTGGAATTCACCTTCGATCACCACGACCAGAATGTGGATTTCGTGCGCATCGTCAGCATCGAAAATATCCACAACGCCGAGTACGTCAAGCGCACCGACACCATCAAGGCGATGAACAGCAAAATCCTGGAAGGGTTGGGGGAGACCCTGCGCCGCGGGGCTGAGTTGGGGCTGTTTCGCGAAGGGCTGGAGCCGCTGGATGTGCACTTGCTGATCAACTCGTTCAGTTTCTACCGGGTGTCCAACCGGCACACCTTCAGCGAGATTTTCCAGATCGAGCTGTCGGATGAGGCGATCAAGCAGCGCCATCGGGAGATGATTTGCGAGTCGGTGTTGCGCTACCTGCAAGCCTGAGAACTGATCGTTCCCACGCTCTGCGTGGGAATGCCGACATGGACGCTCTGCGTCTGCTGTCATGATGGGGTTGCATCCCTAGATATTCATGCTCTGGAAGTGCGCCAGCATCCTGTCTGCATCCGCCACTTCGCCGCTGAACAACTCAAACGCCTTCACCGCCTGAAACACCGCCATATTGCCGCCATCCAGGGTACGGCAACCCAAGGCGCGCGCGTCGCGCAGCAGTTGGGTTTCCAGCGGGAAGTACACAATTTCCGCCACCCACAATTCAGCCCGCAACAACGCCGCAGGCACAGGCGTGCCGGGCAGCTTGGCCATGCCCATCGGCGTGGTGTTCACCAGGCCATCGGCCTCGGCCATGGCGCTTTCCAAGTGGCTGCCGACCTGAGCGCGACCGACGCCGAACTGCTGGGCAAGGCTATCCGCAAGGTTCTGGGCGCGAGTGCGGTCGACATCGAAGATGCTCAAGTGCTCCACGCCTTCTGCCAACAGTGCATGGGCCACTGCCGCGCCCGCACCACCGGCGCCCATCTGCACCACGCGTTGGCACGGTACGTTGTGCAAGTTGCGCCGAAAACCTTCGGCGAACCCCAGGCAGTCGGTGTTATGACCGATGCGTTTGCCGCCCTTGAACACCACGGTGTTGACCGCACCAATACCCCTGGCCTCATCGGAGAGCTCATCGAGCAACGGCAGAATCGCCTGCTTGCACGGGTAAGTAATGTTCAAACCGGTGAAGTGCATCAGCTCGGCGGCCCGTAGTAATTCCGGCAGGGCGTTGAGGTCCAGGTGCAGCGGCTCCAGGTCGATCAGGCGATACAGGTAGCGCAAGCCCTGGGCGTCGCCTTCCTGCTCATGCAGTGCCGGTGTGCGTGAGGCCTGGATGCCGGCGCCGATCAGGCCCGCGAGAATGCGTGGTTTCATCAGGTGCGTCCCTTCAGCGTCAGGCTGAAATGTTCCAGTGCCAGGTGGTAGCCATGGCTGCCAAACCCGGCCAGCACGGCCTGGGCGATCGGTGACACAAACGAGTGATGACGAAAGGCTTCACGGGCATGCACGTTGGATAAATGCACTTCGATCACCGGCACTTCACTGGCCACCAGGGCATCGCGGATCGCGACCGAAGTGTGAGTCCAGGCCGCCGGGTTGATCACAATACCCGCGCAGCGGTTGCGGGCGCCGTGGATCCAGTCGAGCAATTCGCCCTCGTGGTTGGTCTGGCGAAACTCGATCTTCAGCCCGAGCTTGTCGGCGCTGCGACCACACAGGGCGGCAATGTCGGCCAAGGTTTCATGGCCATAAGTGGCAGGCTCGCGGGTGCCGAGCAGGTTGAGATTGGGGCCGTTGAGCACCAGCACGATGGGCGGCATAGAGGCTTCTCCACAGTTCTTATTGGTTGTGGAGTCAAAATGTACTGGTTGGTTAATTTGGTCAATGGATGGCTGCGGATCTGTTCGGTGATCGAACGTTTAATCAATGCAATTGCTGGATCACTGGCTGATGTGCATTCGGTTGAAGTATTGCGCGAGGTTGCTGAACGAGGAGGACTTTCGAGCATTGGCCGGGTCGTTCCAGTCGTTGGCATCCCTGGTTACAACCCGGCATTCGCCGGTTTTTTGTGGTTACTAATCTGTGAATCAGCTTCGGGAATAGGAGCCGGTTGTCGGGTGTGCAGAGGGAAATTGTTACCTGACGGAAAATAACCTAACGGATGGGTTACGATGAGAGTAGGTGCTTACAAAGGCTATGTCATTTCGGTGTTTATCAGGGATGAGCATTGCCCGCCCCATGTGCATGTCAGGGGCAAGGGATGGGATGCGCGGTTTCGTTTCAGTTTCCTGGATGGGGAAGTTGAGTTGTGGGATGTAGAGCCTGAACGGAGGCGGCCACCCACAGCACTTCTGAAGGAGATACGCGTGGCGATCATGCAGCGGCACTACTTGGCGCGGGCACGCAGGATCTGGTGGGAAAAACTGCAGACGGTTTGCCTGGAGAATCATTCCTGGAATTGGGACGCTGGTGAGTTGGTTCCAGGATTGGTCATTCGACACGGCGTCTATGTCATCGCCAGCGCCAGGCACGATGTCATAGCGCAACGGACTATTTTGAATCTGGTAAGAGCGCCAGATTGCGTGGGGATTAATTTATGAAAATCATAAAAGCCAAAGTCACACCTTATGTACCTCTCACTGAAGCCGACGTTGACAAGGCAATCGCCCGAGGACGCAGGTTGAAACGCCTGTACGCCAACGCCAGTAACGTACGTTATGAAAACGATTGCCTCTCCATTGGCTTCAGCGATGGCAGCCGCGTTGTGTTGCCGGTGGCTGGCCTGCCGGAGTTCGAAGGGTTTTCAGAGAAGGATTTCCAGCAACTGGAAGTGACGTTCGGTGGCAAGGCGATTAGCTGTGAAGCGCAGGATCTGGATGTTTCGATCACTGGGTTGATCGCTACAAGCCAGCCGCTGATGGACCTGGCAACCAGCCTGGTGGCATCGCGCAATGGTCGCAAAAGCAGCGCGGCCAAGACCGCAGCGGCCCGGGCCAATGGCAAGAAGGGTGGCCGGCCACGCAAGGAAGTACCGCAGCCCCCAGAGACAACAGACACTTGAATAAACAGTAGGAGCGAGCTTGCTCGCGAAAAACTCACAGGCACCGCGTTTATCCAGGAAGCACGCGTTATCGTTGACGTTTTTCGCGAGCAAGCTCGCTCCTACCTCGCAGGTTTATCGGCGGGTCAGCAACACACCCGACTCCATATGGTGCGTCCACGGGAACTGGTCAAACATTGCACACTGGGAGATCCGGTGCGTGTCGTGCAGTTGCGCGATGTTCGCCGCCAGCGTCTCCGGGTTGCAGGAGATGTACAGGATGTTGTCGAAGCGCCGGGTCAGCTCGCAGGTGTCCGGGTCCATGCCAGCGCGGGGCGGGTCGACGAAGACGCTACCGAACTCGTAACTTTTCAGGTCGATGCCGTGCAGGCGGCGGAACGGGCGCACTTCGTTCAGGGCTTGGGTGAGTTCTTCGGCGGAGAGGCGCACCAGGGTGACGTTCTCCACGCCATTTTCATCCAGGTTGCTCAGGGCCGCATTCACTGAGGTCTTGCTGATCTCGGTGGCCAGCACCTTGCGCACGCGGGTCGCCAGCGGCAGGGTGAAGTTGCCGTTGCCGCAGTACAGCTCCAACAAATCGTCCGGGCGATCGCCCAGCGCTTCGTAGGCCCAGTTGAGCATCTTCTGGTTCACCGTGCCGTTGGGCTGGGTGAACGCGCCTTCGGGTTGGCGATAGCTGAAGGTGCGCCCACCGATGTCGAGTTTCTCCACCACGTAGTCGTGACCGATCACATCGCGCTTGCCCTTGGAACGGCCGATGATGCTCACATTCAGCTCAGCGGCCAATTTGTTCGCGGCGGTGTGCCAATGTTCGTCCAGCGGGCGGTGATAGCACAGGGTGATCATCGCGTCGCCGGCCAGGGTGGTGAGGAACTCCACCTGGAACAGCTTGTGGCTCAGGGCGGCGCTGGCTTGCCAGGCGGCCTTGAGTTGCGGCATCAACTGGTTGATGCGCTGGCTGGCGATGGGGAATTCTTCGATGAGGATCGGCGTGCGCTTGTCCTCCTGGGAGAACATCGCGTAGTGGCGCTCGCCGCCTTCGCGCCACAGGCGGAACTCCGCGCGCAGGCGGAAGTGCTGCAGCGGCGAGTCGAAGACCTGCGGCTCGGGCGCGTCGAACGGTGCCAGCAGGTCACGCAGGCGCGTGACCTTGTCTTGCAGTTGAGCGGTGTAGCTTGCGGCGTCAAAAGTCATGCGTTGAACCAGCCCAGCTTGATCACGAACAGGATCGACAGGATCACCAGTGCCGGGTTCAGCTCACGGTAGCGGCCCGAAAGCAGCTTGATGGCGGTCCAGGCGATGAAACCGAAGGCGATGCCGTTGGCGATGGAGTAAGTGAAGGGCATCGCCAGGGCGGTGATCACCACCGGCGCTGCCACCGTAATGTCGTCCCAGTCGATTTCGGCCAGGCCTTGGCTCATCAGCACCGCCACAAACAGCAAGGCTGGCGCGGTGGCATAGGCCGGCACGCTGGCGGCCAATGGCGAGAAGAACAGTGCCAGCAAAAACAGGATCGCTACCACGATGGCGGTCAAGCCGGTACGGCCACCGGCGCTCACGCCTGCAGCCGATTCGATGTAGCTGGTGGTGGTCGAGGTGCCCAGCAGGGAACCGGCCATGGCAGCGGTACTGTCGGCGATCAGTGCACGGCCCATTTTCGGCATATGGCCGTCCTTGCCCATCAGGCCGGCGCGCTTGGCGACGCCGATCAGGGTGCCGGAGTTGTCGAACAGGTCAACGAACAGGAAGGCGAAGATCACGCTGACCAGGCCGATGTCCAGCGCGCCCTTGATATCCAGCTGCAGGAAGGTCGGCGCCAGGGACGGCGGTACCGAGGTCACACCGATGAAAGGCGTGAAACCCAGGACGATGGAGGCAACTGTCACCGCCAGGATGCCGATCAGCACCGCGCCGCGTACGGCCAGGGCTTCCAGCGCGACGATCAGCACGAAACCCAGGGTGGCCAGGATCGGCGCCGGTTGTTTCAGGTCGCCCAGGCCCACCATGGTGGCCGGGTTGCTCACCACGATACCGGCGTTATGCAGGGCGATCAGCGCCAGGAACAGGCCGATGCCGGCGGCAATCGCCGAGCGCAGAGGCAGGGGGATGGCGTTGATGATCCACTCACGAATGCGGAAGATCGACAGCAGGAAAAACAGCACCGCCGAAATGAATACCGCGCCCAGCGCCACCTGCCAGGTGTGGCCCATGTGCAGGACCACGGTGTAGGTGAAGAAGGCGTTGAGGCCCATGCCCGGTGCCAGGGCAATCGGGTAGTTGGCGATCAGGCCCATCACGGTCGAACCGATGGCCGCCGCCAGGCAGGTGGCGACAAACACCGCGCCCTTGTCCATGCCGGTCTCGCCGAGGATGCTCGGGTTCACGAACAGGATGTAGGCCATGGCCAGGAAGGTGGTGATCCCCGCGAGAATCTCGGTGCGCACATTGGTGTTGTGGGCTTTGAGTTGAAACAGCTTTTCCAGCATGCCGGCTCCCTGTGACGCTAGTGTGCGTCGTGATTTGTTGACCTCTAAGTCAAAGCACAAACTGCGCCAAACGCTTGTGGTTTCAGAGAGGATCGGAAAAAGCGGCGCATCATACCAGCAGCCGAGGCTGTGTGGCGCATGGGCTTGAGGCATACTGCGCCGACGTTCAACAGCCGGTCACCGACAGCATGAAAAAAGCCAACCCGTGGAGTCTAGCTCTGATCGCCAGTATCAGCCTGTGGCTGGGCGCGGCACCGGCATGGGGCGCGGCTGCACCGGCCTTGAGCGAGGTGCGGGTGTTCAAGGTGGAGTCGGCCAACTGCAGCGAAGCGATCCCGGAGCGGGTCAACACCACCCAGATGTGCGAGCACCGCGGGCCCACCCAGGTCTCGGTGATGGAAGTCGGCCTGGGCAACAGCCCCATGGGCCGCTTCAACGGCGCGGAGTTGAATGGGCAACGCACAGCGGTGTGCCAGGTCGGCAACATCAGTGAGGCGTGCAACGGCGTGGGCACCTTGATGGGCTACATCTATGTGTTCGACCTGAACGTCCAGGCCCAGGGCTGGTTCGAATTCACCAATACCTCGATCAACCCGCCGCAAAACACCCTGAAAGCCCAGCTCAATATCCGCTGATCAATCATCTTGAACGCTCAAAACCCCGGGAAGTCGTACCCCTAAGACGGCGATTTTTCTGAACGCCGCGGACGTACACCAACCCGTGAGGTGTTTATGAGCGCGACCCCCAATGGCGCGGCGGCCCAGCCGTTCGTCGCCCACCCGATACGCCTGACACTCAACGGCCAGGATCGCCAACTGAACGTGTTGCCCTGGACCACCTTGCTGGACTTGCTGCGTGAACAGTTGGACCTGGTGGGCAGCAAAAAAGGCTGCGACCACGGCCAGTGCGGCGCCTGCACCGTGTTGCGTGACGGCAAACGCGTGAATGCCTGCCTGACCCTGGCCGTGATGTGCGACGGCGCCGAATTGACCACCATCGAAGGCCTGGCCGACGGCGACCAACTGCATCCCATGCAACAGGCCTTTATCCAGCACGACGCTTTCCAGTGCGGCTATTGCACCCCCGGCCAGATCTGTTCTGCCGTGGGCCTGGCCAATGAAGGCCGCGCCCACGACCGTGCGCAGATCCAGGAATTGATGAGCGGCAACCTGTGCCGCTGCGGCGCCTACAACAACATCCGCGATGCCATCGAAGACGCGCTGCCGGCCTGCCGGCGCCAGGGAGGTGAGTCATGAATCCCTTCCACTACAGCAGGCCGACCGATGTGCAGCAGGCCGTTCAGATGAGCAGCGCCGCCTCGCGCTTTATCGCCGGTGGCACCAACCTGCTGGACCTGATGAAGGAAAACATCAGCCATCCCGAGCACCTGATCGACATCACCGGCTTGCCGCTGCACGACATTCAAGAGACCGCCGAGGGTGGCCTGCGTATCGGTGCGCTGGTGAGCAACGCCGACCTGGCCTGGCACCCACTCATTGAGCAGCGTTACCCGTTGCTGTCCCAGGCCATCCTCGCCGGGGCGTCCCCGCAGTTACGCAACATGGCCAGTACCGGCGGCAACCTGTTGCAGCGCACCCGTTGCTATTACTTCTACGACGCCGCGGTGCCGTGCAACAAGCGCCAGCCCGGCAGCGGCTGCCCGGCGCGCAACGGTTTGAACCGTATCCATGCGATCCTCGGCGCCAGTGAACAGTGCGTGGCCACCCATCCATCGGACATGTGCGTGGCCCTGGCGGCGCTTGCGGCGCGGGTGCATGTAGAGGGACGTGGCGGTGCGCGGGTGATCGAGTTCGCCGACTTCCATCGCTTGCCAGGCGATGCGCCGCAACGTGACAACCAATTGGCCGACGATGAGCTGATCACGGCCATTGAGCTGCCCGCCGATCACCTGGCCCGCCACAGCCATTACCTGAAGATCCGTGACCGTGCCTCCTATGCCTTTGCCTTGGTTTCGGTGGCCGCCGCCTTGGAACTGGACGGCGATGAAATCATCGACGCCCGCCTGGCCTTGGGCGGTGTGGCGCATAAACCTTGGCGTGACCGCGCAGTGGAAGCCTTGCTGATTGGCCGCACGGTCAGCCGCGAAACCTTCAGCGCCGCCGCCGACGCCCTGCTGCAAGACGCCGAACCGTTGGAACACAACGGCTTCAAGGTCAAGCTGGCGCGGCGAGCAATCATTCGTGCCCTGAGCGACGCCGCCGTCGCAGGAGAACAGCCATGAGCGCCATCGGCAAACCCCTGGACCGCGTCGACGGTCTGCTCAAGGTCACCGGCCAAGCGCGCTATGCCGGTGAGTTTCCCGAGGACGGCCTGCTGCATGGCAGCGTGGTGTCGAGCACTATCGCCAAAGGCCGGGTGCTGAGCATCGATGCGTCCAAGGCGTTGGCCTTGCCCGGTGTAGTGGACGTGATCCATCACCTCAACCGGCCGAAAATCGCCAGCTATGACGAGGCGTTCGCCGATGCCGATGCGGCCGATGGCTCGCCTTTTCGTCCGCTGTATAACGACCGCGTGCTCTACAGCGGCCAGCCCCTGGCCCTGGTGATTGCCGATAACCTCGAACTGGCGCGGCACGCCGGCTCGCTGGTGCAGATCGACTACGCGCCCGAAACCTTCGAAACCGACCTGCTCACCCAGCAAGCGGCGGCGCACCCGTCGCCCCAGACCCCGCCCGAACCGCGAGGCAACTTCGAAGCTGAATGGGCCGGTGCCGCAATCAGTCTGGACCTGCACTACAGCACGCCCATCGAGCATCACAACCCGATGGAACCCCACGCCAGCACCGTGCTGTATCAGTCCGATGGCACTCTGCATATCCACGACAAGACCCAGGGCCCGCAGAACTGCCAGGCCTATGTGCAAAAAGTCTTCGGCCTGGACAAGCGCCAGGTGCGCATCTTCGCCGCTTTCGTCGGTGGCGCCTTCGGTTCGGGCCTGCGCCCGCAATACCAATTGCCGCTCGCGGTGATGGCGGCCATGGCGCTCAAACGCTCGGTGCGCGTCACCCTGACGCGCCAACAGATGTTCACCTTCGGCTATCGTCCGCGCACCTTGCAGCGTTTGCAGATGGGCGCCGCCGCCAATGGTCGCTTGCTGGCGTTGGGGCATACCGCGATTGGCCAGACGTCGCGCTTTGAGGATTTCAGCGAGCACGTGGTGGAGTGGAGCGGCATGCTCTATCACTGCGACAACGTGCAACTGACGTACAAGTTGGCGCCGTTGGATGTGTTTACCCCGCTGGACATGCGTGCCCCCGGCGCCGCACTAGGCGTGCTCGGCCTGGAGTGCGCCATGGACGAACTGGCGTGTGCCCTGGCCATCGACCCGGTGCAATTGCGCCTGATCAACTACGCCGAACGTAACCAGAACGAAGACAAACCCTGGTCGAGCAAGGCCCTGCGCGAGTGCTACAGCGAAGGCGCCGAACGCTTCGGCTGGCACCAACGCAACCCGGAACCGCGTAGCATGCGTGACGGCCGCCAACTGATCGGCTGGGGCATGGCCGGCGGCGTGTGGGAGGCCATGCAGATGAAAGCCAGCGCCAAGGCGCGCCTCGACGCGCAGGGCAAGCTCACCGTCAGCAGCGCCACCACCGACATTGGCACTGGCACCTACACGGTGATGACCCAGATCGCCTCCCAGGCCAGCGGCGTGGCCATGGCCGACGTGCGTTTTGTGCTGGGCGATTCGTCGTTGCCCACGGCGCCGTTGCAGGGCGGCTCGTTTACCGTGTCCTCGGTGGGTACGGCGGTGCAGCAAGCCTGTGAAGCGCTGAATGCCAAGTTGCTCCAGGTCGCCCGGCAGACCTACCCGGTGTTCAAGGACGCCGAAGCCGTGCGGTTTGAAGAGGGCCAACTGCATGCCGGTGATGTGAGTGTTTCGTTGGCGCAACTGGTCAAGGACAGCGGTGAGGAGGTGCTGCAAGCACAGGTTGACAGCGAGCCGGACAAGAAGCGCCAGGGCTATGCCTGCGCGACCCATTCGGCGGTGTTTGTCGAGGTGCGGGTTGATGAAGACCTGGGCACCATCAGGGTCAGCCGTGTGGTCAGCGCCATTGCCGCGGGGCGCGTGGTCAACCCCAAGATGGCCCGCAGCCAGATCCTTGGCGGCGTGGTGTGGGGCATTGGCATGGCCCTGCATGAAGAGACCCAGGTCGACCATGAGCTGGGGCGTTACATGAACCACAGCCTGGCCGAGTACCACATCCCGGTGAACGCCGATATTGGCGAGATTGACGTGCTGTTTGTCGAAGAGCACGACGAGATCGTCAATGCGCTCGGGTCCAAGGGCGTGGGGGAAATCGGCATTGTCGGGGTAGCGGCGGCGGTGGCGAATGCGGTTTACCATGCCACCGGCAAGCGGGTTCGGGAGTTTCCGATTACCTTGGATAAGGTGCTATAGCCCAAACCGTCAGACCAATGAAGTTCCAGTGTGGGAGCTGGCTTGCCTGCGATAGCGGTGTATCAGCCACCAGAAAGTTGCCTGATACACCGCTATCGCGGGCAAGCCCGGCTCCCACAGGGTATGGCGGTGAAGCCTATGGCTTGGTTTCTTCCACCGGCACATGCATGCGATCCCGGTTGGCCAGGGTCGGGAACAGCTTGATCCACACCCCGGTCACCACCAGGGTGCCAACCCCGCCCATCACCACCGCAGGCACGGTGCCAAACCAGTGGGCGGTAATCCCGGATTCGAATTCGCCCAATTGATTGGACGCACCGATAAACAGGCCATTGACCGCACTCACTCGCCCGCGCATTTCATCTGGCGTTTCCAACTGCACGAACGATGCACGGATCACCATGCTGATCATGTCTGCCGCGCCCAGTACCACCAGCACCGCCAGTGAAAACCAGAACGAAGTCGACAGGCCGAAGGCGATGGTTGCCACCCCGAACACGCCGACGGCGGTGAACATCACGCGGCCCACCTTGCGGTCTACTGAGAACCGCGCCAGCCACAGTGACATCAGCAATGCGCCCACGGCCGGGGCCGACCGCAGCAGGCCCAGGCCCCAGGCACCGGTCAGCAGGATGTCCTTGGCGAACACCGGTAACAGCGCGGTGGCGCCGCCCAGCAGCACGGCAAACAGGTCCAGGGAGATGGCGCCAAGAATGTCCGGGCGGCTGCGGATAAAGCGTATGCCGGCCAGCAGCGAGTCCAGGGTGGCCTTGGCTTTGTTCGGCGGAGTCTGGCGTGCGGGCAGGTTAAGTGTCAGCACGCAGGCGATCAGGTACAGCGCCACGGTGGGGCCGTACACCCACACGCTGCCAAACGCGTAAAGCAAACCGCCCACGGCCGGTGCGACGATGGTCGCCAGTTGCTGGGCCGATTGCGAGGCGGCCACAGCGCGGGGGAACAGCGCGCTGGGCACGATGCTGGGCAAGAGCGCCTGGGTGGTGGGCATTTCAAACGATCGCGCGGCGCCCAGCAGGAAGGCGAGGATAAAGATCATCTCGCGGGTCACGTTGCCGGTCAGGCCGCCGATGGCCAGGGACAAGGCGATCAGCGCCTGCAAGGTCTGGCAGATGGCAGCGACCCGGCGGCGTTCATAGCGGTCAGCCACATGCCCGGTGTGCAGCATGAACAGCACGCGCGGCACGAATTCCACTAGGCCGACCAGGCCCAGGTCCAGCACGTTGCCGGTCAGTTGGTAGAGGTTCCAGCCGATTGCCACGGTGAGCATCTGGAAGCCGCTGGCGGTAAAGATCCGCGCCAGCCAGAACGCGATGAAAGGACGGTGGTGACGTAGCAGCAACGCAGGTTCACTGGGCATCGGAAATTCAGGTCAGGAGCGGGGGAATGGCGAGATTAGCATCAAGCTGTAACAAATAGTTGCAAGAACAGGGCTGAGGCAAGCTGTCACGCGGCAAAAGACCACACAGTCCTACAGCAAAAATGGGACTACTCTTTCAACGATGCTTGATCCAGATCAAAACCTGCCCCGGGATTGTTCTGGCGGCCGCAAGGCCAGATTCCCCACGCGATGGGTAATAAAAGAAACGAATTGAAATTCGCCACACTCCATATCCGTGGGGGCAGTGGGTGCAGGCTCCCAGCCAGCAGCCGGTATTACCTGACAGAGGAAGACTTATGTTCGGTTTGGAGGCGCTAGATCTCGCCCGAATTCAATTCGCGTTCACCATCTCATTCCACATCCTGTTCCCGGCGATCACCATCGGCCTGGCCAGTTACCTTGCGGTGCTGGAGGGCTTGTGGCTCAAGACCCACAACGACACCTACCGCGACCTCTACCATTTCTGGTCGAAGATCTTTGCCGTCAACTTCGGCATGGGGGTGGTATCGGGCCTGGTCATGGCGTACCAGTTCGGTACCAACTGGAGCCGCTTCTCGGACTTCGCCGGTGCCGTCACCGGGCCGTTGCTGACGTACGAAGTGCTCACGGCCTTCTTCCTCGAGGCCGGTTTCCTGGGCGTGATGTTGTTCGGCTGGAACAAGGTGGGGCGCAAGCTGCACTTCTTCGCCACGGTGATGGTGGCCGTGGGTACGTTGATCTCCACGTTCTGGATTCTTGCCTCTAACAGCTGGATGCAGACGCCCCAGGGCTTTGAAATCATCGATGGCCGCGTAATACCGACCGACTGGCTGGCGGTGATCTTCAACCCGTCGTTCCCCTACCGCCTGATGCACATGGCCACGGCTGCTTTCGTTGCCACGGCGTTCTTCGTCGGCTCGTCGGCGGCCTGGCATTTACTGCGCGGCAAGGACAACCCGGCGATCCGCAAAATGCTCTCGATGGCGATGTGGATGGCCCTGATCGTTGCGCCCATCCAGGCGGTGATCGGCGACTTCCACGGCCTCAATACCCTCAAGCATCAACCGGCCAAGATCGCCGCGATTGAAGGCCACTGGGAAAATATCGGCAACGAGCCCACGCCGCTGATTTTGTTCGGTTGGCCGGACATGAAAGCCGAGAAAACCAAATACGCGGTCGAGATTCCGTACCTGGGCAGCCTGATCCTGACTCACTCCCTGGACAAGCAGGTGCCGGCGCTCAAGGAGTTCCCACCTGAAGACCGCCCCAACTCCACCGTTGTGTTCTGGTCGTTCCGGGTCATGGTCGGCCTGGGGTTCCTGATGATCTTCACCGGTCTGTTCAGCCTGTGGCTGCGCCGGGGCGACAAGATGTACACGTCCAAACCGTTCCTGTACCTGGCGCTGTGGATGGGCCCGTCTGGGCTGATTGCGATTCTTGCCGGTTGGTTCACCACCGAAATTGGTCGCCAGCCCTGGGTGGTCTACGGGTTGATGCGCACGGCGGATGCCTCCTCCGGGCATAGCCTGACGCAGATGACCATTACCCTGGTGTTGTTCGTGGTGGTGTACTTCGCGCTGTTCGGCGCGGGCCTGGGCTATATGATGCGCCTGGTGCGCAAAGGCCCCGTGACCCACGACAGTACCGAGCCCGCCCATGGTGGCCCCGGCCAGAAACGCACCCCCGCGCGTCCGTTGTCTGCTGCCGACGATGGCAGTGATAACGACCACGACCACATCCAGCACAAGGGGAATTGAGATGGGTATTGATCTTCCGCTGATCTGGGCCGTGATCATCATCTTCGGCATCATGATGTACGTGGTCATGGACGGCTTCGACCTGGGGATCGGCATTCTTTTCCCGTTTGTTCCGGGCAAAGTCGACCGTGACGTAATGATGAACACCGTGGCGCCCGTATGGGACGGCAACGAAACCTGGCTGGTACTCGGGGGCGCGGCGTTGTTCGGCGCGTTCCCGCTGGCCTATTCGGTGGTGTTGTCGGCGCTGTACCTGCCGCTGATCCTGATGCTGATCGGCCTGATCTTCCGCGGCGTGGCCTTTGAGTTCCGCTTCAAGGCCAAGGACCACAAGCGTCACCTGTGGGACAAGGCGTTTATTGGCGGCTCGCTGGCGGCGACCTTCTTCCAGGGGGTGGCGTTGGGCGCCTTTATCGACGGTATTCCGGTGGTGGATCGCCAGTTCGCCGGCGGCTCACTGGACTGGCTCACACCCTTCACGATGTTCTGCGGCGTGGCGCTGATCGTGGCGTATGCCTTGCTCGGCTGCACCTGGCTGATCATGAAGACCGAAGGCAAGTTGCAGGAGCAGATGCACAATCTGGCGCGGCCTTTGGCGTTTGTAGTGTTGGCGGTGATCGGCATCGTCAGCATCTGGACGCCGCTGACCCATCCGGAAATCGCCTCGCGCTGGTTCACCTTGCCGAACCTGTTCTGGTTCCTGCCGGTGCCGATCCTGGTGCTGGTCACCATGTACGGGCTGATCCGCGCCGTGGCACGTAATGCGCACTACACGCCGTTCCTGTTGACGCTGGTGCTGATTTTCCTCGGCTACAGCGGGCTGGGGATCAGCCTGTGGCCGAACATCATCCCGCCGTCCGTGTCGATCTGGGATGCCGCCGCGCCGCCGCAAAGCCAGGGCTTCATGCTGGTGGGTACGCTGTTCATCATCCCGTTTATCCTGGGCTACACCTTCTGGAGCTACTACGTGTTCCGCGGCAAGGTCACCCACGAAGACGGCTATCACTAGGAGGGTTGAACCATGTCAAAACCTTCGTTGCATGAGATTGAACAGGCCGAGAAGCAGCCGTTGTGGCGGCGCCTGGGGTGGCTGGCGATGATCTGGACCGGCAGCGTGCTGGCCCTGTTCGTGGTGGCCAGCCTGATGCGCATGTTCATGAATGCGGCAGGCCTGAGCACGCATTGACACTGTAGGAGCGAGCTTGCTCGCGAAAAACGTCAACGATAACGCGGGGTGCCTGACGCCCCGCGGTGTTCTCAGGTTTTTCGCGAGCAAGCTCGCTCCTACAATAAGCAGGGCTTTTTTATTTACGCGCCTTGAGGATGACGAACTTGGGCGTGGCCGCTACTTGCTCGACACCACGGAACAACCGCGCCAGCTTGCTGTGGTAGCCCAGGTGACGATTCCCGACGATGTACAAGGCGCCACCGACCACCAGCGCTTCGCGTGCCTGCTGGAACATGCGCCAGGCGAGGAAGTCGCCCACCACTTGTTGTTGGTGGAACGGTGGGTTGCACAGCACCACTTCCAGCGATTGCGCCTCCTGGCCGGCCAGGCCATCGTCGGCACGTACGCTGACGTCCCGCTCTCCCAAGGCGGCTTGCCAGTTTTCGGCGGCCGATTGCACTGCCATATACGACTCATCCACCAAGGTGTAGTGCGCGTCGGGGTTCTGCAGGGCGCTGGCAATCGCCAGTACGCCGTTGCCGCAGCCCAGGTCCGCCACGCGTGCACTGCCCAGGTTTTTTGGCAGGTGCGGCAGGAAGGCACGGGTGCCGATGTCCAGGCCTTCGCGGCAAAAGACGTTGGCGTGGTTACACAACTCGATGACCGGCGCATCCAGGGTATAGCGGGTCGGGTAGGGCGAGACCGCGGCAGGGCGCGGCTCGACGCTGGCAATCAGCAACCGCGCCTTTTTGACCGCCAATGAGGCGTGCATGGGCCCGATGTAACGCTCCAGCAATTCGCCCGCAGCCCGTGGCAAATGCTTGATCATTGCACCTGCGATCACCTCGGCGCCGGGCGCCAGTTGCCCTTGCAGGCGGATCAGTTGTTCTTCCAGCAACGCCAGGGTTTTCGGCACGCGGATCAACACGCGATCGAACGGCCCGGTCGCGAGCTGGCTGGCCGGTATGAAGGGCACGGCATCAAAGGGCTTGCCGTTGCGCACCAGGTTTTTCTCCAGGCCCTGAGCGGCGAGGAACGAGTCACCGCTGGAGGTCACTTGCACCTGGCCTTGAAGGCTGGCTGCCAGGGCGCCGAAGCTGTCATTGAGCACCAGCACGCGGGTGGCGGCAGTGGGCTGTTGCGCGGCGAGGTGGCTGAGCAGGTATTCGTCGGCGGCATCGAAGGCTTGCAGCGGATCATTGTGTTGCTCTGGCTGACGAATCAGGTCGAGCTGGGCGAAAGGGCTGTCAAGCAGGGGCATGGCGGGGCGAGGCTCTGGGTAATCGACGGACCGTCTGAGTGAACGGCGGGGCCACCGTGGAAAGCGCACCCTCAACACTCAGAATTGGCCGTAAATGTTACGTTTTTTTCAACGCGATGACATGCGGTGTTTTACGTGGGCTAAAACAGCCCGGCTTTAGCGGCGCGCAGCACCGCCTGGATCTTGTTATGCACGCCCAGTTTCTTGAAGGTACTGCTGATATGAAACCCCACGGTGCGCTCGGACAGGCAAAGAATCGCGGCAATCTCCGAGGCGGTCTTGCCCATCGCCGACCACTTGAGGATTTCTGTTTCCCGGGCAGTCAATTTGCTGGGCGCTTTGATGTCGGGGGCGTCGGCGTACTTCTGCGCGACGACCGCATGCATCGCATGGCAAAGCCACAACACCTGGCCGGCTTTTTCGTAAAGCTCTTCAGGGCTGACCTCGCCCTTGCTGCGAACCAGGGTCAGCATGCTGAATACACCCTGGAAGTCATGCACGGCTTGGGTCCAGCCTAAATGCACCCCGCATGACTGGGCCAATTCCCACAGCTTGGGGGTGTTGGCAAAGGTTTTTTGTTCCCAGAGAATAGGCAGTACCGAGGTTTTACAGTGGGTTACAACGGGGTCTACATCGAAGAAGTGCGCTTGTTTATAAATGCTAAGCCATTCATTTGGATAGTTATTAAACAGAATGGGTTTTGTTTGGGGGCTTTGTGATTGGGAACTCATGGTAAAGGAGCAATATTCGAAACCTAGTTCATAAGTGTGGTTTATCACCATCTCAAACACACTGGTGATTTCACTCTCGCCGTCCAGCTTGGGCAGCCGGGTATTATGCCAATTGACCATCGGTGACTCTCCATGCGCGTATATGTGACCTGGGTACGTCCTGATCCCCCATTGCAGCTCGAAAACAAGTGTAGGGTAAGTCCTACAACTGAGCTTGAAAAATATTTTACTTCCAGGGTTTGTTTAGTTGGCGGGTTTTGTACAAGGCTTGAAGTTTTGTATAAGGGCGCTTGGCAAGTTACTTTTTTTCAATATTATTAATATCTTGAAAGTAGTATCAAAATGATGTCGCTGTACGTGCCGTTTCATCTCGGGAGGTATTCGGGGCGCGTTAATAGCCAAATAGTTAGTGCTAGTGGTGAACCCATGGTTTACCCCTGGACTTGGTTGAAAAACGCGCAGGCCAGCCGCGTGAACCTTGAGTGACGGCAAAGCCAGTACCAATCATCAGTGTTTGCGCGGTCTGTTTTGAGGGACACTAACGGCCTGTGCAAAACGGAGCCCCCCATGACGGCCAGTGCTGAGAAATTTACCCGCCAGACCCTGCTCGATGTGCAGTCGCTGACCCCCAGCCTGTTCACCCTGCGCACCACCCGCGATGCCGGTTTTCGTTTTACCGCCGGCCAGTTCGTGCGCCTGGGCGTTACCAAGGCGGATGGCAGCACCGTCTGGCGTGCCTATTCCATCGTGTCTTCGCCGTTTGACGAGCATCTGGATTTCTTTTCCATCGTGGTCCCCGGTGGTGAGTTCACCAGTGAACTGAGCCGCCTGAAGGTGGGCGATACCTTGCTGGTCGAGCGCCAGGCCACCGGGTTTCTGACCCTCAACCGCTTTGTCGACGGGCGTGACTTGTGGTTGCTGGGAACCGGAACGGGCGTCGCGCCGTTCCTGTCGATCCTGCAGGACTTCGAAGTGTGGGAAAAATTCGAGCGCATCATCCTGGTGTACAGCGCCCGGGAAGCCAAGGAACTGGCCTACCAGTCGCTGATCGACACGCTGGGTGAGCGCGAGTACCTGGCCGAGTACGCCCACAAGCTCACCTACATTCCCATCGTCACCCGCGAGCAGCATCCGGGCGCGTTGAATGGGCGTATTACGGCCTTGATCGAAAATGGCGAATTGGAGCGGGCCGCCGGCGTGGAGCTGACGGCGCAGGATTCGCGCGTACTGATTTGCGGCAACCCGCAGATGGTCGATGACACGCGCCAGTTGCTCAAGCAGCGGGACATGCAACTGAGCCTGAGCCGACGACCTGGGCAGGTGGCGGTAGAAAATTATTGGTAGAAAAAAGGCGCCTTGCGAGGCGCCTTTTTTGCATCCGCAGGTTAAAGCGGCTTGTTGTTCTGTGCCTTGAGCAGATCGCGGATCTCGCCCAGCAGCACTTCTTCCTTGCTTGGCGTGGGCGGCAAGCTTGGGGCCACGGCTTCTTCGCGCTTCAGACGGTTGATCGCCTTCACACCCATGAAGATTGCAAACGCGACGATTATAAAGTCGATGATGCTCTGGATGAACTTGCCGTAGGCCAGCACAACAGCGGGTACATCACCCTGTGCTGCCTTGAGCGTGACGGCCAGATCGGCAAAGTCCACGCCACCGATCAGCAGGCCGATGGGAGGCATTATCACGTCGCCTACAAATGAGGAAACAATCTTGCCGAAGGCAGCACCGATGATGATACCGACGGCCATGTCGACCACATTACCTTTGACCGCGAAGGCCTTGAACTCACTGATCACGCCCATAGGTTATTCCTTGTTACAGTTGAGGAGGGTGGAGGTCAGTGTAATTCAGTCGAACAGCGCTTGCTCGACACAACTGTTAACACTGTCGGTTTTTATCGACACATCAAATCGCAAATAGTTTGCAAAGTGCCATCAATCGCGCGCGAATTAGCCGCTATTTCAGCGGGTTACCAGATTTTTTTCTTAATCGGGTCTGTGGTGTTTTTCTATTTATCTTCTGACTCGCAGGTCACTAGCCTCTGGCAAGCACAACTGAATGTGCATTAAAAAAACCAGAGGAAACCTCGATGAATACTCCAATCAGCCGCAGGCCCGTGTCGGCGCGCCACGCGCTGGCACTGGTGACCGCCAGCCTGCTTTCCCTCTCTGTGCAAGCCGCCAACCTGACCCGCGATAACGGGGCCAACGTCGGTGATAACCAGAACTCCCAGACCGCCGGCGCAAATGGCCCGGTGTTGCTGCAGGATGTGCAACTGATCCAGAAGCTGCAGCGCTTCGACCGCGAACGCATCCCGGAGCGCGTGGTGCACGCGCGCGGCACGGGCGCCCATGGCACCTTCACCGTGACCGACAACCTCAGCGACCTGACCAAGGCCAAGGTGTTCGCCGCCGGTGAAACCACGCCGGTGTTCGTGCGCTTCTCGGCGGTGGTGCATGGCAACCACTCCCCGGAAACCCTGCGGGACCCACGGGGCTTCGCCACCAAGTTCTATACCGCCGAAGGTAACTGGGACCTGGTCGGTAATAACTTCCCCACGTTCTTTATTCGCGATGCCATCAAGTTCCCGGACATGGTCCATGCCTTTAAACCGGACCCGCGCACTAACCTGGACGATGACTCGCGCCGTTTCGACTTCTTCTCCCATGTTCCAGAGTCCACTCGTACACTGACCGAGTTGTACTCGGACTCCGGCACCCCAGCCAGTTACCGCGAAATGGACGGTAATGGCGTACATGCCTACAAGTTGATTAACACTAAAGGTGAAGTGCACTACGTCAAGTTCCATTGGAAGAGCCTGCAGGGCATCAAGAATCTTGATCCCAAGCAAGTTACCGAGGTGCAAGGGCGTGATTACAGCCATATGACCAATGATCTGGTCACGCACATCAACAAAGGCGACTTCCCTAAGTGGGACCTGTATGTGCAGGTGCTCAAGCCTGAAGACCTGGCCAAGTTTGATTTCGACCCACTGGATGCCACCAAGATCTGGCCGAATGTGCCCGAGCGCAAAGTCGGGCAAATGGTGCTGAACCGCAACCCGGCCAATGTGTTCCAGGAAACCGAGCAAGTCGCGATGGCCCCGGCCAACCTGGTACCGGGTATCGAGCCGTCGGAAGACCGCCTGCTGCAGGGGCGCGTGTTCTCCTACGCCGATACGCAAATGTACCGCCTGGGCGCGAACGCCCTGCAGTTGCCGATCAACGCTCCACGGGTCACCGTCAACAACGGCAACCAGGACGGCGCGATGAACGTCGGCAAGACCACCACCGGCGTCAACTACCAGCCAAGTCGCCTGTTGCCGCGGGAAGAGCCGCAAACCGCACGCTACAGCCAGTCGCCGCTGTCGGGCAGCACCCAGCAGGCCAAGATTCAACGTGAGCAGAACTTCAAGCAGGCCGGTGACCTGTACCGCTCCTACACCAAGAAAGAGCGCGAAGACCTCATCAACAACTTTGGCGGCTCATTGGCCACCACCGATGACGAGAGCAAGCACATCATCCTGTCGTTCCTCTACAAGGCGGATCCGGAATACGGCACCGGCGTGGCCAAGGTCGCCAAGGGCGATCTGACTCGCGTAAAGGCGCTGGCGGAAAAACTGACTGACTGATTCGTTGGTTGCGGTCGGCGCCTTCACGGGCGTCGACCTTTGGCAGGAGAACACCCTATGCGCATCTCTATCGGTTTACTGATGGCCATGCTGGCCTTCGCTTCCCATGCCGAGTCCCCTGACCCGGTGGCGCTCAAGGCGCAGTTGCAGGATTACTATTTCGACGCCGCCCGTCGTGGCGACCTCGACATGCTCAACACCTTCATAGAGTCCGGCTACGGCCTCAATGCCCAGGATGACAAGGGCTACACCGCGTTGATCCTGGCTGCTTATCACGGCCAGGGCCCGTATGTGGAGCGTCTGCTCGATGCCGGCGCCGACGCCTGCGTCCAGGATAAACGCGGTAACACGGCGTTGATGGGCGCCATCTTCAAAGGCGAGCTGAAAATCGCCCAGCGCCTGTTGGCCACCGACTGCAACCCTGACCAGCGCAACGGCGCAGGGCAGACCGCCGCCATGTACGCCGGGTTGTTCAAGCGCGTCGAATTGTTGGGGGCGCTGCAAGCCAAAGGCGCAGACCTGAACGCCGAGGACCCCGTGGGTAACAGTGCTTCACGTTTAGCCAAGGGCGAAATCCGGACCCCAGCGTCGCGCTGAGCTATCATCGCGGTTTTTCGGTTGGAGGTTCTCACATGGCAAAGGCCAAGCGCATGTACGGCTGCACAGAGTGCGGCGCGACCTTTCCCAAATGGGCGGGCCAGTGCTCTGAATGCGGCGCGTGGAACACGCTGACTGAAACCATGATCGAGAGTGGCGGTGCCGCGGCCCCCACCGGCCGTACCGGCTGGACCGGGCAACAGGCGCAGATCAAGACCCTGGCCGAAGTCAGCGTCGAAGAGATCCCGCGCTTTTCCACCGCCTCCGGCGAGCTGGACCGGGTCTTGGGCGGTGGTCTGGTGGACGGCTCGGTGGTGCTGATCGGCGGTGACCCGGGCATCGGCAAGTCCACGATCCTGCTGCAAACCCTGTGCAGCATCGCCAGCCGCATGCCAGCGCTGTATGTCACCGGCGAAGAGTCCCAGCAGCAAGTGGCCATGCGCGCCCGGCGCCTGGGCTTGCCCCAGGACCAACTGCGGGTCATGACCGAAACCTGCATCGAAAGCATCATCGCCACGGCGCGCATCGAAAAGCCCAAAGTCATGGTCATTGACTCGATCCAGACGATTTTCACCGAACAACTGCAATCGGCACCCGGCGGCGTGTCCCAGGTGCGCGAAAGCGCGGCGCTGTTGGTGCGTTACGCCAAGCAGAGCGGCACGGCGATCTTCCTGGTCGGCCACGTGACCAAAGAAGGCGCACTGGCCGGGCCACGGGTGTTGGAACACATGGTCGACACCGTGCTGTATTTCGAAGGGGAATCCGACGGTCGCCTGCGCCTGCTGCGGGCGGTGAAGAACCGTTTTGGCGCCGTCAACGAACTGGGCGTGTTCGCCATGACCGATCGGGGGCTGAAAGAAGTCTCGAACCCCTCGGCGATTTTTCTCACCCGCGCTCAGGAAGAAGTCCCGGGCAGTGTGGTAATGGCGACGTGGGAAGGCACCCGGCCGATGCTGGTGGAAGTCCAGGCGCTGGTGGATGACAGCCATTTGGCCAACCCACGACGGGTCACATTGGGCCTGGACCAGAACCGCCTGGCGATGTTGCTGGCGGTGCTGCACCGGCATGGCGGCATTCCGACCCACGATCAGGATGTGTTCCTTAACGTGGTGGGCGGGGTCAAGGTGCTGGAGACTGCGTCCGACCTGGCGCTGATGGCGGCGGTGATGTCCAGCCTGCGTAATCGGCCGTTGCCCCATGACTTGCTGGTGTTTGGCGAGGTGGGTTTGTCGGGCGAAGTGCGCCCGGTGCCGAGTGGGCAGGAGCGGTTGAAAGAGGCGGCCAAGCATGGCTTCAAACGGGCGATTGTGCCCAAGGGCAATGCGCCGAAGGAGGCGCCGCCAGGGTTGCAGATCATTGCTGTGACGCGGCTGGAGCAGGCGCTGGATGCCCTGTTCGAATAATCCGCAACACTGCTGAACCCCTGTGGGAGCTGGCTTGCCTGCGATAGCGGCGGGTCAGCTCACCCATCCTTGTCTGATACACCGCCATCGCAGGCAAGCCAGCTCCCACCCTTGATTCATGTTGGCGGCTAGAACTCCAGCAGTGCGCCCAGCTCGCGCTCCAGTTCTTGCTCATCACCCAGGTTCAACTCAACGAACCTACGCAAATGGCTGATCGAATCCAGATCAATGTGTTTGCACACAAAGCCCAATTGACCCTGCTCTTCATGGGTCAGCCGCGCTTGCATCTTTATATGCGTCTTCTGGTCCAGGCGTATGTCGACGTCAAAGGGCAGCGCTTTATTTCCCTTCCAGTTGTCAGGCCGTTCCACCAGCAATCCCTTGAGTGATAAATCCACCAGTTTGACCGGCCATTCGCTGCCGTTTTGCCGAAGTTCGGCCGTGGCATCAAAGGCGATCCGGCGAAAACGGCGACGTTCGGACGCATGCTCGGTCATGGTAAAGCCCTCTGTGAATGGGAGGAGTGTAGCCCGGGGCCATCAAGGGGCGTTTATTTCGGCTTTTTTTAGCGGTTGAAGGCTCTAGACCAACGTAGGGGGCTGGTCTTTGAGGCCAGTAGCGCTAAACTCGGGCTGGCTGTCCTTTCTGTCCACCCTGGCTGGAATATAAAAATGAAAAATAATAATAGCCTGCTACGCCACTTACCCTGGCTGGTGCTGGCAATTGT
This sequence comes from Pseudomonas sp. NFPP02, assembly GCF_900119355.1. NCBI lineage: Bacteria > Pseudomonadati > Pseudomonadota > Gammaproteobacteria > Pseudomonadales > Pseudomonadaceae > Pseudomonas > Pseudomonas sp. NFPP02. The sequence continues at coordinate 39,147 of NZ_FPJI01000014.1, forward strand.
AGGAGCGTGCGCCCTGGGCGTAGTGGCCTTGCGCCGCGGCGAGGCGATCAACGCCTTGTGGATTGTGGTCGCTGCTGTGGCCATCTACCTGGTTGCGTACCGTTACTACAGTCTGTTCATCGCCAACAACGTGATGCAACTCGATCCACGGCGGGCAACCCCTGCGGTGGTCAACAACGATGGTCTGGACTACGTACCAACCAACAAACACATTCTTTTCGGTCACCACTTTGCGGCGATTGCCGGTGCAGGCCCGTTGGTCGGCCCGGTGCTGGCGGCGCAAATGGGCTATCTGCCCGGTACCCTCTGGCTGATTGCCGGGGTGGTGCTGGCCGGTGCGGTGCAAGACTTCATGGTCCTGTTCCTGTCCACTCGTCGCAACGGCCGTTCCCTGGGGGACATGGTTCGCGAAGAGATGGGCCGCATTCCGGGGACCATCGCGCTGTTCGGCTGCTTCCTGATCATGATCATCATCCTCGCGGTGCTGGCGCTGATCGTGGTCAAGGCCCTGGCCGAGAGCCCATGGGGCATCTTCACGGTGATGGCGACCATCCCGATCGCGATGTTCATGGGCATCTACATGCGCTACATCCGCCCGGGCCGCATCGGGGAAATCTCGATCATCGGCGTGCTGTTGCTGCTGGGTTCGATCTGGCTGGGCGGGCAGATTGCCGCTGATCCAGAGTGGGCCAAGGCGTTCACCTTCACCGGTATCCAGATCACCTGGATGCTGATCGGCTACGGCTTCGTGGCTGCTGTGCTGCCGGTGTGGCTGATCCTGGCGCCCCGCGACTACCTGTCGACGTTCCTGAAAATCGGCACCATCATCGCCCTGGCGATTGGCATCCTGGTCACCATGCCTGACCTGAAAATGCCGGCACTCACCCAGTTCATCGACGGCACCGGCCCGGTGTGGAAGGGCGGCCTGTTCCCGTTCCTGTTCATCACCATTGCCTGTGGCGCGGTCTCGGGCTTCCATGCGCTGATCTCCTCGGGCACCACGCCCAAGCTGCTGGCCAGTGAAAGCCACGCCCGTTACATCGGTTACGGCGGTATGCTGATGGAGTCGTTCGTGGCCATCATGGCGATGGTTGCTGCTTCGGTGATCGAGCCTGGCGTGTACTTCGCCATGAACAGCCCGGCTGCCATTGTCGGCACCGACGTGGTCACCGTGGCGCAAACCGTCAGCAGCTGGGGCTTTGCCATTACGCCTGAGGCGCTCTCTGCAGTGGCCCACGATATCGGCGAATCCACCATCCTGGCCCGTGCCGGCGGTGCACCGACTTTGGCGGTAGGTATCGCGCAGATCCTGCACAGCGTGCTGCCGGGTGAAAACACCATGGCGTTCTGGTACCACTTTGCGATCCTGTTCGAAGCGCTGTTCATCCTTACGGCAGTGGATGCCGGTACCCGCGCCGGTCGTTTCATGCTGCAAGACCTGCTCGGTTCCTTCGTGCCTGCGCTCAAACGCACCGAGTCGTGGACTGCCAACCTGATTGCTACCGCAGGCTGCGTGGCGATGTGGGGTTACTTGCTGTACCAGGGCGTGATCGACCCGCTGGGTGGCATCAATACCTTGTGGCCGCTGTTCGGTATCTCCAACCAGATGCTGGCCGGTATCGCGCTGATGCTGGCGACCGTTGTGCTGATCAAAATGAAGCGTCAGCGCTACATTTGGGTGACCATGTTGCCGGCTGTCTGGCTGCTGATCTGCACCACCACCGCAGGCTTCATCAAGCTGTTCGACGCCAACCCGGCGATCGGCTTCCTGTCGCTGGCCAAGAAATACAGCGATGCCCTGGCTAACGGCCAGATCCTCGCCCCGGCCAAGAGCATCGACCAGATGCAACACGTGATCTGGAACGCCTACACCAACGCAACGCTGACGGCGCTGTTCCTGTTCGTGGTGTTCAGCATCCTGTTCTATGCGCTCAAAGTCGGCGTCGCCGCCTGGGGCAACAAAGAGCGTACGGATAAAGAAGCCCCGTTCCAGGCTGTACCGGACGCATAACGAGGATTGCAGACATGTTCAATGACATCAGTCGCGTCGGTAAATACCTCGGTCAGGCCGCCCGCCTGATGGTCGGCATGCCCGACTACGACACCTACGTCGAGCATATGCAAACCAAACACCCGGACAAGCCGGTGATGGACTACAAGGCGTTCTTCCGGGAGCGCCAGGAAGCCCGTTACGGCGGCAAGGGTGGGCCCAAATGCTGCTAAGTTGGTAAAACGGCTGTACCTGTAGGAGCGAGCTTGCTCGCGAAAAACGCAAGGACACCACGTGCAGCCAGACAGCACGCGTTATCGTTGACGTTCTTCGCGAGCAAGCTCGCTCCTACAGTTGTTTTTGCGCCCTCATATTTCAGGAGAATCTCTTTGTCCTCTCCCATCCCCGTCACCATCCTCAGCGGCTTCCTCGGTGCCGGCAAGACCACCTTGCTGCGCCACCTGCTCAAAGCCGAGCACGGCTTGAAAATCGCTGTGATCGAAAACGAATTCAGTGACGCCGGTATCGACACCCAATTGCTGGGCGACGAGCCAGTGCAAGTGATGACCCTGTCCAACGGCTGCGTGTGCTGCACCATCCACACCGACCTGACCAAAGCCCTGTACCTGTTGCTGGAACGCCTGGACAGCGGCGAGATCGCCTTCGACCGGCTGGTGATCGAATGCACCGGCCTGGCCGACCCTGCGCCGGTGGCCCAGACCTTCTTCATCGACGAAGAGCTGCGCGAACGCTATATCCTCGACGGCATCATCACCCTGGTGGATGCGGCCCACGCCGAGCATCATCTGACCCAGACCATCGCCCAGGCCCAGATCGGCTTTGCCGACCGCCTGTTGGTGAGCAAACGCGACCTGGTAGACGACGCCAGCTTCGACGCCCTCAGCCAGCGCCTCACCCGCATCAACCGCCGTGCGCCAATTCGTGTGGTGGATCACGGCAAGATTGACCTGGCCGAATTGCTGGATGTGCGCGGCTTCAACCTCAACGCCGGCATGAGCCTGCGCCCGGTGAGTGCAGCGCCTTCGGTCGACCGTATTTCCAGCCTGGTGCTGCGCACCGACCAGCCGCTGGATATCGACCGTCTCAGCGAGTTCATGAACGAACTGCTGGAAGACCATGGCAAGCAACTGCTGCGTTACAAGGGCGTATTGAACATTGCCGGAGAAGACCGACGCATGGTGTTCCAGGGCGTGCTGAAGCTGTATGGCTTCGACTGGGATACCGAATGGGCCGAGGGCGAGGCGCGGGAGAGTGTGATCGTGTTTATTGCCGATGAGCTGCCCGAAGACAAGATCCGCCAAGGCTTTGAGCGGGTCTACCAATAAACCCGACTTGAAATGCACTCCAATGTGGGAGCTGGCTTGCCTGCGATAGCGGCGGGTCAATCACTGATGGGCTGACTGCAAAACCGCCATCGCAGGCAAGCCAGCTCCCACAGTTGACCCTGTTTCAAATTGAAATCGGCATAAAAAAGCCCGGCTCATGAGCCGGGCTTCTTATTCACGCAACTGCCATCAAGCGCCGTATACCGGCAGCTTCTTGCAGATAGCCTTGACCTTCTCACGTACCGCGTCGATCACGGCTTCGTTGTTCAGGTCGGCCAGGATGTCGCAGATCCAGCCCGCCAGTTCCTTGCACTCGGCTTCCTTGAAGCCACGGGTGGTCACTGCCGGGGTGCCGAAGCGCAGGCCGGAGGTGACGAACGGCGAACGTGGATCGTTCGGCACGGAGTTCTTGTTCACGGTGATGAAAGCTTTGCCCAGGGCAGCGTCAGCATCTTTACCGGAAATGTCCTGCTTGATCAGCGACAGCAGGAACAGGTGGTTTTCGGTACCGCCGGACACCACGTCAAAACCGCGCTCGATGAACACGCTGGCCATGGTCTTGGCGTTCTTGACCACTTGTTGCTGGTAGGTCTTGAACTCAGGCTGCAGTGCTTCCTTGAAGCAGATCGCCTTGGCCGCGATCACGTGCTCCAGCGGGCCGCCTTGGGCGCCCGGGAAAACGGCGGAGTTGAGCTTCTTCTCGATCTCGGCGTTGGCGCGTGCCAGGATCAGGCCGCCACGTGGACCGCGCAGGGTCTTGTGGGTCGTGGTGGTGACCACGTCGGCGTAAGGCACTGGGTTGGGGTAAACGCCCGCAGCCACCAGACCGGCCACGTGGGCCATGTCGACGAACAGGTAGGCACCGACCTTGTCGGCGATTTCACGGAAGCGTGGGAAGTCCAGGATCTGCGAGTAGGCAGAGAAACCGGCCACGATCATTTTTGGCTTGTGCTCGACCGCCAGGCGCTCGACTTCGTCGTAGTCGATCAGGCCGTTGGCATCGATACCGTACTGAACGGCGTTGTACAGCTTGCCGGAGGACGAAACCGTGGCGCCGTGGGTCAGGTGACCGCCGTGGGCCAGGCTCATGCCCAGGATGGTGTCGCCGCCTTGCAGCAGGGCCAGGTACACGGCGCTGTTGGCTTGGGAACCGGCGTGTGGCTGGACGTTGGCGTAATCGGCGCCGAACAGCTCTTTTGCACGGTCGATGGCCAACTGCTCAACCACGTCGACGTACTCGCAACCACCGTAGTAGCGCTTGCCTGGGTAGCCTTCGGCGTACTTGTTGGTCAGAACCGAACCTTGAGCCTCCATCACCGCAGGGCTGGTGTAGTTTTCCGAAGCGATCAGCTCAATGTGCTCTTCCTGGCGCACGGCTTCTTGCTCCATGGCGGCGAAGAGATCGGCGTCGTACTTGGCAATAGTCAAATCACGGCTGAACATGGCGGTCCTCAAGGATCGGGGGCAGAAAAGGAGGGCATTCTAACCCAATGGGTTTTAGATGGCATATGAAAGGACATCATGTCGCGGACAAGTGGGCTTCATCTGGGGATGATCGTTCCCACGCTCTGCGTGGGAATGCATCCCGTGACGCTCTGCGTCACATTTAAAAGCGGACGCAGAGCGTCCAGAATAGCTTTCCCACGCGGAGCGTGGGAACGATCAGGGACTTCAGTCAAACATGAACAGCGCATCATTACTGAACTGCACCTCAAACCGATTCGCCGGCATCGGCCGCCCGAACAGGTAACCCTGCACCTCATCACAGCCATGCTCACGCAGGAAGTCCAACTGCTCATGGGTTTCCACGCCTTCGGCGATCACTGCCAGGTTCAGGCTGTGGGCCATGGCAATAATCGCCCGGGCGATCTGCGCGTCCTGCTCACCGGAGGGCAGGCCATCGACGAAGGTGCGGTCGATCTTCAGCACATCGATGGGGAATTGCTTGAGGTAGTTGAGCGACGAATAGCCGGTGCCAAAGTCATCCACCGCGATGCTCAGGCCCAGGTTTTTCAGGCTGGCGAGGATCTGCAGGGCTTCGTTGACTTCACGCATCAGGATACTTTCGGTCAGTTCCAGCTCCAGGCACGCCGGCGGCAGGCCGGTGTCCTTGAGGATGGTGGCGATGCGCGTGCCCAACTGGCCGTCGGAGAACTGCCGCGCCGAGATGTTCACTGATACTTTCGGCACGCGCACTTTGTTCTGGTGCCAGGTCTTGAGCTGGCGGCAGGCTTCGCCGATCACCCAGTCGCCCACATCCACCACCAGCCCGAGCTCTTCCAGTACCGGGATAAAGTCCCCGGGCGGTACCAGGCCACGGCGCGGGTGGCGCCAGCGCAGCAGGGCTTCGGCGCCGGTCAGGCGTTTGCCGTCGCCGCTGAATTGCGGCTGGTAATAGAGCACGAATTCGTTCTGGTCCAGGGCGTGGCGCAGGTCGCTTTCCAGTTCCAGGCGCTCCAGGGCGCTGGCGTTCATGTCGGCCTGGTAGAACTGGAAGTTGTTCTTGCCGCGCTCTTTAGCGTGATACATCGCCGTGTCGGCGTTTTTCATCAATTGGCTCAGCTCGTTGCCGTCTTGCGGGCTCAGGGCGATGCCGATACTGGCGGTCACGAAGAATTCGCGGCCCTCCAGCACAAAGGGTTTGACCAGGCTGGCGAGGATCTGCTCGGCCACATGAATCGCGCGGTTCAGCGCCATGTCGCGGCTAACCCGTGGTTGCAGGAGCAAGGTGAATTCGTCGCCGCCCATGCGCGCCACGGTGTCGTCCTCGGCCACACAACCGAGCAGGCGCGTGGCCATTTCCTTGAGCATCCGGTCGCCGGCCGCGTGGCCGAGGGAGTCGTTGATCGGCTTGAAGCGGTCAAGGTCGAGGAACATCAGCACCACCCACGACTTCTGCCGTTCGGCGGACTGCAACGCGGTGTGCAGGCGGTCCTGGAACAGGGTGCGGTTGGGCAGGTGGGTCAGGGCGTCGTAGTAGGCCAGGCGGTGGATGCGCTGCTCACTGGCCTTGCGCTCGCTGATATCGCTGAAGAAACACACGTAGCTGGCCAGGTCGCCTTCGTCGTCGAACACCGCGGTAATGCCGACCCAGGCCGGGTAATGCTCGCCATTGAGACGCTTGAGCCACACCTCGCCTTCCCAGGTGCTGTGCTGGTGCAATTGCTTGAGCACATAACGCAGATGGGCTTCCTGCTGCTCATCGACGGTGAGCATATTGGGCAACTGGTCGAGCACATCGCTCACCGCATAGCCGCTGACCCGGCTGAACGCCTCGTTGGCCTGCACGATATAACCGGCTGGGTCGGTGATCAGGATCGCCGAAGTGGAATGTTCGAACACCGTGGCTGCCATGCGCAGATCTTTTTCGGCGCGGCGTTGCTGGCTGATATCGCGGCCCACGCCGAGGATGCCTTCAAACGCGCCATGTTCATCCCACACCAGCACCAGGCGCAGTTCGATCGGCACTTTGCGCCCGTCGGCGCGCAGGCAGTCGAACAAAAACAGTTGGGTCTGGACTTCATCGCGCAACGTGTTCAAGGCGTCGGGGTTGCCGAGGGCGCGGCTGACCTGTTCCATCAGGCTGTAAATGCCGGTCAACTGCTGAGGGTTGGCAACGATCGACTGCCAGCCGTTCTTGAACACCCAGTCCACGTCATAGCCCAGGACGGTGTTGACCGAGGGGCTGATGTAGTTGAGGGCCAGTTGGCTGTCGGTGGAGCAGATCACGTCGCTGATGCTTTCGGCCAGCATCCGGTAGCGCTGTTCACTGTCGCGTAGTGATTCACTGGCCTCGATCTGGTCGGTAATGTCCTTGGCCACGCCGATGATCCGGGTGACCACCGTAGAGGTATCGCGGGCCAGCGCCTGTTCGCGGATATCGAAGCGGCGCCACTGGTTATTGCGGTGGCGAAAGCGCAGTTGGCAGTGCAATTGGGTCGTATAGCCGACCTGGCGTTGCTGTTCGCGCGCGTCATGGTAGTGCTCGGCGTCTTCTGGGTGTAGCAGGATTTCCCAGAAGTACTCACCCATTTGCTGCAGTTCGGCTTTGTTGTAGCCCAGGGTGTGACCCAGGTGATGGTTGCTGAAAATCATGCGCTGGCTGATCACGTCCTGCACATACAGGTGATCGGGCACGGTGCGCACCACATCCGACCAGAAGCTCTCGCGCTCCACCAGCGACAACTCGATCAGCTTGCGGCTGGTGATGTCGCTGATGCTGAGAATCACGGCCTTGACGTCATCCTGCTGCTCCGGCAAACGCATCACCAGCCACAGGTACTGTTCGTTGCCGGCCACGTCGTTGAGCTGGATTTCCAGCTCCAGCTGTTTTTGCCGGGTCAGTACCGCTTCCAGCACTTGGTAGCCGATGGACGTGGCATTGCTCGGGCAATCATCGATCAGGCGCTCCCACGCCTGCTCGCAAGACGCGACGTTGAGCAGGCGCACGGCCATCTGGTTGACCTCGGTGACGCGCAACTCCTTGAGCAGTTGCTTGCGCTCGGCGGGGTTGGCCTGCAACCAGGCGTGCAACTGCTCACGGCTTTGCACCTGGGTCTTGTTGCAAAACGCCTTCAGCCCCGACAGGTCCAGCACGCACAACGCGACGCCGGTGCCTTCGAAGATGTCCTGGTAGCGTCGCCGGCCTTCGTTCACCTGGCGTTGGCGACGGCGCATGTTGAGCAGCACGATCACCGGGATCAGCGAAAACGCCAGGCCGAGCAGGCACTTGCCGATAAAGGCCGGCAGCAGTTGTTCCAGCACCGCACTGCGGTCAAACATGCCGCGCAGTTGCCAATCGCTTTTGCTCAACGGCGTGACCAGCACGCTGCGGTTCAATTCTTCCGGCGTCAGGGCGCCGGACCACTGCGCCGGCATGCCGCTGTCACGGCTGACCACACGATGGTTCAGGCTGTTCTCGATTGCCCACATCGGGCGCTGGCCCTGGACATCCTGGCGTGTGAGGTTGGCCAGATAATTGGGCGCCAGGCGCAAGGCCCAGTACATCTTGGAGCCACCGCTGGGTTGGTGCAGCAACAGATAGATGACCGTGCCGTCATTGTCGTTGCTCAGGTAGTAGGACTGGGCGTGACTGCGCTTGACCAGGTCTTCGAGCAGGGCACTGTCTTGGCTGCCTTCGGCAGTGTCGCTGATCAGTGCGCCGCTGGGGGCGAGCAGGGCGAAGCTGCGCAGGTCCGGCAGCGAGCGCTGCAAGGTGCGCATCAGGGCCTGCTGCTGTTCGGCATTGCGCGGCGGCTCGACAATCGGCAACAGGTTCAGGGCGATCTGCGCGCTCAGGGCCATGCTCTGGCTGATCTGCTCGGCCAGGTCGGCGCTGTAGTCGATGGTGTATTGCTGTTGGTTTTTCTGGTTCTGCTGCAATTGGTCCAACAGTTGCCAGAACAACAAGGCGAGCAACAGCAGGACAAGCGTCGCCAACGCGCCTTTCAAGGTGCCGTGCAGGGGCGCTCCCGGCGCAATATGAGCGGCGCGCAAGGGCGTGGGCGGCGTGACGTTGGACAAACTGTGATCCTGCGGTTTGGCTGGACTGGCGCGCGACGTGCACTATAAGCCGGACGCCCGAAGGGCGGCTAGCATGCCTTGAGTTGTGGCAAAGTGCCAGTCCTGCCTGGCTGGACTGCCCCAGCGCATTCAGGTAGCTTTGCCGGTTACGCGGGGGCGTTCCAGCCCCAGACATTCAGGCTTTTTTTGCTCGCTGGCATTGATGATAGTCAAAGGCCCGCGCGGCGCATGGCCTGGCACGGGCTTCGTCCGCTTAATTCATCAGTCACTGACGCTAGGTTCACCATGGCTCAATACGTCTTCACCATGCATCGGCTGGGAAAAGTTGTTCCGCCGAAGCGGGAAATCCTGAAAAACATTTCGCTGTCCTTCTTCCCAGGCGCCAAGATCGGCGTGCTCGGCCTCAACGGTTCGGGTAAGTCCACCCTGCTGAAAATCATGGCGGGCGTTGACACCGAGTTCGAAGGCGAAGCCCGTCCGATGCCGGACCTGAACATCGGCTACCTGCCGCAAGAGCCGATCCTGGACCCGACCAAGACCGTGCGTGAAGTGGTCGAAGAAGCCGTCAGCGTGATCAAGGACGCCCAGGCCCGCCTGGACGAGGTCTACGCCGCCTACGCCGAACCGGATGCCGACTTCGACAAGCTGGCCGCCGAACAGGCCAAGCTCGAAGCGATCCTGCAGGCGGGTGATGGCCACAACCTGGAGCGCCAACTGGAAGTCGCCGCCGATGCGCTGCGCCTGCCAGCCTGGGACGCCAAGGTCGAACACCTGTCCGGTGGTGAGAAGCGTCGTGTGGCCCTGTGCCGCCTGCTGCTGTCGGCCCCTGACATGCTGCTGCTCGACGAACCGACCAACCACCTGGACGCCGATTCCGTCGCCTGGTTGGAGCACTTCCTCCACGATTTCCCGGGCACCGTGGTTGCGATCACGCACGACCGTTACTTCCTGGACAACGTCGCCGGCTGGATCCTGGAGCTCGACCGCGGCGCCGGTATCCCTTACGAGGGCAACTACTCCGGTTGGCTGGAAGCCAAGTCCGACCGTCTGGCCGCCGAATCCAAGCAGCAATCGGCCCACGAAAAAGCCATGAAGGAAGAACTGGAATGGGTGCGCAAAGGCGCCAAGGCCCGCCAGTCCAAATCCAAGGCCCGTCTGCAACGCTTTGAAGAAATGCAGTCGCAGGAATTCCAGAAGCGCAGCGAAACCAACGAGATCTACATCCCGGCTGGTCCGCGCCTGGGTGACAAGGTCATTGAGTTCAAGAACGTGACCAAAGGCTATGGCGACCGCGTGCTGATCGACAACCTGTCGTTCGCCATGCCAAAAGGCGCGATCGTCGGCGTTATCGGCGGTAACGGTGCGGGTAAATCCACACTGTTCCGCATGCTGATGGGCAAGGAAACCCCGGACTCCGGCAGCATCGAGATCGGTGACACCGTGCAGTTGGCCTGTGTGGACCAGAGCCGCGACGACCTCGACGGCAGCAAGACTGTGTTCCAGCAGATCTCCGACGGTTCCGACCAGATCCGCATCGGCAACTATGAAATCCCGTCGCGCACCTACGTCGGCCGTTTCAACTTCAAGGGCGGCGACCAGCAGAAGTTCGTCAAGGACCTGTCCGGTGGTGAGCGCGGTCGCTTGCACCTGGCCCTGACCCTGAAAGAGGGCGGCAACGTCCTGCTGCTCGACGAACCGTCCAACGACCTCGACGTTGAAACCCTGCGTTCCCTGGAAGAAGCCCTGCTGGACTTCCCGGGCGCCGCCATTGTGATCTCTCACGATCGGTGGTTCCTTGACCGCGTCGCGACCCACATCCTGGCGTACGAAGATGACTCCCAAGCGGTGTTCTTCGAAGGTAACTACACCGAGTACGAAGCCGACCGTAAAAAGCGCTTGGGTGAGGCCGCTGCCCAGCCGCACCGCGTACGCCACAAAAAACTGGCCTGATGCTGCAATAGCCGCAACAGCCTGTTGAAAAAATACCCCTCACGCAGGGGTATTTTTTTGCCCGCGTTATGCCGGGAGCGTCGTGGGCGCCAGCGCTGGGCGGCTGCGCAGCAATTCTTCGACCACCCCCATGAACGCCTCGACCAACAATGAGCGTGACGGTGAGCGCGTGAGTATCAGCAGGTGTACCCAGGCTTCGGGGTCTGCCAAGGGGCGGTAGACCACGCCTTTCCTGGCCAGGGTTCGGGTGCACTGTGGCACGAGCGAGACACCTTGGCCTGCCGCCACCAGGGCGATGATCGAGGTGATCTGGCGCCCCGCAGGGCCCGGGCGCAGCGCCAGGCCACGGCGTTGATACAGGTGCTCGATGGAGCCGTTGAGGCCCGAACCGTAGTCGCTGGGGAACAGAATCAACGGGTACTCACTGAGCTGGGCGAGGGTGACTTCGCTTTGCTCCGCCAGCGGGTTGTCGCTGCAAAGCGCCGCCACCAGCGGTTCTTGCCCCAAGGACAAAGCCTCGACGCCGGTTTGCCCGGCCTCCGGCAGCAGGCGGCTCATGCCGACGTCGATGCGCCCGTCTAGCACGTGCGTGTGCAGGCTACCGGAAGCGCTTTCCACCAGGGTCAGTTGCACATCGGGAAAACGCTGGGCGAAGGCTTGCAGGGTTTGGCTGAAGAGTTCCGACAACGCGATCGAGCTGGCATAGCCTACGACCAGTTGGCCGGTCGAGCCGGCAGCCAGCTTGGCGGCGATGTCTTGCGCAAGCCTGGCGTGCTCCAGCGCTGCGCGGGCATACGGCAAAAAGTGCTGGCCTTGGGCGGTCAGTGTGACCGTGCGACTGGTGCGGTCGAACAGGCGAAAGCCAAGCTCGGTTTCCAGGGCCGAAATCTGCCGCGTCAGGGGCGGCTGGGCAAGGTGCAGGCGCTGGGCTGCGCGGCCGAAGTGCAGCTCTTCGGCGACCGTCAGGAAGTACCGTAACTTGCGTAGATCAAGCATTCTGTTTCCTGGGTATTGATCGGTCCGAATTCGGTATTGGTGTTCGCTGCGCTGGGTATTCTATAAACATCCTCGACTATAAGACGAGAGGCCACATGAACCCGCGCATGCATCACGCCCGCTTCGCCGTGTTCCTGTGTGGCTGTGCGGCGTTTCTGAATCTCTATGCGACACAGAGCATCCTGCCTGCGTTTGCCGAAAGCTTCCAGGTGAGTGCCCGGCAGGCAGGGTGGAGCATTACGGTGACCACGCTGGCGGTGGCGGTGACCGCGCCGTTTGTCGGGCGCCTGACCGGCCGTTTCGAGCAGCGCACGGTGATTGCCGTGGCCGCGTTGCTGCTGGCGCTGCCGACGCTGCTGACGGCCTATGTGGACAGTTTTGCCGAGCTGCTGGTGTGGCGTTTTGTCGAAGGGATGTTGATTCCCGTGGTGTTCGCCACCAGCGTGGCTTATATCGGTGATCGCTGGCGTGCGGCCACGGTCACCGAGATCACCAGTTTGTACGTCGCGGGGACGGTGCTCGGTGGGTTTGCCGGGCGCTTTGTTTCGGGTGTCATGACCCAATATGTGGGCTGGCGCGAAGCCTTCGAACTGTTGGCGGTGATCAGCCTGCTGGTCGGCCTGCTGATTGTGTGGCTGTTGCCGGCCAATCCGGTGGCGCGGCCCGGCGTTGCGGCCGTGGGCATGCACGGGGTGCGCCGCCTTCTGCGCAAACCCTTGCTGGCGGCCTATGGCGTCGGTTTCTGCGTGCTGTTCTCCCAAGTCGCAACCTTTACCTATGCCGGGCTGTATCTCAGCCAGGCCCCGTTCAACCTGGGCGCCGCCGCCTTGGGCACTTTGTATGCGGTGTTTCTGCTGGCGCTGGTGGTCATTCCTGTTGCGGGGCGCTTGAGCAAATCGCGACCACAATCGCAGTTACTGACCGGCGCTGTGGCGCTCGGCATCTGTGGCTCGGCGCTGACATTGTTGCCGTCCCTGTGGCTGATCGTGTTGGGGCTGGCCCTGAGTTCGACCGGCGTATTCCTGGCACAGGCATCCGCCAATGCGTATATCGCCACCACGGCAGGCCCGGACAAGTCCGGCGCCGTGGGGCTGTACCTGACCGGCTATTACCTGGGCGGCAGCGCCGGCGCCGTGGTCCCGGCCATGCTTTGGAATCAATGGGGCTGGCCGGGCTGCGTCGCGTTGGTCGCAGGTTTTCAGCTGTTGTCGCTGGCGATTGCCCTGCTGGGCTGGAAACCGGTAAAGCCCCAGGCCCTGATCGCCGGACAGCGCGGCAAACCAGCCTGATTTTTCATCCAATAAAGGACTATGAGAGGTGAACATGACTAACACCGTGATCAAGCGCAGCCAGTTGTTGAAGCTCATCGAACCGGTATTGAACGACATGCCGGCCGGTGCCTTGCGCCACGCGCTGTTCGAAGCCTTCTGGGCTCAGGAAGACGCACTGGTGGATATCGAAGACGCTTTTGCGCGACTCACCTCGCGTCGGCATTCGCCGGCGGTACTGCGCAAGTTCTTCGCCAGTTGGTCCAAGACCAATAATTCGGCGGCCAGTGTGTCCGGCCTGGCCAACCGCATTACCTTGCTGGCGCGCTCCGATGAAGGCTCCGCCGCCGCCGCGCAGTTGTACCGCGCCTGCGGCAGCCTGCAACGCATCACCGATGAAGATCTGGGCGCGTTGGGTAATACCTTGCACGCGGACCTGTTCTACACCATGGCCACCGCGCTGTGCGGTGATGACCAGTGGATATTGAAGGACAATTGCCTGCCCTCGGCACAGGCGTTCAAGGACTGGACCGACACCCGCCGCCTGCGTGATCGCGACCTGTTGCAGGGGTTGCTGACCACGTTGATCCACGAGGTGTACACCCACGGCGAAGTGGAATTCATCCACCCGCTGTACTCGCAGTGGTTCGTGCGGGACATGGGCGTGCCGCCGGAGAAATCCCGGGCGACGGTGGCCTGGGTCACGGTGCACACCGGCGGTACCGAGAGCAACCATTTCGCCCATGCGGTGGCGGCGGTGAATGAGTTCACCACTGCCATGCAGATTGAAGTGGACCCCGCCACGGCGCGCGACATTTTTGCTCAATACCTGCAGCGTAAAGCCAGTGTGATGAGCGACTGTGCGCAGTTGCTGGGTTAACCCGGCCTTTTTGCCTGAGAGCCTCTGACCCAGATGAACACCCTGAAGCAGACCGCAACGCCATCGTTGTCGCCGCCGGACCCGGTCAGCGTGCGTCGCCGCGCTCTGGTGGCAGGCTGCGGCGCGCATGCCGTGCACGATGGGCTGACCGATGTGATTTATGTGCTGTTGCCGATCTGGCAAGCGCAGTTCGGCCTCAGCTACGCCCAGATCGGCCTGTTGCGTGGTGCTTACGCGGGCATGATGGCCGGTTTTCAGTTACTGGCCAGCCGTGCTGCCGCACGCTGGGGGCGTGAACGCTTGCTGGTAGGTGGCACTGCGTTGGCGGGACTGGCCTACCTGCTGGCCGGCCAGGCTGGCGGGCTGGGCGTGTTGCTGTTGGCGCTGCTGCTGGGCGGGCTCGGCGCGAGTACGCAGCACCCGCTGGCCTCGTCGTTGATCACCGATACGCACGAGGCCGGCGGAGGCGTCAAACAAGCGCTGTCGCAGTACAACTTCAGCGGCGATATCGGCAAGACCTTGATCCCGGGGTTGATCGGCCTGTTGCTGGCGGTCATCAGTTGGCGCGCCAGTGTCACCCTGCTGGGTGTACTCGGGCTCCTGGCGGCAGGCCTGTTGTGGTGGCTGATCCCGGCACGCGCCGAGGCTTCGGCGGCGCCGGTGAAAGCCACCCGTACGGGCGCCGGCGCCGGCTCCGCGAGCGGCCTGCGTGCGCTGATCGTGACCGGCACGCTGGACAGCGCCGTGCGCATGGGTTTCCTCACGTTCCTGCCGTTTTTGCTCAAGGCCAAGGGCGCCGGGCCTGCGGGCATCGGCCTGGCGCTGACGATGCTGTTCGTCGGCGGCGCCTTCGGCAAATTGCTGTGCGGTTACCTCGGTGCGCGCATCGGCATGATGAAAACGGTATGGGCCACGGAGTTCACCACGGCTGTGCTGATTGTCATGGCGGTGTACTTGCCCTACGCCGGCTTGATGGTGATGTTGCCGCTGCTGGGGCTGGCGCTGAACGGCACGTCGTCGGTGCTGTACGGCGCAGTCCCGGACTTGGCAGGGCCGGGCAGGCGCGACCAGGCGTTCGCCGTGTTCTACACCGGCACCATCGGTGGCGGCGCCTTGGCGCCGGTGCTGTTCGGCAGCCTTGGGGATGCCACCGGTGTGCCCATGGCCGTCCTGTTGCTGGCCGCCACCCTGTTGCTGACCTTGCCGCTGTCCTGGCGGGTTCAGCAAGGGTTGGAGGCCCAAGCCCGGTAGGGCGAACGAATTTTTCAGCGTGTTCTGGCAGGTATAACAATGAATAATAGTGAACCCTCTGCCGTGTCATTGCCGTTGTCCCAGCGTGCGCAACGTCTCAGCGCACCCGGCACGTCCAACATGCGCAGTAAAGCCAATGCCTTGAAAGAAGCCGGCGTCAACGTGGTCAACTTTGCCGCGGGCGAATTGTCCTTCGATGCCTGCCCGGTCATGAAAGCCGCCGCGGCCGATGCGCTCGCCACTGCCCGCAACCGCTATACGCCGCCCATCGGCCTGCCCCAGCTACGCCACGCGCTGGCGCAGCAGGTCACTCAGCGCTGCGGGGTGAATTACGCCGCCGATGAAATAGCGGTGACCGCGGGTGCCAAGCAGGCGCTGTATAACGCTGCAATGGTGCTGCTCAATCCGGGGGATGAAGTCATCGTCGCGGTGCCGTACTGGGAAACCTTCCCCACCCAGATCCAACTGGCCGGTGGCGTTCCCGTCTATGTCGACACGGCTGCGGATGACTATCGCCTCACCTGCGCAGCGGTCCAGAAGGCCCTGACCCCGCGTACCCGGATGATTGTGATCAACACCCCGAACAATCCGACGGGCACGGTTTATCAGCGCGAAGAACTGCTGGGTATTGCCCGGCTCGCCTTCGCACACAGGCTTTGGGTAGTGTTCGACGAGTGTTACCGCAAACTGGTGCGCGCGCCCCATGAACATCACAACATCGTGTCGCTGTTTGCGCCGCTCAAACATCAGACGGTACTGGTCGATTCGTTTTCCAAGAGCCACGCGGTCACCGGCTGGCGGGTAGGGTATGCGTGTGCGCCCGCCCCAGTCATCGCCGCCATGCACAACCTGCAAGGGCATACGACGTCCAACCCCAGCAGCCTGTCCCAATATGCCGCGCTCGGCAGCCTGATGGCGGACGTGCCGCACTTTACCCGCCAGGTCAATGCCTTCCTCGACCAGCAATTGCTCGCGGCCTGCACTTGCCTGGGGCATGTCGACGGCATTCGGTGCGCCCCGCCGGAAGGGGCGTTCTATCTGTTTATCGATGTGTCCCGCAAGTTGGGGGGGCGCTACCTGGGCACCGTTATTCGTGACGTCGACCACTTGGCCGATCTGTTATTGACCGAGGCCCATATTGCGGTAGTGCCAGGCTCTGGCTGTGGTGACGGCAACAGCATCCGTATCTCCTACGCCGTTGAGCGTGAAGCGCTGATTGAGGGCCTCACACGCTTCGCTCGTTTCATGTCAGAAATCGTTGCGCATTAACCCCACCTTAAAAGGATATGAGCCGTGGAAAATCTGAGCCGCCAATTTATCGGGTACGTGAACCAGGCGCTGGTGGATGTCGAGGACGGACATCTGGCCCAGGCCCTGCTCAGCGGTTTCAACAGTCAAACCGACGCGCTGGACACGTACTGCGAGACCTATGTCGACATGACCTCCAGTAATTGGAGCGAGTCGTCACTGTGTACGTTCTTCTGTGGCTGGCGTAGCCCGGACGGCGCCGCCCATGCCGTATCGAGCATCATCGTGCGCATCCTCCAGGAGTCGGCATCGTTGACGGATGACGCCCGGTTGAAAATGCTCGAGGCGGCGGCCCATTGTGGGGAGATCATTGTCGAGGACATCGGGCTGGGTGAAATGCATGGGCATCCGCACCATTCCAAGCTGTATTACCGCATGGCTTCGGCCATCTGCGGCTCCGATGAATGGCGCCTGCAAGACAAATTCCTCAACCCGATTACCAAGGAGTTCTCCGGTTGGGTGGGGGAAAAGCGCCCGCTGGCGCCGCTGCTCATCGAAGCGCTGGAAATGATGGCCATGACGGAGTTGTTCAATACTGGCGAATACAACCTGATGACCCCGCTATGGAAACAGTGGTTGCGCGATGTACGGGGCTATAGCGCCGGTGAGGCCAGCCGCGTCGCGAGTTTTCTCAGTGTGCATTGCGGCAGCGTGGAAGCACGCCACTTCAAGCATGCCGCTGAGGCGTTGCGGCTGTATGCCAGCGCCACCGGGCAGGCCGTGGATTACGCGCGTATCGCACGGCTCTCCAGGGAGTACGTGGCCAGGG
This sequence comes from Pseudomonas sp. NFPP02, assembly GCF_900119355.1. Lineage (NCBI taxonomy): Bacteria > Pseudomonadati > Pseudomonadota > Gammaproteobacteria > Pseudomonadales > Pseudomonadaceae > Pseudomonas > Pseudomonas sp. NFPP02. The sequence goes on from NZ_FPJI01000014.1 coordinate 56,428, forward strand.
CCTGCGAACATCTGCAAAAGATGGCGTCGGTGCTCAAGTGCGAACAGCCCGCATGGGATTGAGGCTGTTCGATAACCCTTGTTGTGCCGCTGATAAGGAGCCTGAACCCTATGATGGATACCGAAGCGCGCCGACGCCCTCTGTCGGCGCTGTTGGATAGCAACCGTTGCCTGCGTGTACTCGAAGCCCATAGCCCGATATCGGCGTTGCTCGCGCAGCGCGCCAGGCTGGAGATCAGCCCAGGGCATACGGTGGGGTACGATGCCATCTGGTCGAGTTCGCTGACCGACTCGACCCAGCGCGGGTTACCCGACATCGAAATTCTTTCGCCCAGTAACCGATTGCCGGGGATTCGCGAAATATTCGACGTGTGCTCGCTGCCGCTGATCTTCGATGCCGATACCGGCGGCAAGGCCGAACATTTCGCGATTCATATCAAGATGCTGGAGCGTGCGGGCGTCTCGGCGGTGGTGATCGAAGACAAATGCGGCCTGAAGAAGAACTCACTCTTGGGCATCGAGGTCGACCAGGCGCAGGAGTCCATCGAGGCCTTTTGCGCCAAGCTCCAGGCCGGGTGCACGAGTCGCACCGGCTCAGGGCTGATGATGATTGCCCGGTGTGAAAGCTTGATTCTGAATCGCGGCATGGAAGAGGCGATGGCGCGATGCCTGGCGTATGTCGAGGCGGGGGCGGATGGCATCATGATCCACAGCCGCAAGCAGGATGGCCTGGAAATCCTGGAATTCGCCCGGCAGTTTCGCCTGCAGCGGCCCAGGGTACCGCTGATTTGCGTGCCGACCAGCTATGTTCACCTGAAGTTCGAGGTGCTGGAGCGAGCAGGTTTCAACGCGGTGATTTATGCCAATCACATGTTGCGCAGTGCCTACCTGGCCATGCGCGATACCGCCGTCGGAATCCTCGCCAATGGCAGGACGCTGGAACTGGAGCCACGTTGCCTGGGCATTGACGAGATACTCGACCTGGTGCCGGGCACGCGCTAGCGCCCTGCGCCAGGCTGTGGGCAAATGCTGTGGGAGCGGGCTTGCTCGCGAAAGCGGTGGGTCAGTCGCTGCCTCTGTTACTGCACCACCGCTATCGCAGGCAAGCCAGCTCCCACATTGGATGGAGTACACCGGTCATGTGGGAGCTGGCTTGCCTGCGATGGCGGCCTACCTGTTGGTGCGAAATTCAGAGTGAAATCCCCATTTAAGGGCAGAAAGCGCGGGTTATTTATACTTATTGCACCATTTAATTTCACAAAAGCGACATTTTGCCCTGTCGCGGTGCGAAACGAATTGATAAAGTCCGGCTCATTCTCTGTTTAACAACAATCAATTTGCCGAGACTGTTCATGACCGAATCCGTCGATTCCTTCCTTGCCCGCCTCAAGAAACGCGACCCGGACCAACCGGAATTCCACCAGGCTGTAGAAGAAGTTTTGCGCAGCCTGTGGCCCTTTCTTGAAGCCAACCCGCACTATCTGACCTCGGGCATCCTGGAGCGCATCTGCGAGCCGGAACGCGCGATCACGTTCCGAGTGTCGTGGGTGGATGACCATGGCAAGGTCCAGGTCAATCGCGGTTTCCGTATCCAGATGAACAGCGCCATTGGGCCCTACAAAGGCGGTTTGCGCTTTCACCCCTCAGTCAACCTGGGTGTGCTGAAATTCCTCGCCTTCGAACAGACCTTCAAGAACTCTCTGACCTCGCTGCCCATGGGCGGCGGCAAAGGCGGCTCGGACTTCGACCCCAAGGGCAAGAGCGACGCCGAAGTGATGCGCTTCTGCCAGGCATTCATGAGCGAGCTGTACCGCCATATCGGTGCGGACGTGGACGTACCGGCCGGTGATATCGGCGTGGGCGCACGGGAAATCGGCTTCCTGTTCGGCCAGTACAAACGCCTGAGCAATCAATTCACCTCAGTGCTGACCGGCAAGGGCATGACCTATGGCGGTAGCCTGATCCGCCCTGAAGCCACAGGTTTCGGCTGTGTGTATTTCGCCGAGGAAATGCTCAAGCGCCAAGGCCAGCGCGTCGAAGGCAAGCGTGTGGCGGTGTCCGGCTCCGGTAACGTGGCGCAATACGCGGCGCGCAAGGTCATGGACCTGGGCGGCAAGGTGATTTCCCTGTCGGACTCCGAAGGCACCCTGTACGCCGAAAGCGGCTTGACCGAAGAACAATGGTCGGCGCTGCTGGAGCTGAAAAACGTACAGCGCGGGCGTATCAGTGAACTGGCCACACGTTTCGGCCTGGAGTTCCGCAAAGGCCAGGCGCCTTGGGAACTGGCCTGCGATATCGCGCTGCCCTGCGCCACCCAGAACGAACTTGATGCCGACGCTGCGCGCACCTTGCTGCGCAACGGCTGCCTCTGCGTGGCCGAAGGCGCGAACATGCCGACCACGTTGGAGGCTGTGGATATCTTCATCGACGCGGGCATCCTGTTTGCGCCGGGCAAGGCGTCCAACGCGGGGGGCGTGGCGGTGAGCGGCCTGGAAATGTCGCAAAACGCCATGCGCCTGCTGTGGACCGCCGGGGAAGTGGACAGCAAGCTGCACAACATCATGCAGTCGATCCACCATGCCTGCGTGCATTACGGTGAAGAAAACGGCCGTATCAACTACGTCAAGGGCGCGAACATCGCGGGCTTCGTGAAAGTGGCTGACGCGATGCTGGCCCAGGGTATCGTCTAGGCCTCGGGTTCGATGCGCAGCACTTCGATCAACTGCTCGCCGACGGGGCGCTGCCACAGCACCTCGTCGCCCACCTGGGCGCCCAACAAGGCACGGCCCAGGGGCGAGCCCCAGTTGATCAAGCCTGCGTTGGCATCGGCCTGGTCTTCCCCGACTAACTGGATGCGCTGCTGTTCGTCCTGCTCGTTGGCGAACGTGACCCAACTGCCGATCTGCACCTTGTCGGTGGACGTGGCCGGCGCGACTACCTGGGCGCTCTGCACCCGCTGGTTGAAGTAACGCAGGTCCCGCTCAAGGTCAGCCTGACGCTGTTTATCAGCCTGTTCGCCCTTGGCGGTTTCGTCGCTGTGCTCCCCTTGCAACTGTGCCACCCTGGCCTGCAATTGCGCCAACCCTTGCGCGGTCAGGCGGTTAGGTTGCGCGCTGACCTGACGCTCCACCGGCTGATCAGCCTGGGCCGCCGCGTTATCTTCATTTACAAAAGCTCGGCTCATGGCGTTCTCCTTCCTATGAAGGTTGGGCCACGTTCGCTGCCTGATCGTTCCCACCGGCGCTGATCGTTCCCACGCTCCGCGTGGGAATGCATCCTGTGACGCTCCGCGTCACGACCTCGCGAGCGGACGCGGAGCGTCCAGGGCGGCATTCCCACGCGGAGCGTGGGAACGATCAGCGTGAGCGATAGGCTTTGGCGGCGTCACGATCTTTTTCCTGCTGCCAATCGTGTTCGCGGTCGTCCCTGCGGTTTTCCTCGTAATCGCGCATTTCCTGGCTTTCGCGCATGGCCTTGCACTGACGAAACCCATCTTCCCAACCTTCGGCGTATGGCCGGTCTTTGAGGTAGCGCGGCACATTCTTGCGAAACGCCCCGGTAATCACCCCAGCGGCCTGGCGACCGCTGCTGCAACCGTCGTCGAAGCCATCGGCGAAGGCGGGTGGGTAACCTTTGGCCAGCAATTCCTGATGGGTTGACTGGCAACCCGACAACCCCACCACCGCGCACAGCATGACCGCATACCGCCACATGGCGTACTCCCTGGCCGTTTTACGGCTGATAAGGGAAGTCTAGAAGGGGATTTGTTGGGGCGGTGTGAAAGGCAGGTCAGAAAGTTGTGGGCCGAGTATAAAACCTGTGGGAGCTGGCTTGCCTGCGATGGCGGTGCGTCAGTCACTTGAACCTTGGCTGATATACCGTATATCGCGAGCAAGCCCGCACTCATTAATCAGTAGTGGTACCACTTCAGCTCAAGCATCACTTCATTCACTGGCGTGGACAGGTGGCTGTACTCACGCTGGGCACTCAGGCGCAGGCCCAGGTTGCGTGACAGTTCCCATTGCTGGTTGAGGCTGATGCTGCGCCGCACTTCGCCGTTGGTGAAGAAATCGCCCTTGGCTTCCAGGCTCAGGTTGCCCAACGGGTTTTTCCACAGCACGCCGGTGTTGAACCCGGCGGCCGGGGAGATGGCTTCGCTGAAGTCGTTGTTGTGCTCCACGCGCACGGTGCCGAGGGCGAAGCCGAGCATGTCGTCGGAGAGTTGCCAGGTGCCACCGGCGCCGCCGTTGACGTGGGCCACCAGGGTTTCGTCGTCGTGTTTGCCCGGTACGCGTTCCAGGCCGCCGGTGACTTGCCACGACCAGGGTTGCAGCAGCGCATTGCGCGGCGTCAGCGAGCGGATGGTGGCAAGGTCCAGTTGCTGGAGCTGCCAGTGATTGCCCTCGTACTGGCGCAGTTTCATTTGCAGGATTTCGATCTGCGCGCCCAAGGGGAAGCCTTCGGCGTTGTCGTTGAGGTCGTGATAGGCCATGCGCAGGCCATATTCACCGAAGGCTTTGTCGCCGCGGGTGCCGATGCCGGCTTGCCAGGTGCGCGACTCATGGCCATTTTCCGGCAGGCCAGGCGGGGTGATCTTCAGGTCTGGCGCCGGGTTCTGGTTGATCGCACGCAGCAGTTCGAAGCTGCGCTGGGAGCGTGTCGCGTCGCGCTCCAGGCCATTGGCGCGGTAGCGGCCCAGGCGGTAAGCGGCGTCCACGATCAGTGCCTGGCGCTCGCGGGGCAGTGCTTTGAATGCCGGTTCCTGCAGTTGCTTTTGGTCGTCGCTGATTTTCAGCACCCACTGTTGCTCATCGCTATCGAGTGGCTTGGCGCGTTCCAGCAGTTCACGTTCACGGGAGGGGCGATAGTCGATCTTTTCCACTAGGCCTGCATCTTTTACCGCTTTGACGGTATCGGTAGGGATCGCGGTGAGTGGGAATTGCTCAGTCAAGCGCAGGCCAGGGCGGGCCACTTGCAGCAGTTCGAGCAGGCGGTAGGAGCAGTTTTCGTCGAAGAAGAAGTAATCGAACTGGATCTGCTTGAGCTCCCACACGTGCTCGACCATACGCTTGGTCTCGACCTCGGTGAGATTCAAGCGGTATTCCCACAAATCGCGGTTTTCGAGGCTGCGGTATTCCGAGAGTTTCTCCTGATAGGGCACCAGGGCGAACAGGCCCGGATAACCGCCCATCAGGCCCTTCCAGGCATAGAGGATGCTGTTGTCGGAGCCTTCGATATAGGCGCCGAAGTTGATCGCATAGCTGAGCAGCGCGGTGTTGTTGCTTTGCACGTCGGCCTGGTCGATGCGCAGCAGGGTGTGGCCGAACATCGACGACGGGCTGTTGAGGTAGGCCGCCGGGAAGATCATCACTGCGCTATGGGGCGCGACGTCCTTGAACCATTGGGTGAACTCTTTGCACTCCAGGGCGGGCAGGTCGTTCAGTTGCAACTGCGCCTTGAGCCAGCGTGTACGGGCGGGGTAAACGCACTGGGCGTGCTTTTCACCCAGGCTGGCCGGTGCATACAGCGCATCAACGGTCGCCTTGAGTTCGGCGTCCGGATGGTGTGCGCCATCGGGAGCGAGGAAGAATTTCTTGTCGCTGACGTAGCTGCGCCAGCCACTGACTTTGCCGGCTTCGTAGTGCCCCAGCGACAGCCAGAACGGATCATTGGCCAGTTGCTGCAAACGTTGATCGTCGAGATGCGGTGCCGCATGCAGCGGGGCGCAGGCGAAGAGAGCCAGGCAAGCGAGGCGTTTGAGCATGGGGGCTACTTAAGTCGGACGGAAAAAAAGACCCAAGGTGGGCGGGTCGAAAAAATAAAACCCGCGCCTCGAAAGGCGCGGGCAGGTCGAGCTTAAGCCTGGGTTGCGTATTTCGCCAGACGGGCATCGCTTTTCAGTACAGCAATGGTGTTGTTGTGCACGTCGTCAGCGGTCACGTCAGCCTTGCTGAAGATCTGCTGGAAGTGCTCGTGGGTCACGGCCGCGAAGTGATCGCGATCTTCCGGCGCAACACCCAGTACCACCGCGTAGGTGGTCAGCGCTTCGCCGTTGCCTTTGGCCATGTCTTCGGACAGCTCGTTCATCATGCCATTCATGGCAATCCAGGACTTGCCGCCGTAGGTCAGGGCGCTGTTGGTGCTGCAACCGTTGGTGCCCGAGGTCATGCCGAAGGTGGCGTTACCCGAAGTACCGTTGGTGGTGGAGGCGAGGAAGTGGGCCGGAGTACCGCGCTGGCCTTCGAACAACATGTTGCCCCAACCGCAGTTCGGGCCACCTGGTGCTTCTGCCATTGCATTGAGGGAGACGACGGTGAAGAGAGTACCAAGAAGGATCCGTTTCATAGCTTTGTTCTCTTTGTGTGCAAACCAATGGACAAGGGTTCAGGTGCTCAACGCACCCTAGGGGCCAGTTATTAGTCCAACCCGCGCAGTTTGGAGTTTAGGCACGTTCCCAGGGTTCCGTGTTTTTTTATAAACATTCAGTGGCGGGCGATTTTTTTGCAGGACGCATGCGATGGCTATGCTTTCCCGAAAGCGCGCCTTGCCAGAGCGCTCAACCGGGAGCCAGAATGCCCCATCTGCCCCGCCTGATGTAAGGAAGCCCGATGCCTGATCCTGTTGCTGCCAGCTTGCGTCTAGCGCCCGAAGCGCTGACTCGCCCTTTCTCCGCTGAACAGTTCAGCTTCTCGACCACCAATGATTTGGAGCCCTTTCGCGGTGTGCTTGGCCAGGAACGTGCGGTTGAAGCCTTGCAGTTCGGCGTGGCCATGCCACGCCCCGGTTACAACGTGTTTGTCATGGGCGAGCCGGGCACCGGCCGCTTTTCGTTCGTCAAACGCTACCTGAAAGCCGAAGGCAAGCGCCTGCAAACCCCGGCGGACTGGGTTTATGTGAATAATTTCGATGAGCCCCGCGAGCCCCGCGCCCTGGAATTGCCAGGTGGCGCCGCCGCGGCGTTTATTGCCGATATCAACGGCCTGGTCGATAACCTGGTCGCCACCTTCCCGGCGGTGTTCGAGCACCCGACTTATCAACAGCGTAAAAGCGCCATCGACCGGGCGTTCAACCAGCGCTACGACAAAGCGCTGGACGTGATCGAGCGCCTGGCCCTGGAAAAAGACGTGGCGCTGTACCGCGACAGCTCCAATATCGCCTTTACGCCGATGCTCGACGGCAAGGCGCTGGACGAAGCCGAGTTTTCGCAACTGCCGGAGGCCGATCGCGAGCGCTTCCACACCGATATCTCCGAGCTGGAAGAACGCCTCAACGAAGAACTGGCCAGCCTGCCGCAGTGGAAGCGTGAGTCCAACAACCAGCTGCGCCAGTTCAACGAAGAAACCATCACCCTGGCCCTGCAGCCTTTGCTGGCGCCCTTGTCGGAAAAATACGCAGAAAATGCCGGCGTCTGTGGCTACCTGCAGGCCATGCAGGTGTACCTGCTCAAAACCGTGGTCGAGCAGTTGGTGGACGACGCCAAGACCGACGCCCAGGCGCGCAAGCTGCTCGAAGAGCAATACTGCCCGAGCCTGGTGGTGGGCCACTCGGTCAACGGTGGCGCGCCGGTGGTGTTTGAACCGCACCCGACCTACGACAACCTGTTCGGCCGTATCGAATACAGCACCGACCAGGGCGCGCTCTACACCACCTATCGCCAGTTGCGTCCCGGCGCGTTGCACCGCGCCAACGGCGGTTTTTTGATCCTGGAAGCCGAAAAAATGCTCAGCGAGCCGTTTGTGTGGGATGCGCTCAAGCGTTCCCTGCAATCGCGCAAGCTGAAGATGGAATCGCCTTTGGGCGAACTCGGCCGCCTGGCCACCGTGACACTCAACCCGCAGATGATTCCCTTGCAGGTCAAGGTGATCATCATCGGCTCGCGCCAGTTGTATTACGCCTTGCAGGACGCCGACCCGGACTTCCAGGAGATGTTCCGCGTACTGGTGGACTTCGACGAAGACATCCCCATGGTCGACGAGAGCCTGGAGCAGTTCGCCCAGTTGCTCAAAACCCGTACTTCGGAAGAAGGCATGGCGCCGCTGACTTCGGACGCGGTGGCGCGCCTGGCGACCTACAGCGCACGCCTGGCCGAACATCAGGGGCGTTTGTCGGCGCGTATTGGTGATTTGTTCCAGCTGGTGAGCGAGGCGGACTTTATTCGCCACCTGGCCGGCGACGAAATGACCGATGCCGGGCATATCGAGCGCGCCCTCAAGGCCAAGGCCACGCGCACCGGCCGCGTGTCGGCGCGGATTCTCGACGACATGCTCGCCGGCGTCATCCTGATCGATACCGCCGGTGCCGCTGTGGGCAAGTGCAACGGCTTGACGGTGCTGGAGGTCGGCGACTCGGCATTCGGCGTGCCGGCGCGGATTTCCGCCACGGTATACCCGGGCGGTAGCGGTATTGTCGACATCGAACGCGAAGTTAACCTCGGCCAGCCGATTCACTCCAAGGGCGTGATGATCCTCACTGGTTACCTGGGCAGCCGCTATGCCCAGGAATTCCCGTTGGCCATCTCCGCCAGTATTGCCCTGGAGCAGTCCTACGGGTATGTGGACGGCGACAGTGCGTCCTTGGGCGAGGCGTGCACCTTGATCTCGGCCTTGTCGAAGACGCCGCTCAAGCAATGTTTTGCCATTACCGGCTCGATCAACCAGTTTGGTGAAGTGCAGGCGGTGGGCGGGGTCAACGAGAAGATCGAAGGCTTCTTCCGCCTTTGCGAAGCTCGCGGGCTGACCGGTGAGCAGGGGGCGATCATCCCTCAGGCCAACGTGGCCACGCTGATGCTCGACGAGAAGGTGTTGCAGGCCGTGCGTGCCGGGCAATTCCATATCTATGCGGTGCGCCAGGCGGATGAGGCCTTGAGCCTGCTGGTGGGCGAGGATGCCGGTGAGCCGGACGCCGAGGGGCAGTTCCCGGAAGGCACCGTGAATGCGCGGGTGGTGGAGCGCTTGCGGGCGATTGCCGAGATGATCAGTGATGAGGATTTGAAGGAGGCGGAGAAGGAGCTGGCGCAGCAGGCGTTGGCGGAAGCCAAGCCAACCTGATTGCTGTCATCACTCGGTCAAGGTGGGAGCTGGCTTGCCTTAAGGCCAGTCAGTTAAGACTTTTTTGTAGGAGCGAGCTTGCTCGCGAAAAACTTTCAGGCGCCGCGTTCATTCAGCAAACACGCGTTATCGTTGCCGTTTTTCGCGAGCAAGCTCGCTCCTACAGAAGGCGATGACCGCTTAAGCCAGCTCCCACAGTGGTCCGTGGTGTTTTTGGGAATGTTTAGCGTGCCACAAAATTGACTCCACCCTCAGGGACCAACGCCCGTTGGTCCCTACAACCTTGGTTTGTCGCGTTTTTATTCTATTCTCAGAGTCAGGGATATCCACAGGAGTCGCAGGATAGAAACAGCCTCGCCTTGCGCTGGGGCTGAACACCGATCTACCGAGGGGCGCCGCCATGTCGCGCAACCTTTGCCTTACTCGCCAGTGCCTGGGCCTGGTCACCCGTATCGAATGCTCCATTCGCCCTCTCGCCGGGGATAACGGGATGTGGACGCTGTTGTTTGCCGCCGGCATGTCGGGCGAGCAGCCTTCCACTGTCAAATCCCAGGGCCCGTTCCATGGGCCCTTCGTGGCAGAACGCATGCTGGGCACCATCGTTGATAGCCTGACCTTGCACGGCTACGAGCAAATGGACGAGCCGCAGATATGGTGCCTGCACCTGCAGGCTCATCTGCGCCAACTCAATGGCGGCCAGGAGCGACTAGCCCTCTGAGGATCGTTCCCACGCTCCGCGTGGTAACGCCGCCCCGGACGCTCCGCGTCCACCCAGGGCTATTTGCTCTCAGGCTTGTCCAGCTTCACCTCAAAGCCGTACTGCACGGTGCTGAGGTCGGTGCGCTGGTAACTTTCCAGCGTGGTCGGCTGGCCGTAGAAGTAATGCACGTCAAACATCGCCGTGCCGTATTCCTCGGCGCGGTGGCTGACACCGAGAATCTCCTTGAGGTAATTGCCGCTGGCATCCTTGGCATAGAAGCGCCAACTGTCGGCGGGGAAGTCCTTCTGGTCGACGATCAGCGCGTTGTCCTTGAGCGACAGGCCCTTGGGCAGCTTGGCTGCGTCAATCGTGGCCTTCTCGATGGTGGCCAGAAACAACGGTACCGAGCCCACCACAAACGCCGGGGTTTCCGGGAACAGGTTGAGGTCGTAGGTGAGCGTGCCGCTGACTGCGTTCAGCTCGAAAGCCTCGGTCGGCAGCTCGATAGGCTCGCCGCGCTCGCCCTTGTCATCGGCGGTGAAAAAGGTGATAGGCGCGTCACTGTTGTTGCGCTCGGCACCGACCAGGTCGTCATTGAAGGTGAACGGGTGGTCGAACACGATTTTTGCGGCGCTGGCGTCTTCGGTCGATTGGCTGATGGTGACGCTGTTTTTCAGTTGGTCCTCCGTCATCGAGGCATCTTTGAGCCAACTGGCGGCGCCGTCGTCATACACCGTGACCGGCATTGGCAGGGGCTGCACGGTGTTTTGCAGGCTGTTCCTGTCAAAGCGCATCACCGGCAGGTCCAGGTCTTTACGGGTGACCGTGGCCTTGGAGAAATCCAGCACATTCACCTGCAGGTTATCGATCAGCCCGTTGAAATACACCTTGGCGTAATGGCTGGTCTGCTGGCGCTCGAAGGCTTTTTGCGCGTCGGTGAGCTGTTTATCGAAGGCATCGGACCACGCGGTCTGTTTTTGCATCTCGGCCAGTTGTTTTTCATAGAACGCCACTTGCGCGGCACTCTCGTTGATCGAGCCTGAGCGGGTCAGAAACTGCCCGGTGCTGTCCCGTGCCTGCACCAGCAGCGGATTGGGTGACGCATCGCCCACTTCGGCGGCCAGGGGCTGGCTGTTGGTCAATTCGATCTCGGCGTAGTTCTTTTCCAGCGTCAGCAGGTTGAGGGTGATGTTGCCGTCGGTGCGTTTATGGCCCACGTCTTGTTTGGTCAGGTCGAACGTCAGCACCTTGCCCGGGGTGACCACCTCCACCGCGCCCTTGAGGCTGATGGGTTGTGGCTGGCTCTTGTTTTCCGTCTCGATGCCTTCGATAAACGGGTAGGTCACCGTCAGGTCGTCGGGGTTGGTCAGGTTGGAGCTGCTGGGGCTCAGTTGAATGCCGGGGTCGGTTTCTGACCATTCCGGTTGGAAGGGAATGACTTTATTGTTGCTCAGGGTGACCGACTGCCATTCCAGGCCATGGGGGAAGGGGAACTGGTCCGGCGCGTTGAAGTTGAACGGGAAGACCGGCTGCAAATCCGTCAGGTAGTCGGAGTGCGAGGTTTTGCGCAGCACGAACAGGCCATTGATGTAGCTGTCCACCAGCGCTTGGGGCGTAGGGTAATGCTTGAGCAGGGCCAGGCTGTCTTCGCCGTATTCGGCTTCGATGGGCTTGCTGGCGAGCTTGACGCGCGCGCGCTCCAGCAACAGCAGCGAGCCGCCCAGGTCGGCGATGGCATCGCGCAGCTTGGGATCCTGGATGCTGTCCAGAGACTGTTCGAACTTTGTGGTTTTCTCTTCGAGGGTCGCCTGCTTCTGCTCTTCTTTGGGGGAGCAGCCGCTGGCCATCAGCAACGCCGCGCACAGGCCGAAAGTGGCCAAAGGGGATCGCACATCCATCATCTGAGTTTTCCTGTCCGACATCATCGAGCCGAGTGAATGGCCTCGACACTAGCAGAAAAATTCTCTTACAGATGCCACTTGGGTCAGTTTTCTCGCGGTGACAGGGGCCGGGTAGCGGCTGGTATACTCGGCGCCATTTTTAGCCAAGCTGTGTGAGATTCAATGGAACGCTTTATCGAAAATACAATGTACGCCTCGCGTTGGCTGCTGGCGCCGATCTACCTGGGGCTGTCCTTGGGCCTGCTGGTCCTGGCGTTGAAATTCTTCCAGGAAATCATTCACGTGATTCCCAACATCTTCACCATGTTGGAAGCCGAAGTGATCCTGCTGCTGCTGTCGTTGATCGACATGGCCCTGGTGGGCGGCTTGCTGGTGATGGTGATGATTTCCGGTTACGAGAACTTCGTGTCGCAGCTGGATATCGACGAAAACAAGGAAAAGCTCAACTGGCTGGGTACCATGGACTCGTCGTCGCTGAAGATGAAAGTTGCGGCCTCCATCGTGGCGATTTCCTCCATCCACCTGCTGCGCATCTTCATGGACGCCAAGAACGTCGATCCACAGCACCTGATGTGGTACGTGATCATCCACATGACCTTCGTGGTCTCGGCGTTCGCCATGGGCTACCTGGACAAACTCACCAAGCATTGATACCCCGCGCTGGCCTTACTGCTCCACGAAGTAATAAGGCTGGCGGTTGACTGCCATTTGCTTGATCACCGTAACCGGCTCTTTTAGCCGGTCAGTGTGGTCCGTCAGCGCAACGTTGCCGGGCTTGGCGCTGAGGAAGGCGCGCAGTTCGGCTTCGGTGTTCAGGATCGGCAAGTAGGCCTGCAGGTAGAACACGCTGGCGCCGTCGATGCGCTCGTTGGGTTGGTACATGGCCACCGTCCTGCCTTCGTCTTGCAGGGTCTGGATCTGGCTGATCACCGGCACGAATGAATGGCGCACATCGGCTTTGGGTGCAAACCAGAACGCCGCGCTCAGGTAGCAGGCGATCGCCAGGCTGAAAACCCCGCCGATGATCTGCCGGTGATAGCGGTACAGCCCCGGCTTATGGTCCTTGGCCCACTCCAGCAACACCCGCGCATACTCGGCAGCCAGTACAGCGGCAGCTGGCGTCAGCGCCATCAAGTACACCGTGCGTTTGCTGGAAGCCAGGGTCAACAGGGTGAACTGCGCCACCAGCCACACACTGAAAAACAACCGATAGCGGTTGCGCACCAGGCTTTTGCGGAAGTGCCACAGGCCCAAGTACACCAGGATGTTCCAGGGCAGGAAGGCCTCGGGCAGTTTCGCGAGGTAATAGTAGAAAGGTTCGTAATGCCCGGCCTCGACGAACGAACCACTGAAGCGCCCGACGCTATTGGTCCATAACACCTCACCCACCGCCTGCATCCCACCGCGCTGAAACAGAAACCCCAGCCAGATCAGCAACGGCACCAAGGCCAACAACGTGAACAGCGCCGGCTTGAGCCAATCGCTCAGCCGCAGGCGCTTATCCATTAGGCTGGTGCTGAACAGGTACACGAAAATCACAATGCCCGGCATCGCCAGGCCCAACACACCCTTGCTCAACGTAGCGATGACCATCCCGGCGGTAAACAACGCCCAGGCCCAAGTACTTGAACCTTCACGCTCAGGCCGCACAGCCTGGTAAAACCCCAGCAGGGCAGCCGTGACACCGAGGCTGAGCAACGAATCCTCACCCACCCCCCGCACATTGCCCCAATAACTGGCCATGGTCGCCAGGATCAGCGCAGCGCTGAACGCCAGCGTCTGCGGCCGCCCGAACCGACGCAACATCCCGTACAACAGCATCACACTGAACAACCCGGCAAACGCCGACGCCAAGCGCACCGCCCCGGTGCTGGCGCCAAACAGGCGAATCGCCCCGGCATCCAGCCATAGGCTCAGGGGCGGTTTTTCCAAGAAGGGTTCACGAAACAGGCGCGGCACCACCCAGTCATTGTCCAGGTGCATCGCCATGGCGATCCCGGAGACCCGGGCTTCGGTAGAGCCTTGCAACTCATGGTTGCCGAGGGCGAAGAAGAACAACAGAGCAGCAAGCAAGAGCAGCAGGGGAGCGGGGCGCGTCATGGAGTCTGGCTACCGAGGCATGAGACCGATCGGGCGACCGGTCATGGGTAGTCAGGGAGTATACGAGCGCGATTCTTAACCTTTGGTGAACGGCCGTGGGGTTTTTCTCCGGCGCGTCAAGGCAGTTTCAAGCTGGGCACTGCCGCTTTGCCTTGTGCGGTCAGCACCGGCTCCAACTGCTCCCAGGTGAAGGCCAAGTCGTTGTCGCAACCGTCACCATTGGCCGGTGTCGAGAGTTGCAGGCCCTGGGTGTTGAAGCTCAGGTGAAAATTGGAGTAATCGGTAATCGCGGGGCAGCCCTCGTCGGTGGTGGTTTGCTTGGCCAGCCAAGTGCTGAAGGCGGCCGGCAGCTTCAAATGGCCGGAATAGGCGTCATGCCATTGCTGATGGCCGCCGAGCCAGGTCCATGGGTCCACACTCTCGCCGGTTTGCAAGTTCCAGGAGTGCAGGCCCCAACTGATGCCCATGGCGCCTTGGCCTGCGGCCCAGCGGTAGAACCGCACGGTGAGAAATTGCGATGACCAATAGGCAGGCTCAACCTCGATCTCACTGGTATAGACCGAGCCGTTTCGACCCAGGTATTCACGCCGCTCATAAAAATAGTCGGTTAGATCTTCGTCATTGACGGCCAACGCGGCGAGTTGCTGGTTGATCTTCTGCACCGCCGGGCCATCGCCCTCCAGCTTGAGCGTGACGCGGGGGCCTTGGGTCTTGAGCTGGTAGGTGTGGTTGTGGAAAGTCTTCTTCTCAGTCTTGATCGGCAGCGGCGCGGCTTCCATGGGCGCGTTATAGGCATCGCTACCGCAGCCGTCCGTACCAATGCGGCGCAGGGCCAGTGGCAGCGGCGCACCGCCGTCGGTTTTGCTCCAAGCACCAGAAAGAGTATCGCCCTGAGGTTTTTGCAGGGCCCAGAAACCGGTGTTGCCTTCCTCCACCCAAGGCGCGTTGTCGTTGGCCTGGGTCAGTTGAATCGGGGTACGGATGCGCTGGTAGTAATAACTGCCATGCTCCCCGTCGGCGCCGTTGAAACAGACGGTGATAGCGGATTTGCCCAAGGTGCCTTGCCAAACCCCGGCCAACTCGGCAGCGGTGGCGAGCAAGGGCATGACGGTGAGGGCGACGACGGCGAAGGGCTTGAACACGGGTATCTGACTTCCGGTTGTCTGATAAAGGCCGTCAGGGTAATGGGAAGTGTGAGGGGATGCCAGCGGGCGAGATACGCTGAGGCAGCTCGCCCTTTTGTGTGTTTTAGGGCTGTGGCGTCTGGCTGGTGAATGGTTGGGTGTTCAAGACTCGTTCTACCAGTAGCTCACCCAGAACGATCAATTGTTGGGCGCCCAGCAACTTGTGGCGGTGCGCGCCTTCAAGTTCGAAAGCCAGGTCGGTGGTCATCGCGTTGAGGGAGGCGAGGGTTTCGCTGGCTTGGATTAGCAGGGTTTCGGGGTGGATGTTTTCGGCGAGGGTGAAGAGGGTGGTTGGGGGATTGGGGGTGTTTTTTTTCATGGCTCAAACTCCTTGATTGATGGAGTCGCCAGACATCGCTGCTAAACGAAAAGGGTGGCGACCGTACGCGGGTTAGCAGACCAGGAATCAAGGAACCCGGCGCACCCGAAAGTGCCCCACGCACAGCCGCCATAAAACGAACCAGCGGATGCTGAAAGCATCGCTCGAACGGATGGTGGCTTTGCAGGCCTTGATATTAACCGAGCTGCTAAACCCGGTCGCTGATTTTGCAGCGACAGGGGGAGGCTAGGCTTGTTGGTTGGGGGGCGCTAGTTCATCAATCGCCCGGCAACTTGCAGGAAAATTCCGAAGCCCGGCCCTGTTGACCTCCCCGCCGTCAGGCTCTGTAAAAACTCCAGTCCTCAGCCTGAACCAACTGGCAGAACGGCCCGTTGAGCGTGGCATTGTGATGAGCCACGATAGCCTCGGCTTTCATCAAGGGCGTATCAGAACAGGTATGACCGTCGGCGATAAGCACCGCATCAAAGCCAAGATCACGTGCGGCACGGCAGGTGCTGTCGACGCAGTATTGCGTTTTCATCCCAGTGACTACCACGCCGGTGGCGCCGCTGGAGCGCAGATTGTCCGCTAGGTCAGTCATTGCAAAAGCGTTAGGCCGACGCTTTTCGAACACCACTTCCCCACCCAGCAGCTTCAGTTCCTCTGCAATCAGCGTAAGCGGGCTGCCCGATTCGATTGGCGAGCCTGCGGGCCCGATATGACGCGCGAGAAAAATCGGCGCGCCTGCGCTGCGGGCCTTGTCCATCAGGGTATTGAGGGTTTCCAACAGCTCGTCGCAGCGCCAGGGTTTTTCCGGGCCGTGGATGAGTCCGACTTGGATATCCAGTATCAACAGGGCGTACATGGGTGCATCTCCTTGCGTGTGAACCAGCGACACAAGGCACAAAAAAAGGCCCTGTCCATCGCTGGCGGGCCTTTGAAGTGTTCGTTTGTTATTGGCTCACGACACCTCGCACGCTCCGCTTGATGCGGTCGTGGTGGTGGTTGTCGAGGTGAGGCAATAGGCAGTCATGGGGCGACACTAGCATTGTGGTTGATGGAATGCCAGGTACAAAAAAGACGTCTTTGGACGTCTTTTTTGTTGATTCCGGGGGAAGCTGAAAAGTTTTTTCACCTTATTAATTTATAAAAGTTGAGCTGGAATATTTTGTAAGAAGTTTCCTCTTTTTTGGTAGGCTTTTTCCATCAGTCGAGAGGAAATGGAATGCCCGCAGTCATCGTTGAAAACGACACATCGCAATGGCAAGACGAGACCGGTGCTGTCTATCACTTCCCCAAGCGGTACCAAGCCTGGCTTGCTGAGGGAACCGAAGTGATCTATTACAAAGGACGCATCAAGGACAAAACCTTTGCTTCTGTCCGCCTCAGCACCGATCCGCATTATTTTGGTATGGCACGCATCGGCAAGGTCTACGCAGACCGGAAGAGTGATAAGGGTGACCTTTTTGCTTTGATCGAAAACTTCACTCCGTTTGAAGGCGCTATCCCCTCGAAAATTAACGGAGCGTACCTGGAGACGATCCCCGCTACTCGCGTGAACAACTATTGGCGTGACGGGGTTCGGTCCGTTTCCCAACTGGATTACGATGCAATCCTAAGTCATGCGAAGCTCCTGTCTCCCCAGGCTGACCAGGTTGCGCCAAATTCCGAAGGCGATTCATTGACCTTTGAATCGGCCAATGAAGGCAGCAAGTCAAGTTACTTTGGAACCCGTTACGAACGCCGGAAAGATCTGAGGATGAAGGCCATTGCTATTCACGGGCTTGACTGCAAGGCATGTGGCTTTGATTTCGAACAGGCGTACGGCGAGCACGCGAGGGGCTTCATTCACGTTCACCATATAGTGCCGATTTCGGACTTTGGTGGTGAGAAAACCGTGAATCCTGAGACCGACCTCGTTACGTTGTGCGCCAACTGTCACGCCGTTGTCCATCGCAAGCGGGATATGACGCTGAGCGTTAATGAGCTGAAAGGCATGTTGCGCGGGCGATGGGTAATCGAGCCTTAGCTTTCTACTGTGTTCAGCCTACGGTTGTGAGGCTGAATCCTGGATAGTGACATCCTACCGGCGGGCCCATTAGCCGTTAATGTAACCGGCAAGCCGGCTTTCAAAGTATTGCGCAGTCTCCTGATCGGTACAGTGTAGGTAGCAGCCTTTCATCCCACTGGAAAATGGGACTGGAACAAGGAGGCGGGTTTATTTTTCCCCATATTTACTGGACTTCAGGCACACAAAAAACGTCCATAGACGTCTTTTTTCGTTCGTTTTGGCCGGGGCAATCTGAATTGATGTTCTATCTCATTGATTATTATCATTAAATTTATTTTTATATTTTGATTGGAATACCTCACGAGATAGCCATGCTCTGGCCCGTCGCTTGTAATCGGTTTTACACCCTTGGTTCTCATCTATGAGTTACGCTTAATGAGAGGCTGAAGGTGGTGAGTGGCAGAAACTGGCCGGGTCTGTTGCAAAAGTAGATCCCCTTTCTGACCTTCGGCAGAATCTCAGCATTGGTCGGCGGGGGGACCAGACAGCGTGGCACAGTTATCGAGTGGGCAGGGGCGCTTGTTTTACTCGTTCAACCTTGAAGATCACACCCCAGCCAATCATTTTCTGCGCAGCATTTATTCGTGTCTCGATCTGAGCGACTTTCGGAATTACCTCGCCGACTTCTATAGCCCGATTGGACGTCCGTCGATGATCCTGAGCTGATGATCCGCATGCTGATCGTGGGTTATTGCTACGGCATTCGCTCCGAGCCGCGGTTGTGCGAAGAAGCCTGTTTGAACCTGGCGTATCGCTGGTTTGCCGATGGTGCCTTGAAGATGAAGTCCCTAATCAGTCGACGTTTTCCAAGAACCGACACGGCCGTTTTCGGGGCAGCGATCTGTTTCACTGGTTGTTCAATGAACTGCTGGAGCGCCGCATGGACGCCGGCTTGGTTAAAGCACCCGTGCCATGCAGAGTACCTTGAAGCGCTCGATGAAGAGGCTATGGCCGAAACGCAACCTATCTCTGACTTGCGGTACGAGTTAGCGCATAAGGGGCAGTTCAATAGTCTCGCTCAATTACGCTTAATTTCGGTACTATCCAGATTATCTAAATATTTTGGATAGTTTAGAAATGGATTTCACGCCGATTATCGTGCAGGTCATGGGACATGCTGAGCTGGCTTATTCCACCCAAGCTGCACATCACGCGATTAAAGTCGCCTTGGGCCATGGGTGATGGCTGCGAACTCTTGCTGCGGCTGTTTGCTCACTGGCAACTGGATGCGCATACCTACCACCGCGAGCACGTGCAAAACCTAAAAAACAGCCAATCGGCAATGCCCGAAATGCGGTAACGTTCTAGTTATTCGCACCCGTAAAATAGTGGCTGATGCCGGCCAACAATTCTGAGTCTGCTCGACCTTCCCCAAATACCGCATCGCGCAGACGTCTGACACCATCTAGTGACGCCCAGAACGCTCATTCAAAGGAGAAATTAATGGAGCTTATGAACCAGCCCTTTACCGGGCAGCTTGGAAACCGTTTGATCGAGCTGCTCGACTCATCGGACTATCACACCCTGAACATCGCGGTCGCCTTCGCAAAGAACAGCGGCGTTCTCAGAATCAAGGACTCGCTCGAAAGGTTCAGAAAACAGGGGGGGAAGGTAAATGTTTACGTCGGCGTCGACCTAGGCGGGACGTCGTACGAAGCTCTTACAGCTTTGCTACTTCATACTGATTCGTTGAATGTTGTCCACTCTGAAACAGGCCAAACATTCCATCCAAAAATCTACCAATTTGTGGGTAAGGACAAGGGACTGTTAGTGGTTGGCTCACACAATTTGACCGGAGGCGGCCTGTGGACTAACTTCGAAAGCTCAGTACTCATCCCGGTAGATGGATCGGGGGCCAATGACGTGAAAATACTGAAGGGGTTGGATGACTACATCGAGAATCTAACCTTACTCAAAGACTCATTCATGTCGATAGGCGCACAAGACGACATACATAAGCTCCTCCAAAACGGCTACATATTTAACGAAGCGATCGAGCAAATACGCCGAGCGAAAGCTGCCACACAGGATGGAGCTCTGGGGCGTCTATTCGGTGACGGTGCCCCTGCAAAGCTACCTCGCCTTACCATACCGAAGAGCAAGAAAGCGGCCTCGGTATCCGCTGCCCCAGCAAGTCCTATCTCACCACCCCAAAGTGATGCGGATCAGACTATTTGGTTTGAAACGAGGAAGATGACTGGCGGATCACGAAATATCCTTGATCTGTCAATGAAGTCTCTGGTTGAGAGCGGGGACCCCACAGGGACCTATTTTGATCTTGGCGAACCAGGGTTCATGCAAGGCGGGGTCATGTTTTTTGGTCTAAATCCTACAGATACTGCTAAGGGTAAAGATATTACCATTAACTTCGAGGGGGTTGACTACGCAGGCAACACCATACTCTTTCCTGATGGAGAAAAGGCAAATGGTACGTGGAGACTCCAAGTAAAAGGCGAAAACTCTTCTAAAGTTAAGATTACTGAAACTTTTAAAGACCTTAACACTGCCGAAGCTGAGCGCTATGGTGCCAAAGGTGAGCTACTGCTCTACTTGCAATTCAAGATAATTACCTTTGCTAAGATTCAGGATGATTACTACTTTATGTCTGTATTTCCAGAGTCTGAGCTTGAAAACTTCCGGGAAGTTTCAAGAATCACGGCTCGAAACGGGAGAACAAATCAAGCTAGGCAGCTTGGCCTGCTCTAGAGGCGACTTAGCCATTCCTGGTGTTTTACTTTCCGAATTCCGCTAATGCCGCCGTTTGCCCCCCCGAACTTGAGCATCACAGCGTTGTCACTCAACGGAGCTCCTTCGGAAACGAACAAAGGGACCTGGTTTGCTTCGCGAAAGCGGTTTATGAACGATGTTACATCGAAGCTGAACGCATACCTTGTCGTGCTTTGATATGGCGGGTCTATATACACGACAGCATTGCTGGGAAAGGGGTCACTTAGGATCGTCATGATATCCATGTTGAGACAGGTCACTCCTTTCATTCCAGTCACGAGCGCATCGATTCTGCGACGCAGCTCGGCTGAAGAGGGTTGCATTGGATTCGCAGGGCTGCGGCGTATGCTAGTCGCGGTTGGTTCCCAGTAGTCCCGAAAGCACGCATTGGCCCAACGTTCTCCGTTGCGAAAAATTTGCTTTCCACCAAAGGAGCAGGCCTGAAGTACCGGATAAAATTCTACCTCATGGTCACCTACCGGGAGCGCCGATAACGACAACATGTGAGCCTTAAGATCGCGCTTATCAATCGGCAGCTCTGACAAAAATCGATCAAACACGTCCATATTGAACGTACCGGATCCAATCGCGGACCAGAAGGCCCCCCAAGAGCTGATGTCGAGCATCCAAATGCGTGATGGATCGACCCCTCTGTTAACCAGCTCGATTGACACCGCGCCAGATCCGCAGCACAGGTCGTAGAATCGCGAGTCCGGCCCTGGGGCGGCCTTGAGCAGATGGTCGACGATCTGAGCCGCTACGCGCTGCTTGCCGCCCTGATATGCGCAAGGTACGCGCATTACACAGCTCATGAGGATTTCCTGCGGATCAGAATTCGTACATATACGCGCCGACCGTTTATGATACCGACACCTCCCTTGTCCTCAGGATGCGGACGATACCCAACTCTTGCAAGAGTCTTAGCAGGTACGTTGCTGCGCGCGTTACCGTTGGCAAGCATAACGATCTCGAACTGATCAGGACTGTATTTGTCTAGGAAAGTGATCGGCACGCCCATGATCCCGTCGTAGTCGATAGGAATATTTTGGGTGCGCCCAACGTCGATAGCATCGTAGTTCTCGTAATGTGGGTACTCTTCCGGCGTATATCGTCGAGTCAATACTATGGGATCGTGCCGCCTGCTAGTGTCCAAGTTGGTAAACCAGCGTACGCCCTTCACCCGGATGAAGCGTCGCCCTCTCTCGTCTATACCACAGCCAGCTGCGTTTAGCGGGTAGCTATCAGGCACATAAAATTTACGATCCCCGGAGCGTATGGATTCCCCATACCAGACTTTATCGTCACGAAAGAGCGGAAAAACCTCCCTGTACGTCACAGCATTCATGTTTCCAAGGATAATGAAATACTTTTCGTGACGCTCCAGCAGGCTAATGTACTCGCGGAAGAGGCTGAAGGGTGGATTGGTGACCACTACATCTGCGCCCTCAAGCAAAGCTTCGCATTCGTCGGACCGAAAATCGCCATCACCTGCAAGATACACTAGAGAGTTGCCTGGCATAGCAAACAAGGACTCTAAATCCAGCGAACCGTCTGGCCTCACAAGCGTTTCGTCAGGTACTTCGGTTACTACCGCCTTGTAGGCGCCCGGCCCCCCCTCTAGTGGATACTCCTGCCCTGCGATTGGAGAGCTTGCGTAGCATGTGGATGTCAGCCCCGCTAGCCCGATGTTGTTGAAGTGAAGCACAAAGAACCGGAAGAAGGCCGATTCAAAAGGGTCATCACAGTTACAAAGTATGGTCTTTCCCTTTAGCTGCTCTCGATGCTTCACCATTTCTCTAGCGACGTCCTCATACTGCGTATAGAACTCATCCTTCTTGACGATAAACGCATGATTGAGTGTCGCATTTCCGGATTTAGAGTCTAGTTTTGGTCGTTCTATCTTCATATCAAATGGCATGGTGCCCTCGCGAACCACCGCTTTAAGAAAACTATTAATTGCGGCGGACATGCTGATGCCAATCGAGTCGAACACCTCGCCGGCGCATCTCTTGACGTCTAGGTCGATGCGTATTGTCGTAGTGGGCTTGATCGACATATTTGAAACTCCTCATGCGACATACAATGTAGCACACTTGAAGAGTAACAGTTTCGCCATTTTTCACCCGGTTCGTAAGCCAGCGGCATTACACCTAGCCGGCGGATACCCAGCTGTGCTGCAGCAGCTAGGCCAGAGCACTGACGTTCACCGTCGGTAGTCGTACCAGCACATCCTAAGATTTTGTTAGCCAGACAGTTGGCGCTGGTGCGATTTTGACCTGTGGAAAAAGGGACGGATTTATTTTTCCCTAATGTCTCGTCCTTGTCCCGTTCGCATAAGGTTTACACCTTCTGATCTGTTTTTCAGGCACAAAAAAAGACGTCCATGGACGTCTTTAGATGATGAATTGGTGGAGCCGGGGGGATTTGAACCCCCGTCCGCCAGTACTCCGCTGTCGGTACTACATGCGTAGCCGTTTCTATTAAGTTAACCCTCAGCGACCCGAAGGGCAGGGTGCTTTGGGCGAGTTGTGTAAGTTTTAGCCGCTTCGTCCACAACGTACTGCACGGCGATTCTGTTCTATATGACAATCACTTTGGGTTTACAGACATCCCCTGGTGATTGCTGGACCCGAAGGTACCAGAAGCTCAGGGCTAAGGCTGCTTACGCAGCGAGAGCGAATTCCTGGCCGTAGTTTTCGTCATTGGCAACTATAAGAAGTTGCAACAGTGGATTTACGAGTTCTGTTACCAACTCGGCATGCACCTAAAGTTTCGCGACCGGCGTCGAATCCTAAACGGCCCCGTGCTTGTAACTCGTTGTTTCTTAGTGAGTGACAAGCCTGTGCAGTGTACGCCAAAACGTCAGCGAAGGCCAACCCGAAGGTTGGCCCTCTCGCTTACTGGCCGCCTTTCTCGCTGTTCTGTAGGTCTTGCAGGGCCTTGGAGGTGATTTCGATGCACTTCTTCTCATCACCGGCGGCGTGGGCGGCCTTGGCCTGGGAGACGGCGGTGTCTATTTCGCCACTTTTACCGCTGGTGTCGGTGGCGAGCAGGGCTTTGCCGTTGTTGATTTTGTCCAGGTTGATCTGGCACAGGTCTTTGTCACCGGCGGCGAAAGCAGGGGAGGCGAGCATCGCAGCGGTCATGAACAAGCCAGCAAGAGCGGAACGCTTCATAGGGTGTCTCCTTGCGCAAAAGGGCTCGACGCTGCTGGCGTGCAACCGCTGCCAGCGACATCACTGAGGGGCCTCGTTTGTCGAGGCCTATGCAGATGACTGCGCCGGTGCGTCAGGGTTCGGTTTTTTTGCCGGGTCAGTGGGCGCGGGCGCGAGTGACTCGGTCGACCAGGTAAACCAGGCCGTGGTAGTCAATGCCACCATGCTGGCTCAGGCCGATCTCGCAGGTGCGGCTGGTGGAGATGCCTTCGCTGCAATATTGCACGGCGTCCTTGAGTGAGCGCAGGGAGTGGGCGTTGAGCTCTGGTGTGGTGAAGCCTTTGTCGCCGGCAAAGCCGCAGCAATGAATGCCTTCGGGGATCACCACGGTTTTTGCGCAGCGTCGTGCCAGTTCGATCAGGGCCTGGCTCTCGCCCAGGTGTTGGGTGCTGCAGGTGACGTGCACGGCGATGGGCGCTTCCTGGGGTGTGAAGTCGAGGCGGTCCATCAGGTGGGTGCGGATAAAGCGCACTGGGTCGTAGAGGTCCAGGCGCGTTTCTCCCAACTCTTGCACCAGGCGCAGGGTGCAGGGGCTGGTGTCGCAGTAGATCGGGTCCAGGCCGCCACGACTGGCGTGGAGCAGGGCGCCGATCAGTTCCTGGCGCTTGTGTTCGGCCTGCTCGGCGTAGCCTTTGGATGCGAAGGGTTGGCCGCAGCAGAGGCTGTCCTGGTTGTCGGGGAAGACCACTTGGTAGCCGGCTTTTTCCAGCAGTTGGCGGGTTTTGTCGTACAGCGACATTTGCTCTTTATCGCCGGCTGCCGGGCCCATGGCGCGGGAGACGCAGGCTGCCAGGTAAACCACGCGCGGGCGCGCGTCCGTCACTGCCGGACTGAAGCGGATGGCTTTTTCCGGCTGTGGCATGGCGTTGGTCCACTGCGGAATTTGCCCTTTGGACAGCTTGGTCAGCGTGCTCGAGAGCTTGGCCAGCCGTGGGGCGCCCAGCAACATGCGCGCACCGTTGGCGACGTGCAGGGTAAAGCGCGCACCTTGCAGCGCGGTGGCGAAATGGCTGGCGAGCCAGTCGGCGGTTTTCGTACGGTCGGCCTCGCGGCTGCGCAGCTTTTTCACCAAGTCGCCGGTATTGATGCCTACAGGGCAACGTTGCGCGCATAAGCCGGTGGCGGCGCAGGTGTCGATGCCCTGGTAGTGGTAGGCCGCTTCCAGTTCGGTGGTGTCCACGCCTGCGCGTTTTTTGGCCTGGATGTCGCGCCAGATCACGATGCGCTGGCGCGGGCTCAGGGTCAGGCCTTTTGACGGGCACACCGGCTCGCAGAACCCACACTCGATGCACTTATCCACAAGCTCATCGGCGGCGGGCAGGGGCTTGAGGTGTTTGAGGTGGATTTGCGGGTCTTCGCTGAGTACCACGTCGGGGTTGAGGATGCCGTTGGGGTCGAGCAGGCGCTTTAGCTGCCACATCAGTTGGTACGCGTCGCTGCCCCATTCCAGTTCAACGAAAGGGGCCATATTACGGCCGGTGCCGTGTTCGGCCTTCAGCGAGCCACCGAACTCCACGGCAACCAGTTGCGCGACGTCGTCCATGAACGCTTGATAGCGTGCGACTTCTTCGCTGCTGTTGAAGCCCTGGGTGAACACAAAGTGCAGATTGCCTTCCAGGGCATGTCCGAAAAGGATGGCTTCGTCGTAGTGATGTTTGTCGAACAGTGCGATCAAGCGGTTCACGCCAATCGCCAGTTGTTCTACCGGGAAGGTCACGTCTTCGATGATCACGGTGGTGCCGGTTTGGCGCACGGCACCTACGGCCGGGAAGGTGTCTTTGCGGATCGCCCACAGGCGGGCGTTTTCCAATGGGTCTTCGGTGAAGTCGACTTGTTTCTCCACGGGAAACGCCGCCAGGGACGCCATGATCCGCGTCAGTTGTTCGTGCAGCAGCGATGGCGAAGCGGCGCGGGATTCGATCAGCAGTGCGCAGGCGTTTTCCGATAGGTGCTGTACGAAAGCGGGCATGCCCGGTTTGTCCTGCACCGAACGCATGCTGCGTCGGTCCAGCAGTTCAACGGCAGAGACTGGCTGGGTTTTCAGCACGGTGACTGCGTTGCAGCAGGTTTCGACATCCGGGAAGATGATCAGCGCCGAAGCTTTGTTTGGGTGATCGATCACGGTGTCGTAGGTGATCGCACTGATAAACCCCAGGGTGCCCTCGGAGCCGACCAGCAGGTGGCTGAGGATATCCAGGGGGTCATCGAAATCCACCAAGGCATTGAGTGATAGGCCGGTGGTGTTTTTCAGGCGGTATTTGTGGCGGATCTTTGCCGCCAGCTCAGTATTTGCCCGTGTCTCGCGGCCCAATGTAGCCAGGCGTTCAAGCAGTGCGCTATGTGACTGGCGGAAGGCTTGCACGCTGGCGGCATCTTCGGTGTCCAGGCGGCTGCCATCGGCCAGCACCAGACGGATGCCCGCCAGGGTGTGGTAGGTGTTTTGCGCCGTGCCGCAGCACATGCCACTGGCGTTGTTGGCGACGATACCGCCGATCTTGCAAGCATTGATGGACGCAGGGTCCGGGCCGATCTTGCGCCCGAACGGTGCGAGCCAGGCGTTGGCCTGGGCGCCGATCACGCCGGGTTGCAGGCGAATCTGGGTGCCTTGCCCGCGAATTTCGCGGTGATTCCAGTTATCACCCAGCACGATCAGCACCGAGTCGCTGATGGCCTGGCCCGAGAGGCTGGTGCCTGCGGCACGGAAGGTCACCGGTACGCGGTCGCGCTGGGCCAGTTGCAGCAGTGTTACCACTTCGTCTTCTGACTCCACGCGGATCACCAGCTGTGGGATCAGTCGGTAGAAACTGGCGTCGGTGCCGAAGGCGAGGGTGGAAAGTGGATCGTCGAAGCGACGATCTTGCGGGATCAGTTGTGCGACGTCGCTCAGGAAAGCAGCAGGCAGGCTCATCGGTCCTCCAGAAATAGCAGACGCCGGAAGGATGCCCCAGCGTCGATTCTTACCCTATTACGTGCAGGTCTCAGTGCACCAGCATACCGGTGAACCAGTACGCCTGCGCCAAGGTGATCAGCCCGACGATGGTGGCAAAAAACAGGCTGTGCTTGAGGGTAAAGCGGAACAGGTCGGATTCCTTGCCCACCAGGCCGGTGGCGGCGCAGGCCACGGCGATCGATTGCGGCGAGATCATTTTGCCGGTCACGCCACCGCTGGTGTTCGCGGCTACCAGCAGGGTGTCGTTGACGCCGATCTGGTGCGCGGTAGTGGCTTGCAATGAGCTGAACAGGGCGTTGGATGAGGTATCGGAGCCTGTCAGGAAAACTCCCAGCCAACCAAGGAATGGCGAGAAGAACGGGAAGGCAGCACCGGTGCCGGCCAGAACCAGGGCCATGGTCGAGGACATGCCGGAGTAGTTGGTGACGAAGGCGAATGCCAGCACCATGCCGATGGACAGGATCGGCCAGCGCAACTCAAAGAAGGTCTCTTTTAAAGTGGTAAGACCAGTTTTGACGTCGATTTTCAACACCAGCATGGAGACCAGTGCCGAGAAGAAGATCGCAGTGCCGGTGGCAGATATCGGGTCCAGCTTGAATACGGCCGGGATCGCGGTGGGGTTGGTCACGATGGGCGCGACTTTAACCACCAGTTGATCCAGGTGCGGGATCGCGAAATTGAACACCCAGCCGTACATCGAACCGCCCGCGGCGAACAGGGCTTTGAAGGGTTTGAGGGTCCAGATAGTCACCAGTACGGTGAGGATCAGGAACGGTGACCACGCCTTGAAAATTTGCCCCAGGCTGTAGGGCGAAACCACGGTGTTGCGCGGCAAGCCGAAGCCGCCGGCGCTGGAGGTGACCGCCACGCTGGATGTAGCGCCGGCAATTTGTGCGCCTGCGGTGCGCTTGGGTTGCCAGACTTTCAGGAACAGCGTCAGGGCAATCAGGCTGGCGAGTGCCGAGGTGATGTCCGGCAGCTCTGGGCCAATGAAATTCGAGGTGAAATATTGGGTGACGGCAAAGCTCAAGCCGGCCACTAGGGCTGCCGGCCAGGTTTCGCGAACGCCACGCAGGCCGTCCATCATGAACACCAGCCAGAACGGCACGAACAGCGACAGCAGCGGCAGTTGGCGGCCGGTCATGGCGCCAATCTTGAACGCGTCAATACCGGTGACCTGGCCGGCGACGATGATCGGAATGCCCAACGCGCCGAAGGCCACAGGCGCGGTATTGGCGATCAGGCACAGGCCGGCGGCGTACAGCGGGTTGAAGCCCAGGCCCACCAGCAGCGCGGCGGTGATTGCCACGGGCGCGCCGAAACCGGCCGCGCCTTCGAGGAAGGCGCCAAAGCAAAAACCGATCAACAACACCTGCAAGCGCTGGTCGTCGGTGATCGACAGAACGGAGCTGCGGATGATTTCGAACTGGCCGCTCTTGACCGTCAATTTGTACAGGAATACCGCCGCGACGATGATCCAGGCGATGGGCCACAGGCCGTAGGCAAAACCGTAACCGGCCGCAGCCAGCGCCATGTCTACCGGCATCTGGAAGGCGAAAATGGCGACCAGGATCGACAGGGCCAAGGTGATGCTGCCGGCCACATGGCCTTTGAGGCGGAACACGGCCAGCGCCAGGAAGAAGAATACGATGGGAATGACGGCGGCCAGTGCGGACAGGCCGAGGCTGCCGAGTGGGCTGTAAAGCTGTTGCCAGGTTTGCATATGGGGTGGCCCCTGATTGTTGTTGTTTGGTGAGCTTGGGTAATTGGTAATACCAATTTACAATCGCTGTGGGCTAGATTAAGAGCCTGGGCAGGGGTGTGTCAATTTGCCGCCTGCGAAACTTTGGTCGTAGGTCGGGAGGCGGGGTGTTCTGATCGGCGAAATTGAAGGCGTTCTGATAGGTGCTGCCGGCACGTCGATAGGCCAGAATAGGGGCCCCGGCGAGTGATCGGGATGGCGGAGAGTGAGTTATGGGGTTTGATCAGGTGCGTCAGCGCCGTTTGTCTGACGATATTGTCGAGCAGCTTGAGGGGATGATTCTCGAGGGCACGCTGAAGTCGGGCGAGCGCTTGCCGGCCGAGCGCGCGTTGGCTGAGCGCTTTGGTGTGTCGCGCCCTTCGTTGCGTGAGGCGATTCAGAAGCTGGCGGCCAAGGGGTTGCTGGTCAGTCGCCAGGGCGGTGGCAACTATGTGGTGGACTCCCTGGGTTCGACCTTCAGCGATCCGCTGCTGCACTTGTTGGAAAGCAATCCCGAAGCGCAGCGCGATCTGCTGGAGTTTCGCCAGACCCTTGAGGCTTCGTGTGCTTATTACGCGGCGTTACGCGCCACGGAGGTTGACCGTGAACGGCTGACCGCAGCGTTTGAAGCGTTGCAGGATTGCTATGCGCGCGCCGACGAAGTGAGTCGAGTGGAGGAGGGTGCTGCGGATGCACGGTTTCACTTGGCGATTGCCGAAGCCAGTCATAACGCCGTGTTGCTGCACACCATTCGCGGGCTGTTCGACCTGCTCAAGCGTAACGTGGTGACGAATATTGGTGGCATGTACCAGCAGCGTACTGAGACCCGCGACATGCTGATCAATCAGCATCGGGACTTGTACCTGGCCATCATCGAGGGGCGGGCGGAGCAGGCGCGCGAAGTCTCGACACGGCATTTGCTGTATGTGCAGGAGGTATTGGAGGAGGTGCGTCAGGAGGTTCAACGCGTGGCTCGGGCGGAGCGACGCAAAGGGATGTAGCCCGCGTGGGCTACACCGTCACAAGGATTACTCTTCCTTGCCTTTGTTGCGCACGGCGCGATGCAGCTCGCGATTGGAATCGCGCTCGCGTTCGGTGTCGCGCTTGTCGTATTCCTTTTTGCCCTTGCCCAATGCGATCTCGCATTTGACCAAGTGCTTGCTCCAGTACCAGGACAAGCAGATGCACGCGTAGCCTTTTTGCTGCACGGCTGCGGCGAGCTTTTCGAGCTCGCGGGCATTGAGCAACAACTTGCGCGTACGCACCGGGTCGGCAATCACGTGGGTGCTCGCGGTGGTCAACGGGGTGATATGACTGCCAAGCAGCCATGCCTCGCCATCCTTGAGCAGCACATAACTGTCGACCAACTGCAGTTTGCTGGCACGCAGACTTTTTACTTCCCAGCCGGCCAGGACCAGACCAGCCTCGAACCGATGTTCGATGAAGTAATCGTGTCGCGCTTTTTTATTTTGCGCGATGGTCCCTGTGGGGTGTTTCTTTTGTTTAGCCATAGGGGCGGCATTATAGGGAGTTGCGAGCGTGTCGGCTACGGTCAACCTGTGTGCTTGAGCGAGTTGGACGAATCCCGGACAATGCGGGCAGTTCTTTGGTTTTTTTCTCTCGCGGATTGGGCTGTTCTTTCGCGATGTTTGCCTTAAGCAGTGGAAGTAACGCTCACATGACGACGCATATTCAACGTTCGGCCCTGTTGCCCTATCCGGCGCACGCGCTCTATGACCTGGTCAACGACGTGGCGCGTTACCCGGAGTTTCTGCCTTGGTGCTCGACAGCCGAGGTTCTGGAGAGCAGTGACGAGCACATGGTTGCCAGTGTGGGGGTGGCCAAGGGCGGCCTCAGCCAGCATTTTGTGACGCGCAATGTGCTGGTGCCGGGCCAATCCATCGAAATGAACCTGCAGGAAGGGCCGTTCACCCAACTGCACGGTGTGTGGGTGTTCAAGGCCCTGACGGACAAGGCTTGCAAGATCAGCCTGGATCTTTCGTTTGATTATGCCGGGCCGATTGTTCGTGCGACGTTGGGGCCTTTGTTCAATCAGGCAGCCAATACCCTGGTGGACGCGTTCTGTCAGCGCGCCAAGCAACTGCATGGTTGAGATTGAGGTGGTGTTCGCCGCTGAGGATCGCCAGGTGTTGCTGGGGGTAAAGGTGGCTGAAGGCACTAGTTTGCGCGAGGCGGTGCGAGCGTCGGGAATGGCGGCGCATTTTCCTGATGTTGATCTGGCTGATTGCCCGGTGGGTATATTTGGCAAGGTTGTCGTGGATGCCGGGGCGCGTTGCGTACAAGCGGGCGACCGTATTGAGATCTACCGGCCTTTGCTGGCCGACCCTAAAGAGGTGCGCAGGTTGCGCGCGGCCAAGGCGGCATTGGCCAGGCAAACGAATTCTTGAGCTTGCCAAATGGCAGCCTAGCTATCTGGAGCGCCGCGATCCAACTGTGGGAGCTGGCTTGCCTGCGATGACGCCCTGATAGCCGGCGCATATCTACCTGATGCCCACGATCCAAATGTGGAAGGGGGCGGTCCCGATAACGGATATGTACTCGATCTGATCCAGGATCCTGGTCGACTGTCAGATCGCTCGCAGGCAAGCCAGCTCCCACAGGTTCACGTCGCACCAAGGTTATGTAGATGCCTATGTAAATGGCAGGCAACAAAAAGCCCGGCATGCCGGGCTTTTTATCGAGCGCAAAATTATTGCGGGCTGGTGTCCAGAGGCTGAGGCGTCGGGACGGGCACGGTTTCCACGTTGTCGATGTCTTTCTGGATGGTGTCCAGCAACGAACCTGGCTTGGCCGGTACCTCGGATTTCGGTTTTTCGGCTTCTTGCGCAGGTGCGGTCACGTTGGTGCCGCTGTCCTTGCCCAGCAAGGCTTCATCGCGGCTTACGCCGGGCATGAAGTCACCGGACAGGCTCACGAGCTGGTCATTGCCATTGAAGATGACACTGACGCGCTCCTGCTGGCGTTCACCGCCACCAGGCTGCAGGCTGTAGAGATAATCCCAGCGATCGGCATGGAAAGTGTCGGTCAGCAGGGGATTGCCCATGATAAACCGTACTTGCCGTCGGGTCATTCCCGGGCGTAACTGGTCTATCATGTCCTGCGTGACGACATTGCCCTGCTGGATGTCGATTTTGTAAACCCCGGGGAATGAACAACCGGCGAGTGCGAGCAGTCCCACAAAGGTGAAACTGGTTAGCAAGAGCTTGGTGTTTTGCATCGGTGGGCGACTTCCACTATCTTGGCTGGGACAACGTAAACGCCGATCATACCCGTATTAAGAGAAGCTGCGAAGCAGCATCCGCGAGAAAGCTAACCATGGTTGAAAATAGCGAACTACGCAAAGCCGGTCTCAAAGTGACTCTGCCACGAGTCAAGATTCTACAAATGCTCGATTCTGCTGAGCAGCGCCACATGAGTGCCGAAGATGTTTACAAGGCGCTGATGGAGTCTAATGAGGACGTCGGCCTGGCCACGGTCTACCGTGTACTGACCCAGTTTGAAGCCGCAGGGCTGGTGGTTCGTCATAATTTCGACGGCGGTCATGCGGTGTTTGAATTGGCTGACGGTGGTCACCATGACCACATGGTTGACCTGGATACCAATGAGGTTATCGAGTTCACCAGCCCTGAAATCGAAGCGCTGCAGCACAAGATTGCTGAGGAGCACGGGTTCGATTTGGTCGACCACAATCTCGTGTTGTACATCCGTAAGAAAAAGTAAAAATCGACGCAGTTTTGCTTTGCGAAACGATTGAAGGCGACCCTCGGGTCGCCTTCGTGCTTTCTATAGAGTGGAAAATGTCGCTTCAGGCCTTCGCGGCTACCACCATTTTTTTCGCGTGAGCCAAGGACTCCTTGGTCAAGTCGATACCGCCGAGCATCCGCGCCACTTCTTCCACCCGTTCCGACTTGTTCAGCTTGGAGACGGCGGTGTGTGTCGCGTCGCTACCTCGAACCTTATGCACAAACAGGTGCTGATGCCCTTGGGCTGCCACTTGCGGCAAGTGGGTCACCGTAAGCACCTGGCCGCGATCCCCCAGGCGACGCAGCAATTGGCCAACAATTTCTGCGGTTGGCCCGCCAATGCCCACATCCACTTCATCGAATACCAGGGTGGGTACGCGTGAGGTCTGGGCGGTAATCACTTGGATCGCCAGGCTGATGCGCGAGAGTTCGCCGCCGGAGGCCACTTTGGCCAGGGCCCTGAGCGGTTGCCCGGGGTTGGCACTCACCAGCAGTTCGACGTGCTCCAGCCCATGAGGCTGCAATTCTTGAGTGGCGTTGGGGTGCAACTCGATGGTGAAGCGCCCGCCTGGCATGCCCAGGCGTTGGATTTCCAGCTCAACGGCGCTTGCCAGGCTAGTAGCTGCCTGCTGGCGCAGAGCGCTCAGCTCCCGGGCCTTTTCCTGATAATGACGGGCAAACGAAGCGAGCTCCTCGCCCAGTTGTTCGATGGATTCGTCGTTCGCGTTGAGTGTTTCGATTTCATCCAGCAGTTTCTGCTGCATGGTTGCGACTTCAGTCGGCTGGATTCGATGCTTGCGAGCCAGGGTATAAATAGTGTCCAGGCGCTCTTCTATTTCCTGCAGGCGAGCGGGGTCAGCGTCGAAGTGGTCCAGGAAGCGATTGAGTTCGCCCACGGCCTCTTCAACCTGGATCTGCGCGCTGGTCAACAGGGTGGTTGCTTCGCTCAGTGAGCCGGAAGCATTGTTCACACTGGACAGGCGGTTGAGGCTGGCGGTCAGTGCGTTGAGCACATTGCCGGAGTCGCTCTCGCTGCATTGCTCGACCACTTGGCGGCAGATGCCCAGCAAGGTTTCGGCGTTGGTCAGGTTCTTGTGTTCCTGCTCAAGTTGCTCCAGCTCTGTCTCACCCAGGCCAAGGCTTTCGAGCTCTTCCAATTGGTAGCTGAGCAACTGGTGGCGGGCGCGTTGTTCGTCGCCGGAGTTGGAGAGGCGTTCCAGTTCCTGGCGTGTCTGGCGCCAGCGTTGGGCGGCCAGTTGAACTTGCCGGGAAAGATCGGTGGCGCCGGCGTACTCATCGAGCAGGCGACGGTGGGTATCGGTTTTCAGCAGGGATTGGTGTTCGTGCTGGCTGTGGATATCGATCAGCAATTCGCCCAGGGCTTTCAGGTCGCCCAGTGGGCAAGGCGTGCCGTTGATATAGCCGCGGGAGCGCCCCTCGGCGGTGATCACCCGGCGCAGAATGCAGGGGCCTTCATTATTAAGGTCGCGCTCGGCCAGCCATGCTTCGGCTTCGGGGATGTCCGCCAGGTCGAAGGTGGCCAGGATGTCGGCCTTGTCGGAGCCAGGGCGTACCACGCCACTGTCGGCGCGGTCGCCAAGCGTCAGGCCGAGGGCGTCGAGCATGATCGACTTGCCGGCGCCGGTTTCGCCTGTGATTACGCTCATCCCGCGATCCAGTTCAAGATCCAGATGTTCAACGATGGCGTAGTTATGTACAGACAGGTGCACGAGCATGACGGCCGCTCCCAGGCTTTAGGTCTGGTTATTTATACAGTGTTTTGTTCAGGCCTGACAATCCTGACGCTTAGCTCGATTTGCTTGAGTCTCGTATTTTTTTAGCGCGATGTGGAATGAGGGAGAAGGAAATGATCCAGGTCAATCGAAAGACTTTTGGTAACGCCTGCGCCCTTGAACCTGAAAATTGTGGCCCCATATACCGGAGCAGAAGCGCGAGTTGAGTTCGCGCATGATTTTGAAAGGAGAAATCTATGGCTGACGAACAGACGCAGGATACGCAAACTCCAGACGCCAATTCGGCTGCCGGTGATGAACTGGCGACTCGTGTGCAAGTGCTCGAAGAGCAATTGGCCGCTGCGCAGGATCAATCGTTGCGTGTTGCCGCCGATCTGCAGAACGTCCGCCGCCGTGCCGAGCAGGATGTAGAGAAGGCTCACAAGTTCGCGCTGGAAAAATTCGCCGGTGACCTGCTGCCGATCATCGACAGCCTGGAGCGTGGTCTTGAGTTGTCCAACCCGGACGATGAAAACATCCGCCCAATGCGCGAAGGCATCGAGCTGACCCTGAAAATGTTCCAGGACACCCTGAAGCGTTATCAGTTGGAAGCTATCGATCCGCAAGCCGGCGAGCCGTTCAATGCTGAACATCACCAAGCCATGGCCATGCAGGAAAGCCATGACCTGGAACCCAATAGCGTCATCAAGGTGTTCCAGAAGGGCTACCAGCTCAACGGTCGCCTGATGCGTCCGGCAATGGTGGTGGTGAGCAAGGCTCCTTCACCCGTTGCACCTTCTATTGATGAGCAGGCTTGAAATTCGCCGCAAGGCCCCCATCTATAAGTCAAGCGTTTAAGTGCTACCGCAGTTAGCCAAAACTGCTGCGGCAACCAAATTCAAGTTTCGGGAGAGTAAATCATGGGCAAAATTATCGGTATCGACCTGGGGACCACCAACTCCTGCGTCTCAGTGCTGGAAAACGGCGTTGCAAAAGTTATTGAAAACGCCGAAGGCGCACGTACCACTCCGTCGATCATCGCTTACGCCAACGACGGTGAAATCCTCGTCGGTCAATCGGCCAAGCGTCAGGCGGTGACCAACCCGCACAACACCCTGTACGCGGTAAAGCGTCTGATCGGTCGTAAGTTCGACGAAGAAGTCGTACAGAAAGACATCAAGATGGTGCCTTACAAAATCGCCAAGGCCGACAACGGTGACGCCTGGGTTGAAGTGAACGGCCAGAAAATGTCGCCGCCGCAAATCTCGGCTGAAATCTTGAAAAAGATGAAGAAGACCGCCGAAGACTACCTCGGTGAAGCAGTGACTGAAGCGGTGATCACCGTTCCTGCCTACTTCAACGACAGCCAGCGTCAGGCCACCAAAGACGCCGGCCGCATCGCGGGCCTGGATGTAAAACGTATCATCAACGAACCAACCGCAGCCGCGCTGGCTTACGGTATGGACAAGGCCAAGGGCGACCACACCGTGATCGTTTACGACCTGGGTGGCGGTACGTTCGACGTCTCCGTGATCGAGATCGCAGAAGTTGACGGCGAGCACCAGTTCGAAGTGTTGGCCACCAACGGTGACACCTTCCTGGGTGGTGAAGACTTTGACATTCGTCTGATCGACTACCTCGTTGACGAATTCAAGAAAGAAAGCGGCATGAACCTCAAGGGTGACCCGCTGGCCATGCAGCGCCTGAAAGAAGCCGCTGAAAAAGCCAAGATCGAGCTGTCTTCCGCTCAGTCGACTGACGTGAACCTGCCGTACATCACTGCAGACGCTACCGGTCCTAAGCACTTGAACGTGAAGATCTCGCGTTCCAAGCTCGAAGCACTGGTTGAAGACCTGGTTCAGCGCACCATCGAGCCTTGCCGCATCGCGCTGAAAGACTCCGGTATCGACGTTGGCTCGATCAACGACGTGATCCTGGTGGGCGGTCAGACCCGTATGCCACTGGTTCAGAAGCTGGTCACCGAGTTCTTCGGCAAAGAAGCCCGTAAAGACGTGAACCCGGACGAAGCCGTTGCCATGGGGGCTGCCATCCAGGGTGCGGTATTGGCCGGTGACGTAAAAGACGTGCTGCTGCTGGACGTAAGCCCGCTGACCCTGGGTATCGAAACCATGGGTGGCGTGATGACTGCGCTGATCGAGAAAAACACCACGATTCCTACCAAGAAATCCCAGGTGTTCTCGACTGCCGATGACAACCAGGGCGCCGTGACTATCCACGTGCTGCAGGGCGAGCGTAAGCAAGCCGCACAGAACAAGTCCCTGGGCAAGTTCGACCTGGCTGAGATTCCACCAGCACCACGTGGCGTGCCACAAATCGAAGTGACCTTCGACATCGACGCCAACGGCATCCTGCACGTCGGCGCGAAAGACAAGGCCACCGGCAAAGAGCAGAAGATCACCATCAAGGCCAACTCCGGCCTGTCTGATGAAGAAATTCAACAGATGATCCGTGATGCTGAAACCAATGCTGAAGCCGACAAGAAGTTCGAAGAGTTGGCAGGCGCCCGTAACCAGGGTGACGCGCTGGTTCACTCGACGCGCAAAATGATCGCTGATGCTGGCGACAAAGTGACCGACGAAGAGAAAACTGCAATCGAAGCAGCAGTGGTTGCCCTGGAAGCCGCTATTAAAGGCGACGACAAGGCTGCCATCGAAGCCAAGGTTGAGGAACTGTCGAAAGTCTCCGCGCCAGTTGCTCAGAAAATGTACGCCGAGCAAGGCCAGCCGGCTGACGGCGCTGCGCAACAAGCAGAGCCTGAAGCCAAGCACGACGATGTTGTCGATGCCGAGTTCGAAGAAGTTAAAGACAACAAGTAAGTTGTCGCCCGGTTGACCGCGCACAAGCGGTGACTGGTAGGATGTCGCCGCGCGGGAGCTTGCTCCCGCGTTGGCGTGTCTGGGGTATGCGAATTTTTACAGCATGCGACAACGCTCGGATGCTGGCGGTGTGAACGGGAATGCTCCTGCTTTCCGAATGACAGTCACCGCGTTTTTGGCCGGCTCCCTGGCTAAAAGCAGTAATGACCAGGATCGTTGAATTGACGTGAGTTGGGTCCGGGCCTGTATTGGGGCTCAACGAGTTTGGCAGGGTTCAGGAGGGCCAGGTCGAACGTCCTTAAGAGTGCAAAGACTTATGGCAAAGCGTGACTATTACGAAGTATTGGGTGTGGAGCGTGGCGCCAGCGAGGCGGACCTGAAGAAGGCCTACCGTCGCCTGGCGATGAAACACCACCCGGACCGTAATCCGGATAACAAAGAATCCGAAGAGATGTTCAAAGAGGCCAACGAGGCCTACGAATGCCTGTGTGATCCCAATAAGCGTGCGGCTTACGACCAGTATGGCCATGCTGGCGTCGACCCGAGCATGGGTGGCGGCGGTGCCGGTTTTGGTGGCCAGAACTTCTCCGATATTTTCGGCGACGTATTCAGCGACTTCTTCGGCGGCGGCCGGGGCGGCCAGCGTGGTGGCCCTCAGCGCGGCAGTGACTTGCGTTACACCCTGGAGCTGAACCTGGAAGAAGCCGTGCGCGGCACCAGTGTCAATATCCGTGTGCCGACGCTGG
Source organism: Pseudomonas sp. NFPP02 (assembly GCF_900119355.1). Classification (NCBI taxonomy): domain Bacteria; kingdom Pseudomonadati; phylum Pseudomonadota; class Gammaproteobacteria; order Pseudomonadales; family Pseudomonadaceae; genus Pseudomonas; species Pseudomonas sp. NFPP02. The sequence goes on from NZ_FPJI01000014.1 coordinate 93,462, forward strand.
TCAACTGCAAGCCGTGCGACGGCTCGGGTGCGAAGAAAGGCTCCTCGCCGATCACTTGCCCGACCTGCGGCGGTATCGGGCAGGTGCGCATGCAGCAGGGCTTCTTCTCGGTGCAGCAAACCTGCCCGCGTTGCCATGGCCAGGGCAAGATCATTTCCGATCCGTGCGATTCCTGCCACGGCGAAGGCCGCGTCGAAGAGTACAAGACGCTGTCGGTGAAAGTGCCGGCGGGTGTGGATACCGGTGATCGTATTCGCCTGTCGGGCGAAGGCGAGGCGGGCGCCCAGGGTGGCCCCACGGGCGACCTGTACGTGGTGATCAATGTGCGCGAGCACTCGATCTTCCAGCGTGACGGCAAGCACTTGTTCTGCGAAGTGCCGATCAGCTTTGTTGATGCGGCCCTGGGTGGCGAGCTGGAGATTCCGACGCTGGATGGTCGGGTCAAGCTCAAGATTCCCGAGGGGACTCAGACCGGCAAGCAGTTCCGCATTCGTGGCAAGGGCGTTGCGCCCGTGCGCGGTGGCGGTGCTGGCGACCTGATGTGCCGTGTGGCGGTTGAAACCCCGGTGAACCTGAATCGTCGTCAGCGTGAACTGCTGGAAGAGTTCCGCAGCTCGCTGGAAGGCGATGACTCGCACTCGCCGAAGACTACGGGCTTCTTCGACGGTGTAAAACGCTTCTTCGGCGACCTGTAAGGATCTGAATATGCGACGTATAGCCGTAATGGGCGCTGCCGGGCGCATGGGCAAGACGCTGGTCGAGGCGGTGCAGCAACGCTCGCCGGCCTCCGGGCTGACGGCGGCGATTGTTCGCCCAGGCAGTACGTTGATCGGCGCGGACGCAGGTGAGTTGGCCTCGTTGGGTCGCATCGGTGTTTCGTTGTCTGGCAACCTCGAGCAGGTGGCGGACGAATTCGACGTGCTGATCGACTTCACCTTGCCGGAAGTGATGCTGAAAAATCTGGCCTTCTGCCGTAAGGCGGGCAAGGCCATGGTGATTGGTACCACCGGTTTGAGTGCCGAGCAGAAACAGTTGCTAGTGGAGGCGGGCAAGGATATTCCGATCGTCTTCGCCGCCAACTTCAGTGTGGGCGTGAACCTGTCGCTGAAGTTGTTGGACCTGGCGGCGCGCGTGCTAGGTGACGAGGCTGATATCGAGATTATCGAGACTCATCACCGTCACAAGATCGACGCTCCGTCGGGCACTGCGTTGCGCATGGGTGAAGCTATTGCCGATGCGCTGGGCCGCGATTTGTCGAAAGTGGCGGTATACGGGCGTGAAGGCCACACCGGTGAGCGCGCACGCGACACCATCGGTTTTGCAACCGTGCGCGGTGGTGATGTGGTTGGCGATCACACCGTGCTGTTCGCCACCGAAGGCGAGCGCCTGGAGATCACGCACAAAGCCTCCAGCCGCATGACTTTCGCCAAGGGCGCGGTGCGTGCTGCGCTTTGGTTGGACGGCCGCGAGCCGGGCCTGTACGACATGCGTGACGTGCTGGACCTGCACTAAGCAGTAGCTAAAACGGGGGCTCAGGATTATCCTGTGCCCCCGTTTTTACCCGCTAGGCGACGTCCTGTCGCATTCCCCTGCCTTTAAGGCTCATTAGCGGTGGACCAAAAAAGCCTTTTTCTGTAAGCTACAGCTTTAGTGTGTCCACTAAAAGCGCGCAGAATAATTCAGTGAAGAAGCGGGGTGACGTGTCCATACGTCACTCCGCTTTTTTACAACCTGCGATCGCCCTTTCAGGCTTTATTTACGGGAGGTCTTCTTGACTAAGCCAGCCATACTCGCCCTTGCTGATGGCAGCATTTTTCGCGGCGAAGCCATTGGAGCCGACGGTCAGACCGTTGGAGAGGTGGTGTTTAACACTGCCATGACCGGCTATCAGGAAATCCTTACCGATCCTTCCTACGCCCAACAGATCGTTACCCTGACCTATCCGCACATCGGCAACACCGGCACTACGCCGGAAGATGTCGAGTCTGATCGTGTCTGGTCGGCGGGCCTGGTGATTCGTGACCTGCCACTGGTTGCGAGCAACTGGCGTAACACGATGTCGCTGTCCGATTACCTGAAAGCCAACAACGTTGTGGCGATCGCCGGTATCGATACGCGCCGCCTCACGCGCATCCTGCGTGAAAAAGGCTCGCAGAACGGCTGCATCATGGTCGGTGACAATATCTCCGAAGAGGCGGCGATTGCCGCGGCGCAAGGTTTCCCGGGCCTGAAGGGCATGGACCTGGCGAAAGTCGTCAGCGTTAAAGAGAAGTACGAGTGGCGTTCCACTGTGTGGGATCTGAAGACCGACAGCCACGCGACTATCGAGGCTGCCGATCTGCCTTACCACGTGGTCGCCTATGACTACGGCGTCAAGTACAACATCCTGCGCATGTTGGTCGAGCGCGGTTGCCGTGTGACCGTGGTGCCCGCGCAAACCCCTGCCAGCGATGTGCTCGCGATGCAGCCGGACGGTGTGTTCTTGTCCAACGGCCCGGGTGACCCTGAGCCATGCGACTACGCTATCCAGGCCATCAAGGACGTGCTGGAGACCGAGATTCCGGTGTTCGGCATCTGCCTTGGCCACCAGTTGCTGGCTTTGGCCTCCGGCGCCAAGACCCTGAAAATGGGCCACGGCCACCACGGTGCCAACCACCCGGTACAAGACTTGGACACCGGCGTTGTGATGATCACCAGCCAGAACCACGGTTTTGCGGTGGATGAAGCCTCCCTGCCTAGCAACGTGCGCGCCATTCACAAGTCGCTGTTCGACGGCTCCCTGCAAGGCATCGAGCGCACCGACAAGAGCGCGTTCAGCTTCCAGGGCCACCCTGAAGCCAGCCCGGGCCCGAACGACGTAGCGCCGCTGTTCGACCGTTTCATCAATGAGATGGCCAAGCGACGCTGACTGAGTGGTCTGCGGGCGGCCCCGGATTGCGGTGGCCCCCGCAGGCTCTTCAAAGATTGTTCAAGACGGCTTGCCGACTGACCTGCGGATTTGAGTGACAAACCCATGCCAAAACGTACAGACATAAAAAGCATCCTGATTCTCGGCGCTGGCCCGATCGTGATCGGCCAGGCCTGCGAATTCGATTACTCCGGCGCCCAGGCCTGTAAAGCCCTGCGCGAGGAGGGCTACCGCGTCATCCTGGTGAACTCCAACCCGGCCACCATCATGACCGACCCGGCCATGGCCGACGCCACCTACATCGAGCCGATCAAGTGGCAGACCGTTGCCAAGATCATCGAAAAAGAGCGTCCGGACGCGCTGCTGCCAACCATGGGTGGCCAGACCGCTCTGAACTGTGCCCTGGACCTGGAGCGCGAAGGCGTCCTGGAAAAGTTCGGCGTAGAGATGATCGGTGCCAATGCCGACACCATCGACAAGGCTGAAGACCGTTCGCGTTTCGACAAGGCCATGAAGTCCATCGGCCTGGCGTGCCCGCGTTCCGGTATCGCCCACAGCATGGAAGAGGCCAATGCGGTCCTCGAGACCCTGGGCTTCCCGTGCATTATCCGTCCGTCCTTCACCATGGGCGGCACCGGCGGTGGTATTGCTTACAACCGTGAAGAGTTCGAAGAAATCTGCGCTCGCGGCCTGGATCTGTCGCCGACCAAAGAGCTGCTGATCGACGAATCGCTGATCGGCTGGAAAGAATATGAGATGGAGGTTGTCCGCGATAAGAAGGACAACTGCATCATCGTCTGCTCCATCGAAAACTTCGACCCGATGGGCGTGCACACTGGTGACTCGATCACCGTGGCTCCGGCACAGACCCTGACCGACAAGGAATACCAGATCCTGCGTAACGCCTCCCTGGCGGTACTGCGCGAGATCGGCGTTGAAACCGGCGGTTCCAACGTTCAGTTCGGCATCTGCCCGGACACCGGCCGCATGGTCGTGATCGAGATGAACCCACGTGTATCGCGTTCTTCGGCCCTGGCCTCGAAAGCGACGGGCTTCCCGATTGCGCGTATCGCCGCCAAGCTGGCTATCGGCTACACCCTGGACGAGCTGCAAAACGAAATCACCGGCGGCGCTATGCCGGCGTCTTTCGAGCCGTCTATCGACTACGTCGTGACCAAGCTGCCGCGCTTTGCCTTCGAGAAATTCGCCAAGGCTGATGCGCGCCTGACCACCCAGATGAAGTCTGTTGGTGAAGTCATGGCGATCGGCCGCACCTTCCAGGAATCCTTGCAGAAAGCCCTGCGCGGCCTGGAAGTTGGTGTTTGCGGCCTGGACGAGAAGCTCGACCTGAGCAGCCCGGAAAGCATGAGCATCCTCAAGCGCGAGCTGACCGTGCCGGGTGCCGAGCGTATCTGGTACGTGGCTGACGCCTTCCGTGCCGGCCTGAGCGTCGAAGATATCTTCGGCATGAACATGATCGACCCGTGGTTCCTGGTGCAGATCGAAGATCTGATCAAGGAAGAAGAGAAGGTCAAGACGCTGGGTCTGTCGTCTATCGACCGCGACCTGATGTTCCGCCTCAAGCGCAAAGGTTTCTCCGACCAGCGTCTGGCCAAGCTGCTGGGTGTGACCGAGAAGAACCTGCGTACTCATCGCCACAAGCTGGATATCTTCCCGGTCTACAAGCGCGTTGATACCTGCGCCGCAGAGTTCGCCACCGACACGGCCTACATGTACTCCACCTACGAGGAAGAGTGCGAAGCCGCGCCGACAGGCCGCGACAAGATCATCATCCTGGGTGGCGGTCCGAACCGTATCGGCCAAGGTATCGAGTTCGACTACTGCTGCGTACACGCCGCCCTCGCCCTGCGCGAAGACGGGTACGAGACCATTATGGTCAACTGCAACCCTGAAACGGTTTCCACTGACTACGACACTTCCGACCGCTTGTACTTCGAGCCGGTAACGCTGGAAGATGTATTGGAAATCTGCCGCGTCGAGAAGCCTAAAGGCGTGATCGTCCAGTACGGCGGCCAGACCCCGTTGAAACTGGCGCGTGCCTTGGAAGCTGCCGGCGTACCGATCATCGGTACCAGCCCGGACGCTATCGACCGTGCCGAAGACCGTGAGCGCTTCCAGCAGATGGTTGAGCGCCTGAACCTGCGTCAGCCGCCGAACGCCACCGTGCGCAGCGAAGACGAAGCCATCCGTGCGGCCAGCAAGATCGGCTACCCGCTGGTGGTGCGTCCGTCCTACGTACTGGGCGGCCGGGCGATGGAAATCGTCTACGAAGAAGAAGAACTCAAGCGCTACCTGCGTGATGCGGTGAAAGTCTCCAACGACAGCCCGGTGCTGCTGGACCACTTCCTCAACTGCGCCATCGAAATGGACGTGGACGCGGTTTGCGACGGTACTGACGTCGTGATCGGCGCCATCATGCAGCACATCGAACAAGCCGGCGTTCACTCCGGTGACTCCGCGTGCTCGCTGCCGCCGTACTCGCTGCCGGCGCACATTCAGGACGAGATGCGCGAACAGGTCAAGAAAATGGCCCTGGAACTGGGTGTGGTCGGCCTGATGAACGTACAGTTGGCGCTGCAAGGCGAAGACATCTACGTCATCGAAGTCAACCCGCGTGCCTCGCGTACCGTACCGTTCGTGTCCAAGTGCATCGGTGTGTCCCTTGCCATGATCGCTGCGCGTGTGATGGCCGGTAAGACCCTGAAGGAAATCGGCTTTACCAAGGAAATCATTCCGAACTTCTACAGTGTGAAAGAGGCGGTGTTCCCGTTCGCCAAATTCCCTGGGGTGGACCCGATCCTAGGCCCAGAGATGAAGTCCACCGGTGAAGTGATGGGCGTGGGCGATACCTTCGGTGAAGCGTTCGCCAAGGCCCAGATGGGTGCCAGCGAAGTGCTGCCGACCGGCGGTACTGCGTTTATCAGCGTACGTGATGACGACAAGCCACTGGTTGCAGGGGTCGCCCGCGATCTGATCAACTTGGGTTTTGAAGTCGTGGCTACCGCCGGGACCGCCAAGCTGATCGAAGCTGCCGGCCTGAAAGTACGTCGCGTGAACAAGGTGACGGAAGGCCGTCCGCATGTGGTCGACATGATCAAGAATGACGAAGTCACCCTGATCATCAACACCACCGAAGGTCGCCAGTCGATCGCGGACTCCTATTCCATTCGTCGTAATGCCTTGCAGCACAAGATTTACTGCACCACTACCATTGCTGCTGGCGAAGCTATCTGTGAAGCGCTGAAGTTCGGTCCGGAAAAGACCGTGCGTCGCTTGCAGGATCTACACGCAGGATTGAAGGCATGAGCATAACCAAATACCCGATGACCGTTCAGGGCGCGCGCGCCCTGGAAGAGGAGCACGCCCATCTGACCAAGGTCGTACGTCCAAAGCTGAGCCAGGACATCGGTACGGCCCGCGAACTGGGTGACTTGAAGGAAAACGCCGAATACCACGCTGCTCGCGAGCAGCAGGGTATGGTCGAGGCGCGGATTCGTGACATCGAGGGCCGTATGCAGAACGCGGTGATCATCGATGTCACCACCATTCCGCATACCGGCAAGGTGATTTTCGGCACGACCGTGGAAATCGCCAACGTCGAGACCGACGAAAGCGTGACCTACCAGATCGTGGGTGAGGATGAGGCTGACTTCAAGCAAGGCAAGATCTCTGTCGGCTCACCGATTGCTCGCGCCTTGATTGCCAAGGAAGAAGGCGACGTGGTTGCCGTGAAAACGCCGAGCGGCGTCATTGAGTACGAGATTGTCGAAGTTCGTCACATCTGAAAGGCGGCGCCCGCTGCGTGCGGGCGCCATGCTTTGGCAGCTCTCTCAGATGCTTTGGGTGGGTGGCCTATGGCTGTTACATATTGGCGTGTTGCCGGCGTTGGGCCTGATTGGCCTGGCGCCGCTGCTGATCGATGAGATCGATGGATTGCTGAGTGCGTTGCTGGTGGGTTTTGCGGCGGCGTGCGTGATGCTTCAGGCGTTGGTGCTGATCACGGCCGAAGGCTTGAAGAGTTTGTGGCGGGATATTCGCGGGCAACTGCTGTTGATGGCGCTGTATGCATGCGCAATGTTTTGTATGGTGCATGTGTGGCTGCCGCAAGCGTTGCGCTGGCAGTTGTTCAGCTATCTTGTGCTAGGGTTCTCTGGCTTGGTGCTGGTTGCGCAGCCTGCGCCGGGATGGAGTGGCGGGGCGCGCGAAGCACGCCCTTGACCCTTTTCATCATTTGAAGCGATGAACGTTCGACAGTTGCTTGTTGACGCTGAAGTTCTTGCGATACAGCAGCGCCATCTTGCCGATGACCTGAACCAGGTCCGCTTTGCCGACCTTGCACAGTTCTGCAACGGCAGCCAGGCGCGCTTCGCGATCAAGGATGTTGACCTTGATCTTGATCAGTTCGTGATCGTTCAGTGCGCGCTCGAATTCGGCTAGCACACCCTCAGTCAAACCGTTGTCTGCCACAATCAGAACTGGTTTCAGATGGTGGCCAATGGATTTGTACTGTTTCTTCTGCTCTTGAGTGAGCGGCATAATCTGACCCCTGCGTCTGATCTTGTAAAAAGCGGCGGCCAGTTTACCCGAGCGAGTCCGGGACCGCCCAGTTAATCACGACCCGTTTTATTTTTTCGAGGTGGCCCGTGGCCCGTTCCAAAACCAGCCTTAAGTGGCTACAAGAACATTTCAATGATCCTTACGTCAAAAAGGCGCAAAAGGACGGCTATCGTTCCCGGGCCAGCTACAAGCTGCTGGAGATCCAGGACAAGGACAAATTGATTCGTCCAGGCATGAGCGTTATTGATCTCGGCGCGGCCCCCGGTGGCTGGTCCCAGGTGACCAGTCGTCTGATTGGTGGGCAAGGTCGATTGATCGCTTCGGACATCCTCGAGATGGACAGCATCCCGGACGTGACCTTTGTTCACGGCGATTTCACCGAGGACAAGGTATTGGCCGAAATCCTGGAGGCTGTGGGAAATTCGCAGGTAGACCTTGTGATTTCCGACATGGCCCCCAATATGAGTGGATTACCGGCTGTTGATATGCCGCGTGCCATGTTCTTGTGTGAACTGGCGCTGGATTTGGCCGGTCGGGTGTTGCGTCCGGGTGGCGATTTCCTGGTGAAGGTCTTCCAGGGCGAAGGTTTCGACGAGTACCACAAGAACATTCGCAAGTTGTTCGACAAGGTGCAGACGCGCAAGCCGGACTCTTCCCGTGACCGGTCCAGGGAGCAGTATCTGCTGTGCCGTGGCTTCCGCGGCGTCGAAGGCGCTGCAAGCGAAGAGCGTTTTTGAGAAACTCGAGGAGGGCGATAGGTTTTTTTATATCGCTTTCGTCACGAAGCTTTACGAATATTGTGTAGTCAAAGTTTCACAAAGGGTTACAGACGGCGCCTGCCAGAGTTGTAGGTAATGTAGTAAGTTAGGCCGGTGAATATCATGCGAAGCGCGCGCCAGTAGCGGAGCTTGCTTCAGAGGGTAGTTAATTGAACGATATGGCAAAGAATCTGATCCTGTGGTTGATCATCGCGGCTGTCCTGGTGACGGTGATGAACAACTTCTCCAGCCCTAACGAGCCGCAGACCCTCAACTATTCCGACTTCATCCAGCAAGTTAAGGATGGCAAGGTCGAGCGCGTAGCGGTTGATGGCTACGTGATTACCGGTAAGCGCAACGATGGCGACAGCTTCAAGACCATTCGTCCTGCCATTCAGGACAACGGTCTCATCGGTGACCTGGTGGATAACAAGGTCATTGTGGAAGGCAAGCAGCCTGAACAGCAAAGCATCTGGACCCAGCTCCTGGTGGCCAGCTTCCCGATCCTGGTGATTATCGCCGTGTTCATGTTCTTCATGCGCCAGATGCAAGGTGGTGCGGGAGGCAAGGGCGGGCCGATGAGCTTCGGCAAGAGCAAGGCGCGCCTGCTCTCCGAAGATCAGGTGAAGACCACCCTGGCTGACGTTGCAGGTTGCGACGAAGCCAAGGAAGAAGTCGGCGAGTTGGTCGAGTTCCTGCGTGATCCGGGCAAGTTCCAGCGCCTGGGTGGCCGTATTCCTCGCGGTGTGCTGATGGTGGGCCCGCCGGGTACCGGTAAAACCTTGCTGGCCAAGGCGATTGCCGGCGAAGCCAAGGTGCCTTTCTTCACGATTTCCGGTTCTGACTTCGTCGAGATGTTTGTCGGCGTCGGCGCCAGCCGCGTTCGCGATATGTTCGAGCAGGCCAAGAAGCACGCGCCATGCATCATCTTTATCGACGAAATCGATGCCGTTGGTCGCCATCGTGGCGCTGGCATGGGTGGCGGTCACGATGAGCGTGAGCAGACCCTCAACCAGTTGCTGGTAGAGATGGATGGTTTCGAGATGAATGACGGCATTATCGTCATCGCCGCAACCAACCGTCCGGACGTGCTGGACCCTGCGTTGCTGCGTCCGGGCCGTTTCGACCGCCAGGTTGTGGTCGGCCTGCCGGACATCCGTGGCCGTGAGCAGATCCTGAAAGTACACATGCGCAAGGTGCCGATGGGTGACGACGTGGCTCCGGCTGTGATCGCCCGTGGTACTCCCGGCTTCTCCGGTGCTGACCTGGCAAACCTGGTCAACGAGGCGTCGCTGTTCGCTGCCCGTACTGGCAAGCGCATCGTTGAGATGAAAGAGTTCGAATTGGCGAAAGACAAGATCATGATGGGCGCCGAGCGCAAATCCATGGTCATGTCCGAGAAAGAGAAGCAGAACACCGCTTATCACGAGGCCGGCCACGCCATTGTAGGTCGCGTTGTGCCAGAGCATGACCCCGTCTACAAAGTGTCGATCATTCCCCGTGGTCGGGCACTGGGCGTGACCATGTTCCTGCCGGAAGAGGATCGTTACAGCCTCTCCAAGCGTGCGCTGATCAGCCAGATCTGCTCGCTGTATGGTGGCCGTATTGCTGAAGAAATGACCCTTGGCTTCGACGGTGTGACCACTGGTGCCTCCAATGACATCATGCGTGCCAGCCAGATCGCACGAAACATGGTGACCAAGTGGGGCTTGTCGGAAAAACTCGGCCCATTGATGTACGCCGAAGAAGAAGGCGAAGTGTTCCTCGGCCGTGGCGGCGGTGGGCAAAGCGCCAGCTTCTCGGGTGAGACAGCCAAGCTGATCGACTCCGAGGTTCGCAGCATCATTGACCAGTGCTACGGCACGGCCAAGCAGATCCTGACTGACAACCGTGACAAGCTGGACGCCATGGCTGATGCGTTGATGAAGTACGAAACCATCGATGCCGACCAGATCGACGACATCATGTCGGGCCGTACGCCGCGTGAGCCGCGCGACTGGGAAGGTGGTTCGGGTACTTCAGGCACTCCGCCTGTGGTGCAGAATGAGCGCCCTGAAACGCCTATCGGCGGCCCGGCAGCTGATCACTAAGGTTTGAAATGACTTCTGCTTTGTCCTCTACCCGGTTGCCTTGCGGCAACCGGGTTCTTGATTTGGCCCGGACGCATGTCATGGGCATCCTCAATGTAACCCCTGACTCCTTTTCCGATGGTGGCCGCTTCAGCCAGTTGGATGCCGCGTTGCGTCATGCGGAGGCTATGGTGGCTGCCGGTGCGACCCTGATTGATGTGGGTGGGGAATCGACCCGCCCCGGCGCCCGCGTTGTTTCTCCTTTGGAGGAGCTAGAGCGGGTGGCGCCCGTGGTCGAACGTATTGCCCGTGAGCTGGATGTCATCATCTCGGTAGACACCTCCACCCCGGCAGTGATGCGCGAAACCGCGCGGCTGGGGGCTGGGTTGATCAACGATGTGCGTTCGCTGCAGCGTGATGGAGCCCTTGATGCGGCCGCCGCAACGGGCCTGCCCGTCTGTCTGATGCATATGCTGGGTGAGCCCGGCAACATGCAGGACAATCCGCACTACGACGATCTGGTCGGCGAGGTGAGTGGGTTTCTTGCTGAGAGGATTGCCCAATGTGTGGCTGTGGGTATTGCGCCGGAGCAGATCATCCTCGATCCGGGGTTTGGCTTTGCCAAGACCCTGCAGCACAATCTAAGCCTGTTCAAACACATGGAAGCGCTGCACGCCCTTGGTCGCCCGCTGTTGGTCGGTGTTTCGCGCAAGAGCATGATAGGGCTCGCCCTGAATCGCCCGGTCGGCGAACGCCTGTATGGCGGCTTGGCGCTTGCGGCGCTTGCCGTGACCAAGGGCGCACGTATTTTGCGTGTGCATGATGTCGCCGAAACGGTCGATGTGGTGCGCATGCTCGCTGCTGTAGAATCAGCTGAATAAGAATGATGGAGCACTTATGACTAAAAAATATTTTGGCACCGACGGCATTCGTGGTCGGGTCGGCGAATTTCCGATCACTCCTGATTTCATGCTCAAGCTGGGTTGGGCGGCAGGCATGGCGTTCCGCAGCATGGGCGCGTGTCGCATCCTGGTGGGCAAGGACACCCGTATTTCGGGCTACATGTTTGAGTCTGCGCTGGAGGCCGGGTTGTCCGCCGCCGGGGCCGATGTGATGCTGTTGGGGCCTATGCCCACGCCGGCAATCGCTTACCTGACGCGTACCTTCCACGCTGAAGCCGGTATTGTGATCAGCGCCTCCCACAATCCTCATGATGACAATGGCATCAAGTTTTTCTCGGGGCAAGGCACCAAGCTGCCTGACGAGATCGAGTTGATGATCGAAGAGCTGCTGGACGCGCCGATGACGGTGGTCGAGTCCAGCAAGCTGGGCAAGGTGTCGCGCATTAACGACGCGTCAGGCCGCTATATCGAATTCTGTAAAAGCAGCGTCCCGAGCAGCACCAATTTTGCAGGCTTGAAGATTGTTGTCGATTGCGCCCATGGGGCGACCTACAAGGTGGCGCCGAGCGTCTTCAAGGAGTTGGGCGCACAGGTCACCGTGCTGTCGGCTCAGCCCAACGGCTTGAACATCAACGACAACTGCGGTTCCACCCACATGGAGCAGCTGCAGGCTGCTGTGCTGGCTGAGCATGCGGACCTGGGCATCGCTTTTGATGGCGATGGCGACCGCGTGCTGATGGTGGATCACACTGGCACGATCGTGGATGGTGATGACCTGTTGTTCATCATTGCCCGTGACCTGCATGAGCGTAACAAGCTGCAAGGTGGCGTGGTCGGCACTCTGATGAGTAATCTCGGGCTGGAATTGGCGTTGGCAGAACTGGGGATTCCCTTTATTCGCGCCAATGTCGGTGACCGCTACGTGATCGCCGAACTGCTGGAGCGTAACTGGTTGGTCGGCGGCGAGAACTCCGGGCACGTGGTCTGCTTCCAGCACACCACCACGGGTGACGCGATCATCGCCGCGCTACAGGTGCTGTTGGCCCTGCGTCGCCGCGAGGAGAGCCTGGCCCAGGCGCGTCAAGCCCTGCGCAAGTGCCCGCAAGTGCTGCTCAATGTGCGTTTTGCCGGTGGCGAAAACCCCATCGAGCACCCTGCTGTCAAAGAGGCTTGCGAGCGCGTGACCCAGGCAATGGCGGGGCGCGGGCGTGTGTTGCTGCGCAAGTCCGGCACAGAGCCGCTGGTGCGTGTGATGGTCGAAGGCGAGGACGAAACACAGGTTCGCGGCCATGCCGAAGACCTGGCAAAACTGGTAACTGAAGTTTGCGCCTGAATTCGGCTTGCCAGTGATGATGTGGTTGGGTAACATCTGCGCCCACTTTGACCGACGGGGTACAGCATGCGTCGCACTATGGTAGCTGGTAACTGGAAGATGCACGGTACCCGCGCCAGTGTCGCTGAGCTGATCAACGGCCTTCGTCACTTGGCCTTGCCTAGCGGTGTTGACGTCGCGGTGTTCCCGCCTTGCTTGCATATCAACCAAGTGGTTGATGGCTTGAAGGGCAAGTCGATTCAGGTCGGCGCGCAGAACTCTGCGGTAGAGCCGATGCAAGGTGCGTTGACCGGCGAGATTTCGCCGAGTCAGCTGGTTGATGCGGGTTGTTCCTATGTGCTTGTCGGGCACTCCGAGCGTCGCCAGATGATGGGCGAGCGGGATGGGACGCTCAACCGCAAGTTCGCCGCAGCACAGGCTTGTGGCTTGATTCCGGTGTTGTGCATAGGGGAGACCCTTGAGCAGCGCGAATCGGGCAAGACTCTTGAAGTTGTCTCGCGTCAGCTGGGCAGCATCATCGAGGAGCTGGGTGTTGGTGCATTTGCAAAGGCAGTTATTGCTTACGAGCCGGTCTGGGCCATTGGCACCGGGCTGACTGCTACACCGCAACAGGCGCAGGATGTGCACGCAGCCATCCGCGCGCAGTTGGCGGCAGAGAATTCTGAGGTCGCACAAGGTGTGCGGCTTCTATACGGCGGCAGCGTGAAGGCGGCCAATGCGGTCGAACTGTTCGGCATGCCGGATATCGATGGGGGGCTCATTGGTGGAGCTTCCCTGAATGCAGATGAGTTCGGTGCGATCTGTCGCGCCGCGGGAAACTGAAAAAATGCTGGAAACAGTCGTAGTCGTTTTTCATCTGTTGGCTGCCCTGAGCGTAGTTGCTCTGGTTTTGTTGCAACAGGGTAAAGGTGCGGATGCTGGTGCGTCTTTCGGTGCAGGTGCTTCAAATACTGTGTTCGGAAGCCAAGGTTCCTCTACCTTTCTTAGTAAGTTTACTGCTATACTTGCCGCAGGTTTCTTCATAACCAGCTTAGGGTTAGGTTACTTTGCTAAAGAGAAAGCTCATGTGCTGACTCAAGTAGGTTTGCCAAACCCAGCAGTGTTGGAAGTTCCAAAAGCAAAACCGGCTTCTGATGATGTCCCGGTGCTTCAAGAGCAAAAGTCGGCTACTCCAGCGACTGACGTACCTCCAGCTCAAGAGCAGAAGTAAGAAGGGTTGTAAACGCTGTATTGCCGAGGTGGTGGAATTGGTAGACACGCAACCTTGAGGTGGTTGTGCCCATAGGGTGTAGGGGTTCGAGTCCCCTTCTCGGTACCAATTATCAGGAGAGCCCGCTGTTGCGGGCTTTCTTGTAGGTGGAAGGTTACATTGACCCTGTAAGGGATCGGTCGTATACTTCCGCCCCAGCTTTGTCGCGGGGTGGAGCAGTCTGGTAGCTCGTCGGGCTCATAACCCGAAGGTCGTCGGTTCAAATCCGGCCCCCGCAACCAGTTTTAGCGGAGCCCCTTTTAAGGGGCTTTTTGTTAGCTGGACACTTTCAACGCCGCTGTTCGACGGCGTTTCAAGGATGGGCGTTTCGCCCATTTTTTTATTTTGCACAGCATGCACATACATGCACGAGGGGGTTCAGGTGTCGAGCAAGCTAGAAGAGTTGCAGGCCTTGTTGGCCCCGGTGGTCGTGGCCCTAGGCTATGAATGCTGGGGTATTGAGTTTTCGGCTCAAGGTCGCCACTCAATGTTGCGCGTTTATATCGATAAAGAGGGCGGCGTGCTGGTGGACGATTGTGCCATTGTCAGCCGTCAGATCAGCGGTGTGCTGGATGTTGAAGATCCAATCTCCGTTGAATACACCCTTGAAGTTTCCTCGCCAGGCATGGAACGCCCACTGTTCACTATCGAGCAGTTTGCTAAATATGCCGGTGAACAAGTGAAGATCAAGCTGCGCTCCCCCTTTGAAGGGCGACGCAACTTTCAGGGCCTTCTGCGCGGTGTAGAAGAGCAGGATGTCGTGGTGCAGGTAGAAGACCACGAGTTCCTGTTGCCGATCGATATGATCGACAAGGCCAACATTATTCCCAGTTTTGACTGAGACGCGGATCCCGCGGATCCAATGGCTTGCGAAAGGCGAGGCGTACGATGAGCAAAGAAGTACTGCTGGTTGTTGAGTCGGTATCCAATGAAAAGGGTGTACCGGCAAGCGTGATTTTTGAAGCGTTGGAGCTGGCCCTGGCCACTGCTACCAAGAAACGTTTTGAAGACGAAGTAGATCTGCGTGTGGAAATCAACCGCCACACCGGTGCCTATGAGACTTTCCGTCGCTGGACGGTGGTCGAAGAGGACGATCTTGATGATCCGGCCATCGAAACCTGGCCAAGCAAGGTTGCGCAAACGCATCCGGGCGCTCAGGTTGGCGATGTTGTCGAAGAAAAGATCGAGTCGATCGAATTCGGCCGTATTGCTGCACAGACCGCCAAGCAGGTCATTGTGCAGAAGGTTCGCGAAGCCGAGCGCGCTCAAGTCGTTGACGCCTATCGCGAACGCCTGGGTGAAATCATCTCTGGCACCGTGAAAAAAGTTACCCGCGACAACGTGATCGTCGACCTGGGCAACAACGCCGAAGCGTTGCTGGCCCGCGAAGACATCATCTCTCGCGAAACCTTCCGTGTTGGCGTGCGTCTGCGTGCGCTGCTCAAGGAAATCCGCACCGAGAACCGCGGCCCGCAGTTGATCCTGTCGCGTACCGCGCCGGAAATGCTGATCGAGCTGTTCCGTATCGAAGTGCCGGAAATCGCCGAAGGCCTGATCGAAGTGATGGCTGCGTCCCGTGACCCGGGTTCGCGTGCCAAGATCGCGGTCCGCTCCAAGGACAAACGCATCGACCCGCAAGGCGCTTGCATCGGGATGCGCGGTTCGCGCGTCCAGGCAGTGTCGGGCGAATTGGGCGGTGAGCGTGTGGACATCGTCCTGTGGGACGATAACCCGGCGCAGTTCGTGATCAACGCCATGTCGCCAGCTGAAGTGGCGGCAATTATCGTTGACGAAGATGCCCATGCAATGGACATCGCCGTTGGCGCAGACAATCTGGCTCAGGCCATTGGTCGTGGTGGTCAGAACGTGCGTCTGGCCAGCCAACTGACCGGCTGGACCCTGAACGTGATGACCGAATCGGACATCCAGGCTAAGCAGCAAGCTGAAACCGGTGACATCCTGCGCAACTTCATCGAAGAGTTGGAAGTCGATGAAGAACTGGCACAGGTGCTGGTAGATGAAGGCTTCACCAGCCTGGAAGAGATTGCCTACGTACCGTTGGAAGAAATGCTCAACATCGACGGCTTTGACGAGGATATCGTCAACGAGCTCCGCGCTCGGGCCAAGGATCGTTTGTTGACTAAAGCCATCGCTACTGAGGAAAAGCTGGCAGACGCCCATCCGGCCGAAGACCTGCTCTCGCTTGAGGGTATGGACAAGGATTTGGCGATGGAACTGGCGGTGCGCGGCGTAATTACCCGCGAAGACCTGGCCGAGCAGTCTATTGACGATCTGCTCGACATCGACGGCATTGACGAAGATCGTGCCGGCAAGTTGATCATGGCCGCCCGAGCCCATTGGTTCGAGTAATTAGGCGCGGCCTGAGGAGAGAAGTGCATGACGCAAGTCACGGTGAAACAACTGGCCGATGAGGTCAAAACACCGGTAGAGCGCCTGTTGCAGCAGATGCGTGAGGCAGGTCTGCCGCACACCGCCGCCGATGAAGGTGTGAGCGATAGTGAGAAGCAGTCTTTGCTGACTCACTTGAAGAGCAGCCACAAGGCGAAAGTGGAAGAACCGCGCAAGATTACATTGCAGCGCAAAACCACCAGCACCCTGCGGGTTGCAGGTAGCAAGAGCATCAGCGTTGAAGTACGCAAGAAGAAAGTCTTCGTACAGCGCAGCCCGGAAGAAATCGAAGCCGAGCGCAAACGCGAGCTGGAAGAACGTCGCGCAGTAGAAAATGCTGCACGTCAGAAGGCTGAAGAAGAAGCCAAGCGTCGCGCCGAAGAAGAAGCGCGTCGCCAGCCTGCTGCTGCGCAACCTGCTGCCACTGACGCGGTCGCCGCCCCTGTTGAAGCTGTGCGTGAGGCTGCCCCGGCTGCCGCCGCACCTGCTCCTGCAGCAGACGCCCGCAAGCGCGACGAGCCTCGTCGTCCGGACAAACCACGTGCTGACGACAACAATCGTCGCGGTGGTGGTGGCGATGGCGAGCGTAAAAACGCTCCGCACCGCGCCTCGGTCAAAGAGAAAGCGCCTGCGCCACGCGTTGCCCCACGTACCACCGACGAAGAAAGCGATGGCTTCCGTCGTGGTGGTCGCGGCAAGGCCAAGCTGAAGAAGCGCAACGCCCACGGTTTCCAGAGCCCAACCGGCCCTGTCGTGCGTGAAGTGAAGATCGGCGAGACCATCACTGTGGGCGATCTGGCCCAGCAGATGTCGGTCAAGGCTGCTGAAATCATCAAGTTCATGTTCAAGCTGGGTACTCCAGCCACCATCAACCAGGTACTGGACCAGGAAACTGCCCAGTTGGTTGCTGAAGAGCTGGGCCACAAAGTGACCCTGGTCAGCGACACCGCCCTGGAAGATTCCCTGGCCGAGTCCCTGAAGTTTGAAGGTGAAGCGGTTTCCCGTGCGCCGGTCGTGACCGTAATGGGCCACGTTGACCACGGTAAGACTTCCCTGCTCGACTACATCCGTCGTGCCAAGGTTGCCGCAGGCGAAGCCGGTGGTATTACCCAGCACATCGGTGCATACCACGTTGAAACCGAGCGCGGCATGGTCACCTTCCTCGACACCCCAGGTCACGCCGCGTTTACCGCAATGCGTGCCCGTGGTGCCAAGGCGACCGACATCGTGATCCTGGTGGTTGCAGCGGACGACGGCGTAATGCCGCAGACCATTGAAGCTGTCCAGCACGCCAAGGCTGCCGGTGTTCCTCTGGTCGTTGCCGTGAACAAAATCGACAAGCCGGGCGCCGATCTCGATCGCATCCGTAGCGAACTGTCGGTTCACGGCGTGACGTCCGAGGAATGGGGTGGCGAGACGCCATTCGTATCGGTCTCGGCGAAAATGGGTACCGGCGTTGACGAACTGCTCGAAGCGGTCCTGTTGCAAGCCGAAGTCCTGGAACTGACCGCTACTCCATCGGCTCCTGGCCGTGGCGTCGTGGTTGAGTCCCGTCTCGACAAGGGCCGTGGCCCGGTTGCCACCGTGCTGGTCCAAGACGGTACCCTGCGCCAAGGCGACATGGTACTGGTCGGTTCGAACTACGGCCGTGTACGTGCCATGCTCGACGAGAACGGCAAGCCAATCAAGGAAGCAGGTCCTGCTATCCCAGTCGAGATTCTCGGCCTGGACGGTACGCCGGACGCTGGCGACGAGATGAGCGTAGTGGCTGATGAGAAGAAAGCCCGTGAAGTGGCTCTGTTCCGTCAAGGCAAGTTCCGCGAGGTCAAGCTGGCCCGTGCTCACGCCGGCAAGCTGGAAAACATCTTCGAGAACATGGGCCAGGAAGAGAAGAAGACGCTTAACATCGTCCTCAAGTCTGACGTTCGTGGTTCCCTCGAAGCGTTGAACGGCGCCTTGAACGGCCTGGGTAACGACGAAGTGCAAGTGCGCGTTGTCGGTGGCGGTGTCGGTGGTATCACCGAATCCGACGCCAACCTGGCACTGGCTTCCAACGCTGTACTGTTCGGCTTCAACGTGCGTGCCGATGCTGGCGCTCGCAAGATCGTCGAGCAGGAAGGCCTGGACATGCGTTACTACAACGTCATCTACGACATCATCGAAGACGTCAAGAAAGCCCTTACCGGTATGCTTGGCAGCGACGTCCGGGAGAACATCCTGGGTATCGCCGAGGTGCGTGACGTGTTCCGCTCGCCGAAATTCGGTGCGATCGCCGGCTGCATGGTGGTTGAAGGCACTGTGTACCGTAACCGTCCAATCCGTGTACTGCGTGAAGACATCGTTATCTTCGAAGGCGAGCTGGAATCCCTGCGCCGCTTCAAGGATGACGCTGCCGAAGTACGTGCCGGCATGGAATGCGGTATCGGCGTCAAGAGCTACAACGACGTCAAGGTTGGCGACAAGATCGAAGTCTTCGAGAAGGTTCAGGTTGCTCGCAGCCTCTAACTCGCGCACTTCAGGAGCCGCGCAGCGTGTGGGCATGCAGATGCCCCGCGTAGCGTCAGGACTCTAAACGCAACGCCCGGTCTGGCTTTTGTCAGGCCGGGCGTTTGCCGCTTTCAGACCCCACGGGTTTCACCGTGTGGCAGTAACAGGTAACAAGACATGGCAAAAGAATACAGCCGTACCCAGCGTATCGGCGATCAGATGCAGCGTGAGCTGGCCCAACTGATCCGCCGCGAAGTCAAAGACCCACGCGTTGGCCTGGTCACCATTACCGCTGTTGAAGTGAGCCGTGACGTGGGTCACGCCAAGATCTTCATCACCGTAATGGGGCAGGACAACAGCGAAGAAATCGCGCAAAGCATCAAGGTGCTCAACTCCGCCGCAGGTTTCCTGCGTATGCAGTTGGCCCGTGAAATGAAGCTGCGCAGCGTTCCACAGTTGCACTTCCACTACGACGAAAGCGTCGTGCGCGGCGCGCACCTGTCGGCCCTGATCGAGCGCGCCGTGGCTGAAGACAGCCAGCATCCGTCCACACCTGAAGACGCCAAGGAGTAAGCGGTGGCTCAGGTCAAACGTATTCGTCGCAACGTCAGTGGCATCATTCTGCTCGACAAACCCATTGGCTTTACCTCCAATGCCGCGTTGCAGAAGGTTCGCTGGCTGCTCAACGCCGAGAAGGCCGGGCATACCGGCAGCCTTGATCCATTGGCCACCGGTGTATTGCCGTTGTGCTTTGGCGAGGCCACCAAGTTTTCGCAATACCTGCTTGATTCCGACAAGGGTTACGAAACCCTGATGCAACTGGGCAAGACCACCACCACGGCGGATGCCGAAGGTGATGTTTTGCAGGTTCGCGACGTGACCGTTGGTCGTGCGGATATCGAAGCTGCCTTACCCGCTTTTCGTGGGCAAATCAGTCAGATACCGCCGATGTACTCGGCACTCAAGCGCGATGGCCAGCCACTTTACAAGCTGGCACGTGCGGGCGAAGTAGTGGAGCGCGAACCGCGTTCTGTTACTATTGCGCGCTTGGAATTGCTCGCTTGTGAAGGCGACACTGCCCGTTTGGCCGTGGACTGCAGCAAAGGCACCTATATCCGTACTCTGGTGGAAGATATTGGTGAAAAGCTCGGTTGCGGCGCGTACGTTGCAGAACTGCGACGCACCCAGGCCGGGCCTTTCAGTCTGGCCCAGACGGTCACGCTGGAAGAGTTGGAAGCGGTACACGCCGAGGGCGGCAATGAAGCGGTTGATCGCTTCCTCATGCCATCGGACAGCGGTTTGCTCGATTGGCCGCTGCTGCACTTCTCGGAGCACAGCGCGTTCTACTGGCTCAACGGCCAGCCGGTACGCGCCCCGGATGCCCCGAAGTTCGGCATGGTGCGAGTACAGGATCATAACGGTCGCTTTATCGGTATCGGTGAAGTGAGCGAAGACGGGCGCATCGCGCCGCGTCGGCTGATTCGGTCAGAATGACCGAACGAGTGTGGCTGTTAACAGGCATGGTCAACACTCATTTTTAGATACAGGGATTTGTCCCTGGCCTGTTGAAACTGCCCTTTGGGTGGTTTCCTGAAAAAAGGATTGCCTCATGGCTCTCGACGTTCAAGAAAAAGCACAAATCGTAGCTGACTATCAGCAAGCTGTTGGTGACACTGGTTCGCCAGAAGTGCAAGTTGCACTGCTGACCCACAACATCAACAAACTGCAAGGTCACTTCAAGGCCAACGGTAAAGACCACCACTCCCGTCGTGGTCTGATCCGCATGGTAAACCAGCGCCGTAAGCTGCTGGACTACCTGAAAGGCAAGGATCTGGGTCGTTATCAGACTCTGATCGGTCGCCTGGGTCTGCGTCGCTAATAAGCGATTGCGCTAGAGGTTGGTTGTCTGCCGCGTGTCATCGGGATTCCCGGTGGCCCGTGGTAGGCTCCCAGCCTCAAGTTTTATCTGGATACACGTTTTACCCTGGACGAGCGTCGGGCCGATTCCCGGCATTGCCCAAGAATTTCGCAAGAAGACAAGTTCCCCCAAGAGCCACAAAGAAGGTAGGACACCGTGAACCCGGTTATCAAAAAATTCCAGTTCGGTCAGTCGACCGTTACCCTCGAGACAGGCCGTATCGCCCGTCAAGCCTCCGGCGCAGTGCTGGTTACCGTTGACGACGACGTGACCGTACTGGTGACCGTTGTTGGCGCCAAGACCGCTGACCCGAGCAAGGGCTTCTTCCCTCTGTCCGTTCACTACCAGGAAAAGACTTACGCTGCCGGTAAGATCCCTGGCGGTTTCTTCAAGCGCGAAGGCCGTCCTTCCGAGAAAGAAACCCTGACTTCCCGACTGATCGACCGTCCGATCCGTCCGCTGTTCCCAGAAGGCTTCATGAACGAAGTGCAGGTTGTCTGCACCGTCGTTTCCACCAGCAAGAAGACCGATCCGGACATCGCTGCGATGATCGGTACCTCGGCTGCCCTGGCCATCTCCGGTATTCCTTTCGATGGCCCGATCGGCGCTGCCCGCGTTGCGTTCCACGAAAGCACCGGCTACCTGCTGAACCCGACTTACGAGCAACAGAAAGCCTCGAGCCTGGACATGGTCGTTGCCGGTACGTCCGAAGCCGTATTGATGGTTGAATCGGAAGCCAAAGAGCTGACCGAAGACCAGATGCTGGGTGCCGTACTGTTTGCTCACGACGAGTTCCAGGTTGTGATCAACGCGGTTAAAGAATTGGCTGCCGAAGCTGCCAAGCCGACCTGGACCTGGGCTGCTGCCCCGGAAGCCACCGAACTGCTGGGCGCTATCCGCTCCGAGTTCGGCGCTGCCATCTCCGACGCCTACACCATCACCGTCAAGGCCGACCGCTACGCTCGCCTGGGTGAGCTGAAGGACCAGGTCGTTGCCAAGCTGTCCGGTGAAGAAGGCCAGCCTTCTTCCAGCGAAGTCAAAGCTGCTTTCGGTGAGATCGAATACCGCACCGTTCGCGAAAACATCGTTAACGGCAAGCCACGTATCGACGGTCGCGACACCCGCACCGTGCGTCCGCTGAACATCGAAGTCGGCGTTCTGCCGAAGACTCACGGTTCGGCGCTGTTCACCCGTGGCGAAACCCAGGCCCTGGTCGTTGCGACCCTGGGTACTGCCCGTGACGCACAACTGCTGGACACCCTGGAAGGCGAGAAAAAAGACCCCTTCATGCTGCACTACAACTTCCCTCCGTTCTCGGTGGGCGAGTGTGGTCGTATGGGCGGCGCGGGTCGTCGTGAAATCGGTCACGGCCGTCTGGCTCGTCGTTCGGTTCAGGCCATGCTGCCTGCCGCTGACGTGTTCCCGTACACCATCCGTGTCGTATCGGAAATCACCGAGTCCAACGGTTCCAGCTCCATGGCTTCGGTCTGCGGTGCTTCCCTGGCTCTGATGGACGCCGGTGTGCCAATGAAGGCGCCGGTTGCCGGTATCGCCATGGGCCTGGTTAAAGAAGGCGAGAAGTTCGCCATCCTGACCGACATCCTGGGTGACGAAGACCATCTGGGCGACATGGACTTCAAAGTAGCCGGTACCGCCAAAGGTGTGACCGCGCTGCAGATGGACATCAAGATCAAAGGCATCACCGAAGAGATCATGGAAATCGCCCTGGGCCAAGCCCTGGAAGCGCGCCTGAACATCCTCGGCCAGATGAACCAGATCATTGGTCAGTCCCGCACCGAACTGTCGGAAAATGCTCCGACCATGATCGCGATGAAAATCGACACCGACAAAATCCGTGATGTCATCGGTAAAGGCGGCGCGACCATCCGTGCGATCTGTGAAGAGACCAAGGCTTCGATCGACATCGAAGACGACGGTTCGATCAAGATCTTCGGCGAAACCAAGGAAGCGGCTGAAGCAGCACGCCAGCGCGTCCTGGGTATCACCGCTGAGGCTGAGATCGGCAAGATCTACGTTGGCAAGGTTGAGCGCATCGTCGACTTCGGCGCGTTCGTCAACATCCTCCCGGGCAAAGACGGTCTGGTTCACATCTCCATGCTGAGCGATGCTCGTGTTGAGAAAGTGACCGACATTCTGAAAGAAGGCCAGGAAGTGGAAGTGCTGGTACTGGACGTGGACAACCGCGGCCGTATCAAGCTGTCCATCAAGGACGTAGCAGCAGCCAAGGCTTCGGGCGTTTAATCACCCGCAGGCTTCACGCTGAAAAAAGGACTCCTCGGAGTCCTTTTTTTATGGGCGCGAGAAAATGAAGCAGAATCAGCTGTTTAGCGTCGCCCAAAAGCCGCAACTTGCATGCAGGCACGACGGGCTTCATGCAAGTTGCACGATTTCGAAAATTCATAGATTTCATAACTCGTTGTTTATTAAGGAATTTAATCCGTTCGGCGAGTTGGCACACTGCCTGCAATATCCCTGGTAGCGCTGCAGCATGAAGGTTTACGCCTGCAGACTTTTAATAAAACAGGAGTTACTCGTATGAAGAAGTTCGCTCTCGCTACTGCTACCGCTCTGACCCTGGCCATGGGTGCTAACGTAGCCTTTGCTCAGACTTCCCAAGCCCCTATGACTTTGGCGGCGGGTGAAGCGACCAAGGCTAAGGAAAGCGTTTCGGATACTTGGATCACCACTAAAGTCAAAGCTGACCTGCTGACCGAAAAAGGCATTCCAGGTTCGGACATCAAGGTTGAGACCAACAAAGGTGTGGTTTCCCTGTCCTCCGACGTAGCTATCTCGGATTCGCAGAAAGAAATGGCTGTAGGGATCACCAAGAAAATCAAAGGTGTGACTGCTGTTTCTGCTGACGGCCTGCTGGCTGGCGGCGCTACCAAAGCTGACGGCATCGACAAAACCAAAGGCGCTGCCCACGACGCTAAAGAGACCACCAGCGATACCTGGATCACTACCAAAGTGAAGGCTGACTTGGTAACTGAAAAAGGCATTCCTGGCACCGACATCAAGGTTGAAACCAACAAAGGTGTTGTATCCCTGTCGTCGCCTACCGCTGTGACCGCTTCGCAGAAAGAAACGGCTGTAGCGATCACCAAGAAAATCAAAGGCGTTAAAGCTGTATCGGCCGACGGCCTGAAAGCAGAGTAACGCTGACGTTTCGTTTGAACTGAATAGCGGCGGCTTAGGGTGAGTTAGATATCCACCTGACGCACCTCTGGAGTTCATGCGACCGGCCACACGGATGTGGTCATTACAGGCCCCGGCACTTGTGTCGGGGCCTGTTCTATTTCAGGCTGAAACAGAATGATCAGGCCAAAAAAATGTGGGAGCTGGCTTGCCTGCGATGCTGGCACCTCGGTCATTCAGTTGCACCGAGGTGATGCTATCGCAGGCAAGCCAGCTCCCACATTAGGATGGGCGGTGCTTAGAAGTTACTCAGCGTCCAGGTGCATTGGAGTGATCACTCGGCCATCTTTCTCGGCCTGCCCCAGCTGCGCATCGATGAAGTACACGCGGTCATCTTCCAACTGGCCCTTGTCCACCAGGTAATCCTTGATCGTGCTGGCTCGGTCCTGCCCCAACTGGCGCAGTAGCACGTCACTGCCACTCCAGAACTTGATCACACCGTCCTTGAGCTTCGCCGAGCGCTCATCGCTGCCCAGGTCTTTCCATTCGGCCGGGGGTTGCTGTTTGAGGCGGGTGCGGTAGATGCCTTCCAGCAATGGTGCTTTTTCCTTCTCCGGTACCTCAAGCAACGAGGCCTGGGCTGGCACTTTGTCGCCACGGCGCTGGAGGATCTTGTAATAGTTGTATTGGTATTCACGTTCCAGTCGCTGTGCGGCCAGGAACGGCCCGTCGCTGCTGGCGGCGGCTGTGCCTTCAATTTCCAGGCGCAGGGCTGGACGCTCTTTCAGCGCCTTGGCCAGGGTGTTCAGAGCGCCTTCGGCGTCTTTGTTCAGTTCACTGGAGCCTGCGGCGAACGACACATTGCCCAAGTCTTCAGAGCCACCACCAGTGACCAGCCCGCCAATGAACTTGAAGGGCGCGGTTGCCGCACGCACCACGAGGTTGCGCAGGGTCTGCCACACAATCGGCATCACGCTGAATTGCGGGTTGTTCAGGTCGCCGCTTACCGGCAGTTCGATGGAGATCTTGCCGTCGGAGTCCTTGAGCAGGGCGACAGCCAGGCGAATCGGTAAATCGACGGCATCAGAGCTGTCGACTTTTTCACCCAACTGCAGTTGCTCGACCACCACTTTGTTTTCAGCCTTCAATTGGCCTTTGGTGATCACGTAGTGCAGATCGAGATTCAGGCGGCCCTTGCGGATGCGGAAGCCTGCGAATTTACCTGAGTAAGGCGTCAGGTTGGTCAGCTCGACACGCTTGAAGCTGGTGGCGATGTCCAGCGCGGCCATCGGATCAAACGGGTTCACGCTGCCTTTGATCGTCACTGGCGCGTAACGGTCCACCTTGCCCTTGATATCGACGCTGGCCGGTTTGGCCTGGCGACTGTCGATGGTGCCAATCTGGCCGTTGAGCTGTTGAATCGCGGTGGCAAAGTTGGGGGTGAGGCTGAAGTCGGCAAAGTTGGCCGAACCGTCGTTGATCGCGATCTGGCCGATATGAATGCCCAGGGGCTTGTCGTTACTAGCGGCAGGTTTGGCTGCCGACTTGCTGCCGCTGTCGGCCGGCTGCGGAATCAGCAGGTCGTCGATGTTGGTGGTGCGATCTTCGTTGATCATGAAGCGCGCATACGGCTGCAACAGGTTGACCTTGTCGATCGACAGGCTTTGGCCGTGCTGGTAGTTCATGCCCTCTAGCACCAGGCGCTGCCACTTGAGGAAGTCGCGGGTCTTCAGGGTGTCCAGGGTATGCAACTGGTCAACCTGGGCGCGGCCGGTGACCCGAAGGGCCAGTGGCTCGGTGCTTTTGAGGTTTACGTCCAGGTTGCTGCCGAGCATGCCGCTGCGCAATTCCAGGCGAATAAACGGGCTGATATAGGCCTGGGCGACCCGCAGGTCGATGTCCTGGGTGTTCACTTTCAGCTTGGCGCTGACCGGGTTGAGGTTAACTTCGCCGGTTGCCTGGATCTTGCCTTGCTTGCCCAGGCCGGTGTCGACCTTCAAGGCGAAGGGGCTCTGGTTGAGGCTGTCGAAGTTCTGTACGTCGACATTCAACGGGCCCAGTTCCAGCGCGACCGCAGGTTTAGCCTGGCGGTCGGCCAGGTGCACCTGATAGTTACGCAGTTGCACGTCCTTGAGCAGCACTTGCCACGGCTTGCTCGGGACCGCCGGTTGCGCCGACGGCGCGTCGGCAGCGATTGGTTCCGGAGTCTTGGCCGGTTTGCTCGGTTGGCTGGCGAACAGCTTCTGCCAATCCAGTTGACCATCGGCCTCACGGGCGGCCCAGGTTTCCAGCTTGTTGCTGCGGATCTTGCCGACAATGACCTGCTGCTTGGCCAGGTCTACCGTGGTTTCGCTGACGTCCAGGCGCTCCAGGCGCGCCAGTGGCCGGCCATCGGGGGCCTTTATAGCAAAGGGGGCGATGCTGGCGGCGGTGTTGGTCAGGTTCAGCTCGGTTTTTTTGGCCAGGCTGAATTTGTAGTCAGTGCTGAAGTTGAGCACCCCGTCTTCCAGAACCAGTGGCAGGGCGTCACGTACATACGGCCACCAGGCTTTCATTTTGCCGTCGGTCACCTTCAAGGTGCCTTCGGAGGTGATCGGTACCAGGCTGAAGTTGCCTTTCCAGTCGATCTGGCCACCTTCGGGGCCGGCGGCGACCAGCGTCATGTCGGCATTGTCGTCAGGCAAGGTGCTCAGGTTTTTCAGCTCGAAGTCGAGTTCGTCGTAGAGGAATTCGATGGGCTCGCTGGGGCGTAGGTCCTGGAAGTGCAGGTTGCCGCCCGCCAGCTTGATGCTGTCGATACGCAGTGGGAACGGCTTGGCATCGGGATCGGCCGGGGTTGGCTCGCTCGGTGGCAGTTTGAACAACTGCGCCAGGTTCAGTTGGCCGGACTTGTCGAACAGCAGTTCGGTCTTGGGCTTGTCCAGTTGCACATCGGCCAGGTGCAGGGCGCGGGTCCAGAGGCTGTCGATCTGCAGGTTGGCGTAGAGGCGTTCGAAACCTACTTGCTCTTTGCCTGGCTCGCCGATCTTCAGGCCCCACAGCGTCAGTTCCAGGCTGAAGGGGTTGAGCTCGATGCGCTCGATTCGCGACGGCACCGTGGCGTAATTGGCCAACTGTTGGTTGGCAATGCGAAGGGCGATGCCGGGTAATATCAGAAAGCCCAGCAAGCTGTACAAAGCAAGGGCGGTCAACAAGGCGCCTACGGCGCGGATCAATCCTTTGGGCATGGGTGAACGCCATCTATGTCGAACGAGAGTGCCTTGGAGTATGGCACGGGAATTCGGTTCCGAAGAACCGTGGGCGCTGGGAAACTTCCTACAAATGCAGGATCAGCGTCTTCAGCGGAGGCTGTTGGTCTCTGGAGGGAAAGTCGGCTCCAGGTGTCATAACCTGCCATTCGCGCACCGGGCGCCCGGCTTTTTCTGCGCAGCGCAGCACCTGCTCACGCCAGTCTTCCATGCTGACCTTTGCCAGGTTGTTGCAGCAAATCAGCACGCCATTGTCGGCGGTGGCCAGCAGTGCGGGTTTGAGCAGGCTTTGATAGTCGCGCAACAAATCGACCGTGCCGAAGGCGCTCTTGGCCCAGGCGGGAGGATCGAGCAGTACCAGGTCGTACTGGCGTTGCTCCAGGCGCGGATAGCGCGGCAGCTTCTGCCCGCGCCGCTGGGTGATGGGCAGGCCCGCCAGTTGGCGAATGGCCGGGAAGTAATCGGACTGTACAAATTCCATGCTCGGCAACTGCGGGTTGAGCTGGCCGTTTTCACGCCCCACTGCCAGGTTGCCCTCGGCAAAGTCCAGGTTGCACACCTCGCGTGCGCCGCCCGCTGCCGCGCTCAAACCTACACCGCAGGTATAGGCGAACAGGTTCAGCACGCTTTTGCCGGCGCTGTGGTCCTTGACCCAGCCCCGGGTGTTGCGCAGGTCGAGGAACAGCAGTGGGTCTTGCCCGGCGTGGCGCCCGCGCACACGGTAGTTGAGGCCCCACTCGTGGCCGACCAGGTCTTCCAAGGCGCCAGGCTCCGCACGGTACACCGTGTCTTCGCGGTCGATGCGCGAGTTGCCGCGGGCACGGTCGTTGTACACCAGCAACAATTCCAGGCCCATGTATTGGTTGATCAGTTGGTGCAGGTCCAGCAGGTCTGCCGTTTCCAGGGACTGGTGGAAGCTTTGTACCAGCAATTGCGGGCCGTAGCGGTCGATGGTCAAGCCCCCGGCGCCTTCCTGGCTGCCGTGAAAAAGCCGATAGCAGTCCGTACCCTGGGCGTGCAGCGTGTTGATCAGGTCTTGGCGGTGATCGAGGGCGGCGCGCAGCGCCTGATTCAAGGGAGTCATGGAGCGCGCCTTGCTGGTAGATGAATAAGAAAAATGGGGCGCGAAGTTTAACAGCTAACCCCGGCCTGCACAGGCCGGGGATAATCCTGGCGCTATCGGTTGAGGCGTTTGTCGATCAAACCGTCCACCACGCTGGGGTCGGCCAGGGTCGAGGTGTCGCCCAGGCTGTCCAGTTCGTTACAGGCGATCTTGCGCAAGATGCGCCGCATGATCTTGCCGGAGCGGGTTTTCGGCAGGGCAGGGGCCCATTGGATCAATTCCGGTTTGGCGAAGCTGCCAATCTCCTTGCTGACCAACTCCAGCAGGTGCTTTTTCAACGCGTCGCTGGGTTCGACGCCATTCATGGGGGTGACAAAGGCGTAGATGCCCTGGCCCTTGACGTCGTGGGGGTAGCCCACCACGGCGGCTTCGGCGACCTGATCATGCAGCACCAGCGCATTTTCCACCTCGGCGGTGCCGATGCGATGGCCGGACACGTTGATCACATCGTCGATCCGCCCGGTGATCCAGTAGTCGCCGTCTTCATCGCGCCGTGCGCCATCCCCGGTGAAGTAGTAGCCGGGGTAGGGCTTGAAGTAGGTGTCGATCATGCGCTGCGGGTCGCCGTAGACGCTGCGAATCTGCCCCGGCCAGCTTGATTTGATGGCGAGTACACCGCTGCCGGCGCCGCTGATTTCCTTGCCTTGTTCATCAAGCAACACCGGTTGTACGCCGAACATGGGCTGTGTCGCGCAGCCCGGTTTGATGCGCTGGGCGCTGACCAGCGGGCTGAGCATGATGCCGCCGGTTTCGGTCTGCCACCAGGTATCAACAATCGGGCAGCGCTGTTCGCCGACGGCGTTGAAATACCAGTCCCAGGCTTCCGGGTTGATCGGCTCACCTACGCTGCCCAGCAGGCGCAGGCTGGCGCGCGATGTACTCTGCAGCGGGCCGTGGCCTTCGCGCATCAGGGCGCGCAGGGCGGTGGGCGCTGTGTAGAAGATATTCACCTGGTGTTTATCGATGACCTGCCAGAAGCGCGAACTGTCCGGATAACTCGGCACGCCTTCGAACATCAGCGAGGTGGCGCCATTGGCCAGCGGGCCATAAACGATATAGCTGTGGCCGGTGACCCAGCCCACGTCGGCGGTGCACCAGAACACTTCGCCTTCTTGGTAATCGAGCACGTACTTGAAGGTCATCGCCGCTTGCAGCAGGTAGCCAGCGGTGGTGTGCAACACGCCTTTGGGTTTGCCGGTGCTGCCGGAGGTATAGAGGATGAACAGCGGGTCTTCAGCGTCCATCGGCTCGGGTGGGCAGTTGTCGCTGGCGGCGTCCAGGGCAGCTTGGTACTTGAGGTCGCGGCCCTCGTGCCAATTCACGCTCGCCCCGGTGCGCTCCACTACCAGTACCGTGCTGACGTTCGGACAACTGGCCAGGGCTTTGTCGACGTTATGTTTCAACGCCACGGGCTTGCCACCGCGTACGCCCTCGTCGGCGGTGATCACGGTGCGGCAATCAGCGTCGAGGATGCGGTCGCGCAGGGCGTCAGGAGAGAAACCACCAAACACCACCGAGTGCACTGCGCCAATTCGCGTGCAGGCCAGCATGGCGAAGGCCGCCTCGGGGATCATCGGCATGTAGATGCAAACGCGATCACCTTTGTTCACGCCACGGCTTTTCAACACATTGGCCAGGCGGCTGACGTTTTGGTGCAGTTGACGGTAAGTAATCGTGCAGGATTTTGACGGATCGTCGCCTTCCCAGATGAAGGCCGGCTGATCGGCGCGTTGCGCCAGGTGCCGGTCAATGCAGTTGTAGCTGACGTTCAATTGACCGCCGGCAAACCATTGGGCGGCCCCGGTGTGGATGTCTGACTGCTGCACGCTGTGCCAAGGTTTTATCCAGTCGAGAAAGCCCTTGGCCTGTTCGGCCCAGAAGGTGTCTGGCTGGTCGATGGATTGGCGATAGAGGCGCTGGTAGTCCTCTTGACTGAGCTGCGCAGCCCGGCGGACGGCATCGGCGGTGGGAAAGGTGCTGATATCGAACATGAGCGCTCCTTATTCTTGTTTTTGCGACAAGTCATAAAGATGCACCCTGGGACGGGAGGGTTCAAGGCCAACGTCCAAACGCACGTTGACCTTGAATGAACGGCTTCAGCCGCGGTGACGACCGCGGAAGTAGTTGATCAGGCCCTGGGTCGACGCATCTTCGGCCAAGGTTTCTTCGGCGCCGGTCAGGCGGTTGTACACGCCTTTGCCCAGCTCCTTGCCCAGTTCAACGCCCCATTGGTCGAAGGCGTTGATGCCCCACACCACGCTCTGCACGAACACCTTGTGTTCATACATAGCCACCAGTGCGCCAAGGCGACGCGGGCTGATGCGCTCGACCACCAGGGTGTTGCTCGGACGGTTACCCGGGATCACCTTGTGCGGTGCCAGCTTCTGTACTTCGGCTTCCGGCAGGCCCTTCTCACGCAGCTCGGTTTCGGCCTCGCTGCGGGTCTTGCCGAGCATCAGCGCCTGGCTCTGGGACAGGCAGTTGGCGTACAGCCACTGATGGTGGTCGGACACAGGGTTGAAACTGACGATCGGCACGATGAAGTCGGCCGGGATCAGTTGAGTCCCTTGGTGCAGCAACTGGTGGTAAGCGTGCTGGCCGTTGCAGCCTACGCCGCCCCAGATCACCGGGCCGGTATCGGTGGACACTGGCGTGCCGTCCTGGCGCACGCTCTTGCCATTGGATTCCATGTCCAACTGCTGCAAATGCTTGGTGATGTTACGCAGGTAATGGTCGTACGGCAGGATCGCATGGCTCTGCGCACCCCAGAAGTTGCCGTACCACACCCCCAGCAAGCCCAGCAGCACGGGCATGTTGGCTTCGAACGGCGCGTTCAGGAAGTGCTGGTCCATGGTGTAGGCACCCGACAGCAGTTCCTTGAAGTTGGACATGCCGATAGCCAGGGCAATTGGCAAGCCGATGGCAGACCACAGCGAGTAGCGCCCACCGACCCAGTCCCACATTGGGAAGATGTTTTCTTCGCGAATACCGAAAGCCACGGCCGCGGCATTGTTGCTCGAGACGGCGATGAAGTGGCGATACAGCTCGGCTTCCGAGCCCCCCTGGGCCAGGTACCAGGCGCGGGCGGCCTGGGCGTTTTTCAGGGTTTCCAGGGTGTTGAAGGATTTGGACGAGACGATAAACAGCGTGGTCTCGGCGCGCAGCTTCATGGTCAGTTCGTGGAACTCGCTGCCGTCGATGTTCGCCAGGTAGTGGCAACGCACGCCTTTATGGGCGTAGGACAGCAAGGCCTCCGAGACCAGTTCCGGGCCGAGGAATGAGCCACCGATACCGATGTTCACCACGTCGGTGATCGGCTTCTCGGTGTAGCCGCGCCACAGGCCGTCGTGGATACGGCCGACCAGGTCAGTGATCTGGTTCAGCACCTTGTGCACGTCCGGCATGATGTTCACGCCGTTGACCGACAGCTTGTCGCCCACCGGGCGGCGCAGGGCGGTGTGCAGGGCAGGGCGGCCCTCGGAGGAGTTGACCGGTTCGCCAGCGTACTGCGCGTCGATCGCCGCCTTGAGATTGACTTCCTTGGCCAGGCCCACTAACAGGTCGCGGGTTTCGCTGGTGATCAGGTTTTTCGAGTAATCGAGGAAAAGTCCGCAGCTGCTCAAGGTGAACTGGGAAAAACGCTGAGGATCGGCATTGAACGCCTCGCGCATGCTGAAATCCTGCATGGCTTGGCGATGTTGAACAAGCGCTTGCCAGGCGGGCAGCGCGGTAACGTCATGAGGGGTGCGGTAGTACGCCATCGCTGCGGGTTTCCTTTTATTACGGGGACTGCCTTTAGGACACTTCAAAGCCCGGAACATCCAGTCTTATCGCAAGGATTGGGTTCCAGACAGCGCTAACCATAGCGCAGGGCAGTTACATTAAACCTAGCGTGTGGATATGTCTTGGCTTTGTCTGCGCTGTGGCCGGTACTTTTTTATACCGGCACAGCCGTCGGGGCAACAGGTTGAGGTAAAGCGGGCGTCAGGCGAGGTTCAGGTGCAGGTTATCGATGAGGCGTGTTGCCCCCAGATAAGCGGCGACCAGGATCACCACATCGCGATCTTCAGCCGTGGCCGGGCGCAGATGCACGCCTTGGCGCACTTCCAGGTAGTCCATGCGCAGCCCCGCGGCTTCAATCTGCTGGATGTGCTCGGCGCGAAGCCTGGCAAAATCGTGATCGCCGCTTTTGATGGCCGTGGCGATCTGGCTGAGCGCGCGGTACAGCACTGGCGCGACCGCCCGTTGCTCATCGGTGAGGTAACCGTTGCGTGATGACAGCGCGAGGCCGTCCTCGGCGCGCACGGTGGGCTCGCCGATGATCTGGATCGGCATGTTCAGGTCGCGGACCATGGCGCGGATCACCGCCAACTGCTGGTAGTCCTTCTGGCCAAATACGGCCATGTCCGGCTGGACCATGTTGAACAGCTTGCTGACCACCGTGGCCACCCCTTCAAAGTGCCCTGGGCGGCTGGCGCCGCACAAGCCTTCGGACAGCTGAGGCACGCTGACGCGGGTCTGGCCGTTCATGCCATCGGGGTACATTTCCTCGACCGTGGGCGCGAACAGCAGGTTACAGCCGGCCTGCAGGAGTTTTTCCTGATCGGCGGCCAACGTGCGCGGGTATTTGTCCAGGTCTTCGCCAGCACCGAATTGCAGCGGGTTGACGAAAATGCTCGCCACCACGAAATCCGCTTGCTGCGCGGCCTTGGTCACCAGGGTGGCGTGGCCGCTGTGCAGGTTGCCCATGGTGGGTACAAAGCCGATGCGCTTGCCGGCGCTACGGGCGTGGGTTACGGCAGCCCGCAGTTCGCGGACGGTTTTAACGGTGTTCATGCCGAGAATCCGTGTTCAACGCCTGGGAACGTCACGTTTTTGACTTCGCTGACGTAGGCGCTCAAGGCGGCGTGGATGCTGTCCTGGCCAGCCATGAAGTTCTTCACGAACTTGGGCACGTGGCCGGTGATCGACAGGCCGAGCATGTCGTGCAGGACCAGCACCTGGCCGTCGGTGGCGGAACCGGCGCCAATCCCGATCACGGGCACTTTGACGGCCTGGGTGATTTCGGCAGCCAGTTCGCTAGGCACGCACTCCAGCAGAATCATCGCTGCACCGGCCTGTTCCAGGGCGATGGCATCGGCGCGCATCTGGCGGGCCTGGGCTTCATTGCGGCCCTGAACCTTGTAGCCACCGAGGATATTCACCGACTGCGGTGTCAGGCCCATGTGCGCGCACACTGGCACGCCGCGCTCGGCCAGCAGCCGGATCGACTCGGCCAGCCACACGGCACCTTCGACTTTGATCATGTGCGCGCCGGCCTGCATCAGCTTGCCGGCGTTCAGGAAGGTTTGCTCAAGGGTGGCGTAACCCATGAACGGCAGGTCCGCGATGATAAAGGCGCCATCGTTGCCACGCTTGACGCTGGCGGTGTGGTAGGCGAGTTCATCGGTGGTCACAGGCAGCGTGCTGTCATTCCCTTGAAGAACCATGCCCAAGGAGTCGCCCACCAGCAGCACTTCGACTCCAGCCTGGCAGCTGGCGTGGGCGAAAGTGGCGTCATAGCAGGTCAGCATGGTGATTTTTTCACCTTTGAGCTTGAGGCTCTGCAAGGTGGTCAGGGTAATGTCTGGCATGAAAGGGTCCTCGTTCAGGCGCTTGGAAACAGCGAGTAACGCGCGTGAGTCTTCGTTTATACAGGCGCACTGTCTTGAAAGCAGTGCTTATAAGGCCTGGATTGCGCCCTGTCGCGCCGGGTTGGCGGCAGCGGGACGCCTATAGTCGTGAGGAGGACACGGGAAGTCAATTGGATGTGTTACCGCATTGTTACGATGGCGGTGTTACCGCTGTTACTGACGCGATTGTAGGAGCGAGCTTGCTCGCGAAGAAACCATAGGCGCCGCGTTTAGTCAGGCTGAGCGCGTTATCGTTGGTGATTTTCGCGAGCAAGCTCGCTCCTACAGAGGTAGGCGTTCCAGGCCGACGAACGGGCAGGCGGTGAGCAGGTCGCTCAAACGCTGGCCGTCAGGTAGCTGCAGGTCGGCAGGCGCCAACTCAGCCAACGGATACAGCACAAACGCGCGCAGATGCATCTGGTAATGTGGCACCTTGAGGCGCGGTTCGTCGATCAGGCGATCACCGAACAGCAGGATATCCAGGTCCAAGGTGCGCGGGCCCCAGCGTTCCAGGCGTTCGCGGCCCTGATCGTTCTCGATGGCTTGCAGCGCATCAAGCAGGTCCAATGGCGCCAGGCGACTGTCCAGCGCCGCAACGGCGTTGGTGTAGCGCGGTTGGCCTGGCAGCAGTGAATCGCTTTGATAGAAGGAGGACACACCGGCGAGGTGGGTGCCAGGCAGTTGCGCCAGCGCCTCGATCGCGCTGCGCAATTGTTGTTGCGGGGCAGCCAGGTTGCTGCCCATGCCGATGTAGATACGTTCCACGTTTATTCGCCCGCAGCGCCCGAGGCATCGGCACTGCTGCGTTTACGCTTGGTGCCGCTACGGCGACGCTTTTTCGGCCCTTCGCCGGCGCTATCGCCTTTGCTGCCCAGCTCACGAATCATTTCGCGGCGCTGGCTGTCATTGGCGTCCTGATAATCGGTCCACCATTCGCCCAGGCCATCGGTCTGCTCGCCCGCGCTTTCACGTAGCAGCAGGAAGTCGTAGCCGGCACGGAAACGCGGGTTGTCCAGCAACAGATCGGCGCGCTTGCCGCTGCGGCGTGGCAGGCGCTCCTGCATGTCCCAGATTTCGCGGATCGGCATGGTGAAACGTTTAGGGATGGCGATGCGTTGGCACTGTTCGGCGATCAACTCGTGAGCCGCTTCCTGCATGGCCGGGATCGGCGGCATGCCACGGTCCTGCAGGCGCAGTACGCGTTTGGGCAGGGCCGGCCACAACAAGGCGGCAAACAGGAATGCCGGGGTCACCGGTTTGTTCTGCTTGATGCGCAGGTCGGTGTTGATCAAGGCTTCGCTGATCAAGGTGTGGGTGTACGTCGGGTTGTACTCCAGGGCCTCGGCGCTGGCCGGGAACAGGGGGTCGAACAACTGCAAGTCCACCAGCATTTCAAAGGTGTCGGCGGCGTAGCCCGAAAGGAACAGCTTGAGCACTTCCTCAAACAGGCGTGCCGAGGGGATTTCCCGCAGCATCGGCGCCAGTTCGCGAATCGGCGCGGCGGTGTGTTTTTCGATGCCGAAGTTGAGCTTGGCGGCGAATCGCACGGCACGCAGCATGCGCACCGGGTCTTCCTGGTAGCGCTGCGTAGGATCGCCGATCAGCCGGATCAGGTTGTTGCGAATGTCGTGTACGCCGTTGGCGTAATCGAGGATGCGCTCGCTGACCGGGTCGTAATACAAGGCGTTGATGGTGAAGTCGCGACGTTGCGCGTCCTCTTCCAGGGTGCCATACACGTTATCGCGCAGGATGCGCCCGCTCTCGTTGCGGGAAGACTGGTTAGTGTCCTCCTCTTCATCGTTTTGCGGGTGACCGGCGCGGAACGTTGCGACCTCTATGATTTCGCGACCAAAGTGGATATGCACCAGCTTGAAGCGCCGGCCGATGATTCGTGCATTACGAAACTCGGCGCGCACTTGTTCAGGCGTGGCGCTGGTGGCGACGTCGAAATCCTTGGGCGTGATGTTGAGCAGCATGTCGCGTACGCAACCACCCACCAGGTAGGCCTGGTAGCCGGCGTTCTGCAAACGTTCGACGATGTTCACTGCATAACGGCTGAATTGAGCGCGCTGCAGCGAATGCTGGCTGCTATTGAGCACTTCAGGCGTGCTGCGTTTGTGTTGCGTTCGACGCAAGGGAGAACGGAATGACTGGAACAACTTCTTCAGCATGGGATGCACTGTTTGAAGGAATGTTCGGCCATAACGAAGAATGACCGCATGATGGGCGGGGATTCTAGCATTTAGTCAGGGGATGGTGTAGGAACAAGCTAAAGGCATTGCGCCATAAGCGTTTGAAGGTCAAATCCCGGAAACTACAAGGGGAGCCGAAGCTCCCCCAGAAGTAGTTGCGTGCTCTATTTTTATTATTGATGTCGGGCTTCTTGTTTTTGTTGATCGCCCTCGCCACGAAGCTTCCTTCATGACACTCCCAATCGGGAGCCAAGAGCAAACGGATTGCTTTGGTCGCTGTGTTGCTGATCTACGATCCAACCAGTTCAGGCTCTGCCTTAGGGCAGTTTTTGTTGTTCTCGGCCTGGTTGCGGGGCAAGCCCCAAATGCAACGCCTCTCCAAAAGAATCAGTTAGCTGCGCCTCCGCCGTGTTGTTTTTGTTATGCGTGAGTCGATTCGTCTTATTTTTATTGTCTTGTACAAAGCTTGTTATTGTTTTTGTACTAAGCATATAGCAGGGTGCGTGCCAACTTTTTCGCCGTCCAGCAAAACCGGGGGTTTGGGCTGGTTTCGCCAGATTGAGGGCCAAAAAAAAGCCGGGGCTTCGTTACCGTAAGCCCCGGCTTTTGTTACGTGAAAATTCAGCGGTAACAGTTTTTTCACATCAGCAGGTGTTACCTGTGGGGCTGCACCCTCAGCTTTCGCTGGCCACCCCGGTCTTGCGCCGCGGAATGCCCAGGCGCTGACGCCGTTCCCACAGGCATTTGCGACTCACGCCCAGCTTGCGTGCCAGCTCTGTCTCGGTCATATGGTCCTGATGCTCGAGCACGAAGTGCTGGAAGTAGTCTTCCAGTGACAAATCTTCCGTCGGTTCATGGCTGGTATTGCTACCGCTGCCCTGCTGCGGGGACAGGCCAATGAAGTCGTCGTCATCCAGATCGCTGAGCTCAATGTCGATGCCCAGCAACTCGGCGGAAATCTCCGGGCTCTCCGACAGAATCACGGCGCGCTCGACGGCGTTCTCCAGCTCGCGCACGTTCCCTGGCCACGAGTAGTGACGGATCGCCTGTTCGGCGTCCGCGGCAAACTTCAGGTCGGTGCGGTCAATGCGTGCGCCTTGACGCAACAGGAACGCGTTGGCGATTTCGTTGACGTCGGCGCCACGCTCGCGCAGGGCCGGCAATTTGAGCGCGATGACATGCAGGCGGTAATACAAGTCCTCACGGAACTGGCCGATCTTGGCCAGGCTCTTCAGGTCTCGGTGTGTCGCCGCGATCAATCGAACATCGACCTTCTGCGATTGCACCGAACCCACGCGACGAATTTCGCCTTCCTGCAGCACGCGCAGCAAACGCGCTTGGGCTTCCAGGGGCAGCTCGCCAATTTCATCAAGGAACAAGGTGCCGCCGTCCGCGGCCTCCACCAGGCCCGCACGCCCGGCGCTGGCGCCGGTGAATGCACCTTTCTCGTGGCCGAACAGCTCGGATTCGATCAGGGATTCGGGGATCGCCGCGCAGTTCACCGAGATCATCGGCGCCTTGGCGCGCTTGGACAGGTTGTGCAGGGCGCGGGCCACCAGTTCTTTGCCGGTGCCCGATTCGCCCTGGATCAATACATTGGAGTCGGTCGGCGCCACCTTGCGGATCTTGCTGTACAAGTCCTGCATCGGAGGGCAGGAGCCGATGATGCCGATCTCGCCATTGCTGTTGTTGGCACCTGTTTTTTCGGCGCCGCTGGTCTTGCCGGTGGGGCGTGGCTCGGCAGGCGCACTGCTGGCCGACACACGATCACGCAGGATGCGGGCCACGGCCTGGAGCATCTCGTCGTGATCGAAAGGCTTGGCGATGTAGTCCACCGCGCCCATCTTCATCGAGTCCACCGCCGAGCGCAGGCTGGCGTAGCTGGTCATGATCAGCACCGGGGTGCCCTGGCCCAGCTTGATCAGCTCGGTGCCCGGGGCGCCTGGCAGGCGCAGGTCACTGACAATCAGGTCGAACGTGGGAATGCTGAATCGCTCTTGGGCTTCCTGCACCGAGCCGGCTTCGCTGACCTGGTACTGATTACGTTCAAGCAGGCGACGCAAGGCAGAGCGGATAATGGTTTCGTCTTCGACGATCAAAATGTGCGGCATTGATTCAATTCTCTCGACGGTCTCAGTTCACAGCGGACGTCGCTTCGACATGACGCGGCAAGGTCACCCGGATACGGGTGCCGCGTTGGCTTTGTGTGTCAGCCGGGCTGTCGATGGTGATTTGTCCATAATGCTCTTCAACGATGGAATAGACCAGTGCAAGGCCCAGACCGGTACCTTCACCGGGGTCCTTGGTGGTGAAGAAGGGTTCGAACAATCGGTCCATGATGTTCTGTGGAATGCCGCTGCCTTCGTCTTCCACGATCAGGTCGACCGTGTGCTCGAAAGCCTCGCTCTTGACGCGTACAGCACTGCCGGCCGGCGACGCGTCGCGGGCGTTGGACAGCAGGTTGATCAGCACCTGGGCCAGGCGTTGTGAGTCGCCATCGACCCAATGGTCCGGATCGCACAGGTTAAAGAACTGTACTTCGAAATTGCGCCGGTTCAAGGCCAACAGCCCAATGGCGTCCTGGGCCACTTCGGCCAGGCACACCGCTTCGTCCTGATTCTGATGGGCGCCGGAGTGGGCAAAGCTCATCAACGACTGGACGATGCGTGAAACCCGCTTGGTCTGTTCAAGGATTTGCCCGCTGATTTCGGTGATTTCCCCGTCTTCTTCGCGCTCTTCCCGCAGGTTTTGCGCCAGGCAGGCGATACCGGTGATCGGGTTACCGATTTCATGAGCCACGCCGGCCGCCAGGCGCCCAATGCTGGCCAGGCGTTCGGAGTGCACCAGCTTGTCTTCGAGCATCTGTGTATCGGTCAAGTCTTCTACCAGCAGCACCAGGCCGCTGTTACCCGGCGCCAGAGGTTCGTCGATGGCCGCTTTGTGCAAGTTGAGCCAGCGGGTCTGGCCGTCGAGGGCCAAGTGCTGTTTGTGCAAGTGCTCGTCCGGCAGGTTGATGAAACCCTGCAGCAGCTCTTTCCAGGGATCGCCCAGGGTATTGAGGCGCGAACCCACCACCCGCTGGGCGGCGATGCCGGTGAGTTCTTCCATGGCCTTGTTCCACATCAGGATTTCCTGGTCCTTGGCCAGGGAACACACGCCCATCGGCAGTTCCTGCAGGGTCTGGCGGTGGTAACGGCGCAGGGCATCGAGTTCGGCCGCCAGGCCCGTGAGGCGCGAGTGGTAATCCTCCAGCCGGCTTTCGATGAAGTGGATGTCTTCGGTGACGTAGTTTTCGCCACCGGCCTTGTAGGGCAAGAAGGTTTCCACCATGTCCTGGGACACGCTCGGCCCCATCAAACCGGACAGGTTGGCTTCGATACGGTCACGCAGGCGGCGCAGGGCATAGGGGCGGCGCTCGTCAAATGGCAGGTAGAGGTCGCGCAGCGCCTGTTCGACTTCCTTTTGTGCGGCCTTGGCACCCAGGGGCTTGGCCAGTTGTGTGGCGAACTCTTGGGGCGAGGCCGCATGCAGTTCGCGGCGTTGCGGGCGGCGCACGTTGTCTACCGCACAGGCTTCTGCGGCGCTGGTTTCTTCGGCGCTGGCGTTAGTGAACAGCGAGATCAGGGTGAACATCAGTACGTTGGCGGCCAGCGAGGCGATGGCCGCCATGTGCCAACTGGTGTCGTCCAGCACGTAAATCATGTTCAGCAAGGGGATATAGAAGCCCTGCAAGTTGCCGACCAGCGGTAGCAGCATGGTCACGGTCCACACCAGGATCCCGGCCAGCAGCCCTGCAATAAAGCCACGGCGATTGGCGGTCGGCCAGTACAGCACCGACAACACGCCCGGCAGAAATTGCAAGGTGGCGACAAACGCGACGATGCCGAGGTTGGCCAGGTCTTGCCCGGCGCCCAGCAGCAGATAAAACGCGTAGCCGGCCATGATGATCGCGACGATCAGCGCGCGTCGGGTCCATTTCAACCAACGGTAGATATTGCCCTCGGCCGGCGGCTGGTACAGCGGCAGTACCAAGTGATTGAGCGCCATGCCCGAGAGTGCCAGGGTGGTGACGATGATCAACCCGCTGGCGGCCGACAACCCCCCGACATAGGCCAGCAGCGCCAGAGCCGGGCTGTTGGCGGCAATACCGATGCCCAGGGTGAAATACTCAGGGTTGGTGGTGGCCCCCAGTTTCAGGCCGGCCCACAGGATCAGCGGCACCGCCAGGCTCATCAGCAACAGGAACAGCGGCAAGCCCCAGCTGGCGCTGACCAGCGAGCGCGGGTTGAGGTTCTCGGTGAAGGTCATGTGGTACATGTGCGGCATCACGATCGCCGAGGCGAAGAACACCAGCAGCAGCGTACGCCATGGGCCTTCCTGCAAGGGCGTATGCAAGGCGGCGAGGGCGGTCTGGTTTTGCAGCAGCCACAGCTCCAGCTGTTGGGGGCCGTCGAACACGCCGTAGAGCGCATAAAGACCGACACCGCCGATGGCGATCAGCTTGATGACCGACTCAAAGGCAATCGCAAACACCAGGCCCTGGTGTTTCTCGCGGGTGGCGATATGGCGAGAGCCAAAGAAGATGGTGAACAAGGTGATCAGCGCGCAGAACGCCAGGGCAACCCGATGTTGCACGGGCTCGCGGGTCAGGATGCTGATGGAGTCAGCCACCGCCTGGATCTGCAGGGCCAGCAACGGCAGCACGCCGATCAACATGAAGATCGTGGTCAGCGCGCCGGCCCAGGTGCTGCGAAAGCGAAAGGCGAACAGGTCTGCCAGGGAGGACAGCTGGTAAGTCCGGGTGATTTTCAGGATCGGATACAGTAGCACCGGCGCCAACAGGAACGCGCCGGACACCCCCAGGTAACTGGAGAGAAAGCCGTAGCCGTACTGATAGGCCAGCCCCACCGTGCCGTAGAACGCCCAGGCACTGGCGTAGACGCCCAGGGACAAGGTGTAGGTCAACGGATGGCGAATGATCGCCCGCGGAATCATTCCGCGCTCACTGATCCAGGCCACGCCGAATAACGCAGCCAGGTAGGCGGCGCTGATCAGCAGCATCTGGGTGAGACT
Source organism: Pseudomonas sp. NFPP02 (assembly GCF_900119355.1). NCBI lineage: Bacteria > Pseudomonadati > Pseudomonadota > Gammaproteobacteria > Pseudomonadales > Pseudomonadaceae > Pseudomonas > Pseudomonas sp. NFPP02. The sequence goes on from NZ_FPJI01000014.1 coordinate 134,537, forward strand.
AAAGCTCATCGGCATCTTTTTGGCTCTGCAGGATGAAGGTCACGACGATCAGGATCAGCCATAGCAGATAAGGGCGATACCAGGCGCCCGTGGCGTCGATCCACCAATCCATGATGGCGGGGGAGAACAGGTAGATCCCGACGACCAGCAGCAGGACCAAACGATAGATGTACATGTTGGCCTCTGATTAAAAATCTGCCGCGATGTTAACGGATGGCTGGCAACCTGCAAGCGCCTTCAACTCAATTGCGCTTCGGCCAGGGTCAGCGTGCGCGGGATGCGGGTGGCGTCCCAGTGTGCAATGCCCCAATCCAGCAGTTCTCGTGGGCTGGCGTACTGCAACTGCGCGTCTGGCTCTTGGCCAAGGGCACGCAGCGCTCTGAGCAGCAAAGGCGTGGCCTGGTCGGCTGTCAACGGTGGAGAGCGGTAGGACTTGCCCAGCTTGTTGCCGTCTGGCTGCACGATCAGCGGCACGTGCAAGTAACGGGGTTGGCGCAGGCCGAGCAGTTCTTGCAAGTAAAGCTGGCGCGGCGTGGAGTCGAGCAGGTCGGCGCCGCGTACTATATCGGTTACACCTTGCCAGGCGTCGTCGAGCACCACCGCCAGTTGGTAGGCGTAGAGGCCATCGCGCCGACGAATGATGAAGTCGCCGGCATCGCGACCCAGATGCTGCCGGAACTCGCCCTGCACACGGTCGACAAAGTGATACTCCAACTCGGGCACGCGCAGGCGGATGGCGGCGTCTTGCTGGTCGTGGCCGGCATTGCGGCACAAGCCTGGGTAAACCCCGTTGTAGGGCTCCAACTGCTTGCGCGAGCAGGTGCAGGCGTAGGCCAGGCCGTGGTTGAACATATCGTTCAGTACTTTGGCGTAGGCATCATGCCGCTCGCTCTGGCGAACCAGTTCGCCATCCCATTCAAAGCCGTAGCTTTCCAGCGCATGCAGGATCGCCGCCTGAGCGCCGGGCTCTTCACGGGGAGGGTCAAGGTCTTCCATGCGCATCAACCAACGGCCGTGGTGGGCGCGTGCATCGAGGTAGGAGGCGAGGGCGGCAACCAGGGAACCGAAGTGCAAATGGCCGCTGGGTGTGGGGGCGAAACGCCCAATATAGGTAGAGGCTGTCATGGCCCGGATACTACTGCATAACCGGTAAACGCCAGAAACAAAAATGGAGCGTTCGCACGCTCCACTCGTTCAACTCGGCAAAGTTACTTGCCGACCTGTTTTTCCTTGATTTCAGCCAAGGTCTTGCAGTCTACGCACAGGTCCGCGGTTGGACGGGCTTCCAGTCGGCGAATACCGATTTCGACGCCGCAGGATTCACACCAGCCGTATTCTTCGTCTTTGATCAGTTGCAGGGTCTTGTCGATCTTCTTGATCAACTTGCGCTCGCGATCGCGGGCGCGCAGTTCGAGGGCGAACTCTTCTTCCTGGCTGGCGCGATCGGCCGGGTCAGGGAAGTTGGCCGCTTCATCCTTCATATGGTCAACCGTACGGTCGACTTCCTGCATCAAGTCCTGTTTCCACTTGTTGAGGATCTTGGTGAAGTGCTCGCGCATGGGCTCGCCCATGTACTCCTCGCCCTTTTTTTCGACATAGGGTTCGAAGCCGCCGAGGCCTTGAGTCTGCTGTTGCTTTGCTTGGGTGGACATGAATAGACCGCCTCTCACTCTTCTAATCCATTGCGCAGGATTGCAACGTCACCGACACCTGCCGGCCCTGCGGCTGCAAGCGGGCGAACTTACCAGATAGATTCAGGGTGCGCTACTCCCGGTTGTCGAGGCCCAAGGCAAAGGGGTTGTAAACCGCAGCAGCCCGCCATGACTGGGTATGTATCGCCTCGAATGTTGATTTTAGCTGTTTTACGAGCGCGCGCAGGGTGCACTTGCAGCCCCAATCAGGCAATAGAGCATGTTTTACCGTGAGGGTTCGGTAGAATCCAGATTTTGTCCTCACCGTCTAAGGAAGGCTAATGGCTCAGCCCTACAGTGCGCGTAGTCGCGCCATCGAACCTTTTCATGTCATGGCGTTACTGGCGCGTGCCAATGAGCTGCAGGCAGCCGGTCACGACGTGATCCACCTGGAAATCGGCGAGCCGGACTTCACCACCGCCGAGCCGATCATACAGGCCGGCCAAGCGGCGTTGGCAAACGGTAAAACGCGCTACACCGCCGCCCGCGGCTTGCCCGAGTTGCGCGAGGCCATCAGTGGTTTCTACCAGCAACGCTACGGATTGAGCATCGACCCGCAGCGCATTCTGGTCACCCCCGGTGGCTCCGGCGCGTTATTGCTGGCCAGCAGTTTGCTGGTGGATCCGGGTAAGCATTGGCTGCTGGCGGACCCAGGCTACCCCTGCAACCGGCACTTCCTGCGCCTTGTGGAAGGCGCGGCGCAGTTGGTGCCGGTCGGCCCAGACGTACGCTACCAGTTGACCGCCGATCTGGTGGCCAGGCATTGGGACCAGGACAGTGTCGGTGCATTGGTGGCATCGCCCGCCAACCCCACCGGCACGATCCTCACCCGGGACGAGTTGGCTGGGCTGTCGGGCGCCATCAAGGCGCGCAACGGTCACCTGGTGGTCGACGAGATTTATCACGGACTCACCTACGGCACCGACGCCGCCAGCGTGCTGGAAGTCGATGATGACGCCTTTGTCCTGAATAGTTTTTCGAAGTATTTCGGCATGACCGGCTGGCGCCTCGGTTGGCTGGTGGCCCCCCCTGAAGCGGTGGGTGAACTGGAGAAATTGGCGCAGAACCTCTACATCAGTGCGCCAAGCATGGCCCAGCATGCCGCCTTGGCCTGTTTCACCCCGCAAACCCTGGAGATTCTGGAGCAGCGCCGTGCCGAATTTGGTCGCCGCCGTGACTTCCTGCTGCCGGCCCTGCGTGAGCTGGGGTTCGGTATCGCCGTGGAGCCCGAAGGTGCTTTTTATCTGTATGCCGATATCAGCGCGTTCGGCGGCGATGCCTTCGCGTTTTGCCGGCATTTCCTCGAAACCGAACATGTGGCCTTTACGCCCGGGTTGGATTTCGGTCGCTACCAGGCGGGGCACCATGTGCGTTTTGCCTACACGCAAAACCTTGATCGGCTGCAAGAAGCGGTGGAGCGGATTGCCCGTGGTTTGCGGAGTTGGCAAGGCTGATGCGTTTTAATCCTCCTCTTGAAGAAGGGCGGCTGATCCGCCGCTACAAGCGCTTTCTCACCGATATCGAAACCGTTACCGGCGAGTTGCTTACCATTCACTGCCCTAACACCGGTTCGATGCTCAACTGCATGGTCGAAGGTGGCCAGGTCTGGTTCAGCCGTTCCACTGACCCCAAGCGCAAGCTGCCGGGCACGTGGGAAATTGCCGAAACGCCCCAGGGCCGGCTGGCGTGCGTCAACACCGCGCGTGCCAATCAATTGGTGGAAGAAGCCCTGCTGGCCGGTGTGATCACTGAACTCAACGGCTTTACCGCGTTGAAGCGTGAGGTGCCTTATGGCCAGGAGAAAAGCCGCATCGACTTTCGCCTGGATTACCCCCAAGGCGCTGCGTTTGTCGAGGTCAAAAGCGTCACCCTGGGCTTTGATGGCAGCTCAGTGGCGGCTTTCCCCGATGCGGTGACGCAGCGCGGTGCCAAGCACTTGCGTGAGCTGGCTCATCTGGCTCGCGACGGTATACGGGCGGCGCAGTTGTATTGCGTGAACCTGTCGGGGATCGACGCGGTCCGCCCGGCTGTGGAAATCGACGCCGGTTATGCGGCGGCGCTACGTGAGGCCAAGGCTGCAGGTGTGGAGGTGCTCGCCTACGGCGTACGGGTCACGCCGCAGGAGATTTACGTCGAGCGTCGGTTGAAGGTGCTGCTGGGCGACTAGAGATCGACCCACAATCCCTGTTCGTCTTCGCGACCGGGCAGGGCCGTGAGGTGTTGGCCTGCGCAGGGCCCGGCGATGCACTCGCCGCTTTCAATCAGGAACAACGCGCCATGGGTGGCGCATTGGATCAGGCTGGCGCTGTCGTCGAGGAAGCGATCAGGTTGCCATTCCAGCGGGATGCCGCGATGAGGGCAGCGGTTGAGATAGAAGTACGCAATGCCGTCCCGACGCACCGCCAACAGCCTGTGGCCATCGATATCAAAACCGCGGCTGCTGTTGGGGGCGAGGTCGCCTGAGGTGCAGAGAAACTTCATTTCAATCCTTAAGTGCCTTGACGTTCAAATGCAAACAATTATCAAATGCCCGCTTCGCCCGTCAGCTGACTGGGTGCTCAATACGATGCCTGGCAGGGGTTATCTGTCACATCAATGAGTGCTTGAGTGGCCCTGCCCTAGGAAGGAAACCCTGTTATGCGCCTGAGTACCAGCGCTATTGCGCTTGTTGCCTCACTGCTGATCAACACTGGGGCGCACGCCTCTGAACTGCCGCAACGCTGGGTCAGTGCCGGCGGGGCGCTATCGGAATGGGTGGTGGCCATGGGCGGTGAAGCGAAGTTGGTCGGGGTGGATACCACCACTCAGCATCCCGCCTCGCTCAAGGCCTTGCCGAGCATTGGTTACCAGCGGCAGTTGTCGGCCGAAGGCATTCTCAGCCTGCGCCCGCAAATCCTTGTGGGCACGGAGGAAATGGGGCCACCGCCGGTGCTGGCGCAGATTCGCAGTGCAGGGGTGCAGGTGGAGATGTTCTCGGCCCAGCCGGATTTGCCCACGCTCAAAGGCAACCTCGAACACTTGGGGAAACTGCTCGGCAGTGAGGCCCAGGCTGATGCCCTGTTTGCCGGGTATGAGCAGGCGCTGGCACAGCAAAAAAATTGGGTGGCCAAGGCCCAGGCCACGCAAAAGGCTCCAGGCGTGCTGTTGCTGCTCGGCCATGCCGGTGGCAAGCCGCTGATCGCGGGCAAGGACACCGCCGCTGATTGGATGTTGCAGCAGGCTGGGGGGCGTAATCTCGCCACGCATGTGGGATACAAGCCGTTTTCCGTCGAATCGCTGGGAGGGTTGAGCCCTGAGGTGCTGGTATTTGCCGATCGCGCCTTGACCGGTGACGCGGCGCGCGCAGCCTTGTTCAAAGAAAACCCGATCCTTGCCTCTACGCCGGCAGCCAAGAGTGGCCGCGTGTTTCAGTTGGATCCGACCTTGCTGGTAGGCGGCCTTGGGCCCCGATTGCCGCAAAGCCTGGAAAAACTGTCTGCCGGTTTTTATCCGTCCCAGCCTAAGCCTGCTCCATGACCACTCTGGTTAAGCCAAAAACGCTGTTTATCGGGCTGTCGCTGCTGTGTGTATTGGCGATCTGGCTCTCATTGGCACTGGGGCCGGTCAGCCTGCCGTTAGTGGACACCCTCAGGGCTGCGTTAAGGCTGATGGGCGTACCGATTGAGGCCCAGGGGTTGGAGCAGGCCGAGTTGATCCTGGGGCAGATTCGCCTGCCGCGAACCCTGTTGGGGCTGGCGGTCGGCGGTGTGCTGGCGTTGTCGGGCGTGGCGATGCAGGGGTTGTTCCGCAACCCGCTGGCCGACCCTGGCTTAGTCGGCGTGTCCAGCGGGGCGGCGCTGGGAGCGGCGGTGGCGATTGTCGGTGGCTCGCTCTTTGGCGGGCTGCCGGATGCTTTCGGGCCGTATCTGTTGTCGCTGTGCGCATTTCTCGGTGGCCTGGGCGTCACGGCACTGGTCTATCGCCTGGGGCGTCGCAATGGCCAGACCAATGTCGCGACGATGTTGCTTGCCGGTATCGCGCTGACGGCCCTGGCCAGTTCGACCGTGGGCCTGTTTACCTATCTGGCGGACGATGCCACCTTGCGCACCCTGACGTTCTGGAACCTGGGCAGCCTCAATGGCGCAAGTTATTCGCGGTTGTGGCCCTTGCTGCTGGTGAGTGCGGGCGTGGCGCTATGGTTGCCGCGCCGCGCCAAGGCGCTGAACGCGCTGCTGTTGGGGGAGTCCGAGGCCAACCATCTAGGTATTGATGTCGAGGGGCTCAAGCGCGAGTTGGTGTTTTGCACGGCCCTGGGTGTTGGCGCCGCAGTGGCGGCGGCGGGAATGATTGGTTTTGTCGGTTTGGTGGTACCACATCTGGTGCGGCTGCTGGCGGGGCCGGATCATCGGGTGTTGTTACCGGCCTCGGTGTTGGCGGGCGCGAGCCTGCTGTTGTTTGCGGACCTGGTGGCGCGCCTGGCGTTGGCGCCGGCGGAACTGCCGATCGGTATTGTCACTGCGTTTATCGGTGCGCCGTTTTTCCTCTATTTATTGTTACGAGGGCGCGCCTGATGTTGCGGGTAGAAGCATTGCAGATCCGGCGCGGTGGTAAGACTGTGCTGGCCGATGTCACCTTGGACCTATTGCCGGGCGAAGTGCTGGGCGTGCTGGGCCCCAATGGCGCCGGCAAAAGTACCTTGCTTGGGGCGCTGTGCGGGGAGTTGCAGCCGGATCAGGGCAAGGTCTGGCTGGATCAGCAGGCGCTCAAGCACATGACCGGTGTGCAACGTGCCCAGCGCCTGGCGGTGCTGCCACAATCCTCCACCCTGGACTTTGCCTTTCGTGTCGAAGAGGTGGTGGGCATGGGCCGCTTGCCTCATCAGACCGGGCGAGTGCGCGACGACGAAATCATCAACGCCGCGCTGCAGGCTGCTGATGTAGGCCATCTGAGTGGCCGCAGTTACCTGGCTTTGTCGGGTGGCGAGCGGCAGCGTGTGCACCTGGCACGGGTATTGGCGCAGTTATGGCCGGGTGAGGCAGGGCAGACGTTGCTGCTGGATGAGCCCACATCAATGCTCGACCCTCTGCACCAACACACCACCTTGCAAGCTATCCGACATTTTGCCGACAGAGGCGCTGCGGTGCTGGTCATCCTGCATGATTTGAACCTGGCGGCGCGCTACTGCGACCGGATCCTGTTGCTGGAAAACGGCCGCCCCCACGCGTTGGATACGCCCTCTAAAGTCCTGCAACCAGAGCCACTGAAGGCTGTATTCGGTCTGGATGTATTGGTACAGCCGCATCCGGAGCGTGGGCATCCGTTGATCATTGCGCGTTAAGGCCGGTTAATTCGCGGGCAAAAAAAGACCCGGCAAGAGCCGGGTCAAATAACCGTGATTAGCCTGATGAGGAGATAATCTGAGAGTCCGAACCAATGGTCTTTCAGTTATCGGCTGATCTCGCGACCAGTTGTGATAATCATAACGATTCTCATTTGAGAGTCAACATTTGTTTTCCTGCTTCATCCAGTTTTCTCAAACGCTCGTTTGCAATGCCCATCAACACTGGGTTTGAGTGCCGCTCTAGTTCTTCTGATGTACTGAGATCGCTTCCAACTGACGGTTCAAGGCCTCCTTGCGCTCCGTGGGTATGTCGTTCCAGTGCACATCCATCAATGCCCCTTCAATGGCATACAGCAGAACCTTCGAAGCTCGAAACCCGCGCGTGCGCACGGCTCGGTAGGCATCGACCGCCCCTAGCCGACGCAAGTCGGACGCGCTGTGGATGCCCACCGCATGCAGCCACTGCGCTGACGTCTTGCCAAGGTTTTTCAGGTGTTGCAGCTCATCGTTCATCAAGCCTCCTTGCGTTGGCCGAATGGTGCGGTGGGTGTCGTGACCAGGCAGCCTGAAAATGAGTGTAGCGCTCAGTAGGAAAAGCGTGGTTCTTTGGTCAGAAAGGGCTGAAAAGCTTATAAGGATGGCGCGACGGCGCTTGCTCGCAGGCAGGCGCAAAGTGCCCGGCAGGCAGGGGGGCTGGCCGGAACTCGGTGTGTGGGGTTACTTGGTGCGGTAGCGCAGGCGAGTGCCGAAATTGACCGACATGAGTATTTCGTCAGCCGTGAGTTCGGGCGGGAAATAAACCCCCGAAATCTGCGCATGGGCTAGGCTGGCGCCTTCCAGTGAGCAGCCACGCAAGTCCAGGCCGCGTAGGTCGGCAGAGCGAAAATAGGCGTCGGTGAAGTCAATACCGGTGGTGTTAAGGTCGCGCAGGTCCAGCCCTCGAAAGTCGCCGCCGCGCATGTCGATCGTGCCGTTTTCAGGGCGCTTCTGGTTGAAGCCGTGGATGTCGTCCTTGTGCAGGAGGGCATAGAGCGGGGTATCAAGAAGCTTGGGCTGACTCATGATCGCGACTCTGGTTGGCGTTATGTGGCCAGTATAGTGCCACTATCGCTGGGTCGCGCGCCGAAGACGACGACGCGACCAAGAAATATTTCTTACAGGCCCGGCAGGTGCTGACGGATATGCCCGACCAACGCGTCGAGCGTCCCGCTTTCATTGGTCTCCACACGCTTGCTGAGCAGCAGCTCCTCGGCAGTCAGCGGATCACGACTGGCTTGTTGTTCTTCGATAACGGCCAGTGTGGCGTCAGACGGATCGTTTTTATCCGCCTGGCGTTGTGCCAGCCAACTGGTGATAACGGCTTGCGGGGCGTTGCAGTCGAGGATCAGGAACGGCGCGCCAGTGGCTTCGGCAACCTGGGCGGCAGCGTCACGCTGTGCGCGTTTCAGGAAAGTGGCATCCAGCACCACCGGGTAGCCGGCGCGCAGCACGGTGTCGGCAATCTCGTTCAGACGTGTGTAGGTGGCAGCGCTGGCGTCCTGATTGTAGATACCGGCCTGCAGGGTGTTCTCTACCTGTTGTTCGCCAAACAGGCGCTTGCGCTCTACATCCGAACGCAGGCGCACCGCGCCCAGGGCTTCGACCAGGCGCATGGCCACGTGGCTCTTGCCCACCGCTGAAACGCCATGGGTGATTGCCAGGAAGCGCGAGGGGATGGTGCTGTAGCTTTCCGCCAGGTTGGCGTAGTTGCGGTACTGGCGCAGGGTGGTAGCGCGTTGCACGGGGTTGGCTTCGCTCGGCATGCTGAACAGCGCAACCTTGGCGCGCACCAATGCACGGTAGGCTTTATAGAAGTTCAGGAGCTCCAGGCCCTGGTAGTCGCCGGTCAATTCCAGATACTGGCTTATGAAGCGCCGTGCCAGGCATTTCAGGCCGCGATCTTCCAGGTCCATCGCCAAAAAAGCGGTGTCGGCGTACACGTCGGTAAAGCGGAAAGGCTCGTTGAACTCGATGCAGTCGAAGATCACCACGCGGCCATCGATCAGCGTGGCGTTGCCCAGGTGAATGTCGCCGTGGCATTCGCGGGTATAGCCATCGAGCTTGCGCTGCGCAAGCAAAGGCTTGAGGCGTTCGAAGCTGCTTTCAGCCCAGGCTTGCAGAGCCTCCAGCTGAGTCAGGTCGGCCTTGTCGCTGAGGAACGGGCGGATCTGGTCAAAGTTCTGGCGTACCGGAGCCATCACCTCTTCCGGCGTGCCGGCGGGGTGATCTTGCGGGACTTTGGGGGCGTTGAGGTGGAACTGGGCGATCTGCTTGGCCATCTCATCGATGTGCGCGCAGGTCAGTTCGCCGTTGGCTTGCAGGGTGCTGAGCATCTGGCTTTGCGGGAACTGGCGCATTTTCAGCGCGTACTCGATGGCCGGGCCGTCGCCACCCAGTTGCGGCGCCTCGGCAGTGCCGGTAATCGGCAACACTTCAAGATACAAATCTTCGGTCAGGCGCTGGTTGAGGCGCAGTTCCTCGCGGCAGAAATGCCCGCGGTCGTCCAGATTGGTGAAGTCCAGGAAGCCGAAGTTCATCGGTTTCTTCAGCTTATAAGCGTAGGGCCCCGTCAGTATCACCCAGGAAATATGGGTCTCGATGACTTGAAACGCTTCAACCGGATGAGGGTACAAGGCCGGGTTTTGCAGGGCAGCGATCAGGGTCTGGCTCACGGGCGATCCTTCAAAGTCTGGGGAAAATCATGGGGGGCATTATGGCTGCTGATGCCAGTCGTGCAAACCGCTGTCCGGCTCATGTTGATCATCAATAAAGTGCGTATAATCCGCCGCCATGACTCGAACCCGATCTCCCCGTTCCCGTAAAAAACCTCCTTCCCGCGGCCCGCGCCCTTGGCTGGGCTGGGTGATCAAGCTTGGCCTGGTGGGCCTTGTGGCGGTCGCCGGCCTTGCGGTGTACCTCGATGCCGTGGTGCAGGAAAAATTCTCCGGCAAGCGCTGGACGATTCCGGCCAAGGTGTATGCACGCCCGCTGGAGCTGTTCTCCGGCCAGAAGCTGAGCAAGGATGACTTCCTTACCGAGCTCGATGCGCTGGGCTACCGCCGCGAACCCGTGAGCAATGGCCCTGGCGCTGCGGCGGTCAGCGGTAATACCGTCGACCTGAACACCCGTGGCTTCCAGTTCTACGAAGGCCTGGAAAAAGCCCAGCCGGTGCGCGTGCGTTTCTCTGGCGACTATGTGGCTGAGCTGTCGTCGCTCAATGGCTCCAAGCTGCCGGTGGTGCGTCTTGAACCGTTGCTGATCGGCGGTATTTACCCGAAAAATCTTGAAGATCGCATCCTGATCAAGCTCGATCAGGTACCGCCGTATCTGCTGGAAACCCTGGTCGCTGTCGAAGACCGCGATTTCTATAGCCACTGGGGTGTGTCGCCGAAGTCGATCGCCCGTGCTATCTGGGTCAACACGTCCGGCGGCAAGATGACCCAGGGCGGCAGTACGCTGACCCAGCAACTGGTCAAGAACTTCTACCTGACCAACGAACGCAGCCTGACCCGTAAACTCACCGAAGCCATGATGGCGATGTTGCTGGAGCTGCATTACAGCAAGCAGGAAATCCTCGAGGCTTACCTCAACGAGGTATTCGTCGGTCAGGATGGCCAGCGCGCCGTGCACGGTTTCGGCCTGGCCAGCCAGTTCTTCTTCGGGCAGCCGTTGTCCGAGTTGAAATTGCATCAGGTTGCGTTGCTGGTGGGGATGGTCAAGGGGCCGTCCTATTACAACCCGCGCCGCAACCCGGAGCGTGCGCTTGAACGTCGCAACCTGGTGCTCGATGTATTGGAGCAGCAGGGTGTCGCCACCGCTGAGCAAGTGGCCGCTGCCAAGAAAATGCCACTGGGTGTGACAACCCGCGGCAAGCTGGCGGATAGCTCATTCCCGGGCTTTATCGACCTGGTCAAGCGCCAACTGCGCGAAGACTACCGCGACGAAGACTTGACCGAAGAGGGGCTGCGGATCTTCACCAGCTTCGACCCCATCTTGCAGATGAAGGCCGAAGCGTCGGTCAACGACACCTTCAAGCGCCTGACTGGCCGTAAGGGCTCGGATGAAGTCGAGGCCGCCATGGTCGTGACCAATCCGGAAACCGGGGAGGTCCAGGCCATGATCGGCAGCCGCCAGGCCAGTTTCGCCGGTTTCAACCGCGCACTGGATGCCGTGCGGCCGATTGGCTCGCTGGTCAAGCCTGCGGTTTATCTCACTGCACTGGAAAAACCCAGCAAGTACACGCTGACCAGTTGGCTGTCCGATGACCCGCTGTCGATCAAAGGCGCGGATGGCCAGGTATGGACGCCCAAGAACTTCGACCGTCGTTCCCATGGCACGGTGTTCCTGTATCAAGGATTGGCGCATTCCTACAACATCTCGACCTCGCGTCTGGGGCTTGAAGTGGGTGTGCCGAACGTGCTGAAGACTCTGGCGCGACTGGGAGTCGAACGTGAATTCCCGGCGTTCCCGTCCATGCTCCTGGGCGCTGCGGCCATGACGCCGATGGAAGTGACCACCATGTACCAGACCCTGGCCAATGGTGGCTTCAATACGCCGATGCGCGGTATTCGCAGTGTGCTGACCGCCGATGGCGAACCGCTCAAGCGTTACCCGTTCCAGATTCAGCAGCGCTTCGACGCGGGCTCCATCTACCTGATCCAGAACGCCATGCAGCGCGTGATGCGCGAGGGTACCGGGCGTTCGGTCTACAGCGTGCTGCCGTCGAACCTGACCCTGGCGGGCAAGACCGGTACCAGCAACGACTCCCGCGACAGCTGGTTCGCAGGGTTCGGCCAGGATGTACTGGCCGTGGTATGGCTGGGGCGCGACGACAATGGCAAGACGCCGTTCACCGGTGCCACCGGCGCGCTGCAGGTATGGACCAGTTTCATGCGCAAGGCTGACCCGTTGCCGCTCAACATGCCGCAGCCGGACAATATTGTGCAGGCCTGGATTGATCCGCACACCGGCCAAGGCTCCGATGCCAACTGTCCGGGCGCGGTGCAGATGCCGTATATTCGCGGCAGCGAACCACCACCCGGTGCCGCGTGCGGTGGCAGTACACCTGCTGACGCGGAATCGGTGATGGATTGGGTCAAGGGCTGGATGAATTAAGCAAAGAGGGTTTCAAGTGAACAAGTTGTGGATTCCAGCAATTACGGCTCTGGTTTTGCTCGGCGGTTGCTCCAGCGTGCAGCGCGGCTCTATCCCTGTGGTGGACTCAAGCACGTCCGTTTCCAATAACGACCGCATTTCGGCCAATGGCGGCTTCCGTCAGACCGTGGTCAAACGGCCTGCCCAAGCTGCAACCCAGGCAATTCCCCAGGATTCCGGCGTCGTAGTGATGGTGCCCGGCAGTGGGGCTGCAACCTCGGCGCCTATCAGTGCCGAGCCATGGACCCCAGGCCCAAGCACTTCCGGGCCGGTGAACTCCACGCCGATTCAAACCGCGCCGGTCAATCAGGGCACCTACAACATGCCTTCGACGCCGAGCGGTATTCCGTCATCGTCCAGTGCGGGCGGGTTGTCGGCGGACGAACAACTTGATGGCCCGGTGCTGGCGTTGCTCACCACCGCTCAGCAGCAGCAGGCGGGTGGCGATTTGAATGGCGCCTCGTCGAGCCTTGAACGTGCCCAGCGCGTGGCGCCGCGTGAGCCACAAGTGCTCTATCGCCTGGCCCAGGTGCGCATGGCTCAGGGCGATGCGCCCCAGGCGGAGCAATTCGCTCGCCGTGGCCTGAGCCTGGCCAATGGGCGCCCAGACCTGCAAGCCAGCCTGTGGGCGTTGATCGGGGATGCGCGTGCCGCCCAGGGCGATGCAGCGGGTGCCGCCCAGGCGCGGCAAAAAGCCAAGGTCAGCCTCTGATGGATGCGCGTTTTCCCGCGATTGCCGAGCAGTTATTGTTGATCGAGCGCGAACTGCGCGTTCAGGGCTGGTGGGATGAAGTCTCCCCCAGTGCTGAAGCGCTCAGCAGTGTCGAGCCCTTTTCCGTCGATACCCTGGACTTCCACCAGTGGCTGCAGTGGATCTTCCTTGCGCGTATGAAGCAGATCCTGGAACAGGACCTGCCCTTGCCGAATGCGTCGGGGATCCTGGAAATGGCCGAGATGGTCTACGCCGACCGGCCGCGGGAGAGCCTCGGCTTGCGTAACGCGCTGAAAAAGTTCGATCAATTGATCGTCGACGCTCGTTAATTGCCTGACTGCCGGTTTTTCCGGCAGTCTTGCGCACATTTCTACCGCTTGACGACATTCAGGCGAGTTTTATCCCTCCTCAAAGCCCTTTCTTCTGCGTTCTCATGCGCTTAGTTGGAAAAAAGCGCAATTATTGCTTGACTTGAAGGGCGTGAAACAGAAGAATCCAAAGTCCGCTGTATCGGGACTGCCAGAAGCAGGCCCGCTCAGCAGATCATGAGGCGCACATCCGCGCCGACCTGTAACACCCGCAACGCGTTACCTCGCGCTGGGTGGGAAAAGCCCGCAACACTTGGGACGATCCCAATACTTGCTCAGTCAGTGCTGACGTAGTCGGCGACCACCGTCGCTCATGCTCTGTTGAGAAGTAAACCTATTAAGACCCGTCGGTTTTTTAACGGACGGTATTCTGGCGTTTTAGAGGTGAACAACGTGGAGCTTTTATCTGGCGGTGAGATGCTCGTCCGCTTTTTGCGTGACGAAGGCGTCGACTATATCTACGGGTACCCAGGTGGTGCTCTGCTGCATGTCTACGACGCACTGTTCAAGGAACCGGCTGTTACCCACATCCTGGTTCGCCACGAACAGGCCGCGACCCATATGGCTGACGGTTACGCCCGTGCCACCGGTAAAGCCGGCGTGGTACTGGTAACCTCCGGCCCAGGCGCAACCAATGCCATCACCGGCATCGCGACTGCGTATATGGACTCCATCCCGATGGTGATCATCTCTGGCCAGGTGCCTAGCACCATGGTCGGCACCGACGCTTTCCAGGAAACCGACATGATCGGTATTTCCCGCCCGATCGTGAAACACAGCTTCATGATCAAGCACGCGTCGGAAATCCCGGAAGTCATGAAAAAGGCGTTTTACCTCGCACAGTCCGGTCGCCCGGGCCCTGTGGTGGTCGATATCCCGAAAGACATGACCAACCCGGCCGAAAAATTCGAATACGTTTTTCCCAAGAAAGCCAAGCTGCGTTCCTACAGTCCGGCCGTCCGTGGGCACTCGGGGCAGATCCGCAAGGCGGCAGAAATGCTCCTGGCGGCCAAGCGCCCCGTGTTGTACTCCGGCGGTGGCGTGATTCTGGGCGGCGGTTCCGCGCCACTCACCGAACTGGCCAAGCTGCTCAACCTGCCGGTGACCAACACCCTGATGGGCCTCGGCGCATTCCCGGGTTCGGACCGTCAGTTTGTCGGCATGCTCGGCATGCACGGCAGCTACACCGCCAACCTCACCATGCACCACGCCGATGTGATCCTCGCCGTGGGCGCGCGGTTCGATGACCGAGTGATCAACGGCGCGAGCAAATTCTGCCCGAATGCCAAGATCATCCACATCGACATCGACCCGGCGTCCATCTCCAAGACCATCAAGGCCGATGTGCCAATCGTGGGGCCTGTAGAAAGTGTACTGACCGAAATGGTCGCTGCACTCAAGGACATCGGCGAAACGCCGAACAAGGAGTCCGTTGCCAGCTGGTGGAAGCAGATCGACGAATGGCGCGGTGATCGTGGCCTGTTCCCTTATGACAAGGGCGACGGCAGCATCATCAAGCCACAAACCGTGATCGAAACCCTGTGCGAAGTGACCAAGGGCGACGCCTTTGTGACCTCCGACGTGGGCCAGCACCAGATGTTCGCGGCGCAGTACTACAAGTTCGACAAGCCTAACCGCTGGATCAACTCCGGTGGCCTCGGCACGATGGGCTTTGGTTTCCCTGCGGCCATGGGGGTGAAACTGAGCTTCCCGGATGCCGACGTTGCCTGCGTCACCGGCGAAGGCAGCATCCAGATGAACATCCAGGAACTGTCGACGTGCCTGCAATACGGTCTTCCCGTGAAGATCGTCTGCTTGAACAACGGCGTGCTCGGCATGGTTCGTCAATGGCAGGACATGAGCTACGATAGCCGTCACTCCCATTCCTACATGGAATCGTTGCCGGATTTCATCAAGTTGGTTGAAGCCTATGGCCACGTCGGCATTCGCATCACTGATTTGAAAGATCTGAAGCCGAAGATGGAAGAAGCGTTCGCCATGAAGGACCGCCTGGTGTTCATCGATATTCAGGTGGATACCAGCGAGCACGTCTACCCGATGCAGATCAAAGACGGCTCTATGCGCGACATGTGGCTGAACAAGACGGAGCGTACTTAATCATGCGGCATATTATCTCCCTGCTTCTGGAGAACGAACCCGGCGCCTTGTCCCGTGTTGTCGGCCTGTTTTCGCAACGCAACTACAACATTGAAAGCCTGACCGTGGCCCCGACCGAAGACCCGACCCTGTCGCGCCTGACGTTGACCACCGTAGGCCACGATGAGGTGATCGAGCAGATCACCAAGAACCTCAACAAGCTGATCGAAGTGGTCAAGCTGGTCGACCTGTCGGAAAGCGCCCACATCGAGCGCGAACTGATGCTGGTCAAGGTCAAGGCCACGGGTGCCCAGCGTGCCGAGATCAAGCGCACTACCGATATTTATCGCGGGCAGATCGTCGATGTGAGCGCCAGCGTTTATACCGTTCAACTGACCGGTACCAGCGACAAACTGGACAGCTTCATCCAGTCGATCGGGACGGCCTCGATTCTGGAAACCGTACGCAGTGGTGTCACCGGGATTGCCCGTGGCGACAAAGTACTCAGCATCTAACCCAATTAGCGAATGGCCTTACGGCCTGGATATATAGAGGAACCTCATGAAAGTTTATTACGATAAAGATTGTGACCTGTCGATCATCCAGGGCAAGAAAGTCGCCATCATCGGCTACGGTTCCCAGGGTCACGCTCAAGCGTGCAACCTGAAAGATTCCGGCGTTGACGTGACCGTTGGCCTGCGTAAAGGCTCGGCCACTGTCGCCAAGGCTGAAGCCCATGGCCTGAAAGTGACCGACGTTGCTTCTGCTGTTGCGGCTGCCGACCTGGTCATGATCCTGACCCCGGACGAGTTCCAGTCCTCGCTGTACAAGAACGAAATCGAGCCGAACATCAAGAAGGGCGCTACCCTGGCCTTCTCACACGGCTTCGCGATTCACTACAACCAGGTCGTGCCGCGCGCTGACCTCGACGTGATCATGATCGCGCCGAAAGCACCGGGCCACACCGTGCGTTCCGAGTTCGTCAAAGGCGGCGGTATCCCTGACCTGATCGCGATCTACCAGGATGCGTCGGGCAACGCCAAGAACGTTGCACTGTCCTACGCTGCTGGCGTGGGTGGCGGTCGTACCGGCATCATCGAAACTACCTTCAAGGACGAGACCGAAACCGACCTGTTCGGTGAGCAAGCCGTTCTGTGCGGCGGTACCGTTGAGCTGGTAAAAGCTGGTTTCGAAACCCTGGTTGAAGCTGGCTACGCGCCGGAAATGGCCTACTTCGAATGCCTGCACGAACTCAAGCTGATCGTTGACCTCATGTACGAAGGCGGTATCGCCAACATGAACTACTCGATCTCCAACAACGCCGAGTACGGCGAGTACGTGACCGGTCCGGAAGTGATCAACGCCGAGTCCCGTCAGGCCATGCGCAACGCCCTGAAACGTATTCAGGACGGCGAATACGCCAAAATGTTCATCAGCGAAGGCGCTACCGGCTACCCTTCGATGACCGCCAAGCGTCGTAATAACGCCGCTCACGGTATCGAAGTCATCGGCGAGCAACTGCGCTCCATGATGCCGTGGATCGGTGCCAACAAGATCGTCGACAAAGCCAAGAACTAAGTCGTACGCATCAAGGGAAAACGCGGCTTAGGCCGCGTTTTTTCGTTTGAGGGGTTGGTTCTGGTATAAAGCTGCATCGTTTGCAGGCGAACACTCGCTGCAAGTATCTGTCGAATTTTTTCACACCGTTGCAAGGTAAAGTCCATGAGCGAACGTCCCGAAGAGCCAAACCAGGCTTCCGACGCCGAAAGCATGCTGCCGATTGATGAACATGTCGAAGAAGGGCATGACGCCGAAGGCCGCAAGGTCCGGCATCGTGGCATCTATCTGCTGCCCAACCTGTTCACCACGGCGAATCTGTTCGCCGGCTTCTACTCCATCATCAACTCCATGAGTGCCCAGAGCGCGCTGGCGGCGGGTGATGCGGCGAGTGCCAGCAAATACTTTGGCTTTGCTGCTATCGCAATTTTCGTGGCCATGGTGCTCGACGGCCTGGATGGTCGCGTGGCGCGTATGACCAATACTCAAAGTGCTTTTGGCGCCGAGTACGACTCGTTGTCGGACATGGTTGCCTTTGGTGTTGCCCCCGCACTGCTGGCGTTTGCCTGGGCATTGGGTGACATGGGCAAGGTCGGCTGGATGGTTGCCTTCATCTATGTCGCGGGTGCCGCTTTGCGCCTGGCGCGCTTCAACACCCAGGTAGGGACTGCCGACAAGCGCTACTTCATCGGCCTTGCCAGCCCGGCAGCGGCGGGTGTTGTCGCGGGGATTGTATGGGCGTTCAGTGACTACGGGATTCAGGGATCGAAGATGTCGTTCCTGGTTGCCCTGATGGTGGCAGCGGCCGGCATGCTGATGGTCAGCAACATCAAGTACAACAGCTTCAAGGAATTTGACCTCAAGGGGCGCGTGCCTTTCGTGGCCATCCTTGTGGTGGTGCTGGTGTTCGCGGTCGTGTTCAGTGATCCACCGCGTATCCTGCTGCTGGCGTTCCTGGCCTATGCGGCTTCTGGCCCGATTCAGTACTTGTTGCGTCTGCGTCGGGACAAAACATTGTCTTAATGTAATTTCCCCCATACTCCGCAGTCTATTGGTGCATCAGTTCTCCAACGCTGCGGAGTTACCATGTTAATCAAATTACCCAAAGCGTCCGATTGTCACGAATCGGATGTCACGCCTGAATCTTTCTATCTCTCTCGCCGCAGCCTGCTCGGTGGTGCGCTTGCCGGTGTTGCCGCCAGCAGCTTGCCGCGTTGGGCCAGTGCCGGCGATGCTTCGCGGTATGCCGACGTCGAGCCGGGCAGTGCGCCCAACTGGTTTACGGAAAAACTTCCGAATGCGAAGTGGCAGTCGGTGACGGTCAAAGATGAGGCCATCACGCCATTCAAGGATGCAACTCACTACAACAACTTCTATGAGTTCGGGACAGGCAAGGGCGACCCGGCAACGAATGCGGGCTCGCTCAAGACGCAGCCCTGGAGTGTGGTGATTGATGGTGAAGTCGCAAAACCTGGGCGCTATGCCCTGGAGGACTTCATGAAACCCTATGCGCTGGAAGAGCGCATCTACCGCCTGCGTTGCGTCGAGGCATGGTCCATGGTGATTCCGTGGATAGGCTTTCCCATCTCGGCGTTGCTCAAGCAGGTCGAGCCAACCTCCAAAGCCAAGTACATCCGTTTTGAAACCCTTCAGGATCCCAAGAGCATGCCTGGGCAACGCTCAAGTTTCGGCTTGATCGATTGGCCTTATGTGGAAGGGCTGCGCCTGGATGAGGCGATGAATCCGTTGGCGATCCTCGCTGTGGGCATGTACGGGCGGGAGTTGCCTAACCAGAACGGTGCACCGTTGCGCTTGGTGGTGCCGTGGAAGTATGGCTTCAAGAGTGTGAAGTCCATCGTGCGTATCAGTCTGGTCAGTGAGCAGCCGAAAACGACCTGGCAGAGTATTGCATCTGATGAGTATGGGTTTTATGCGAATGTGAATCCTACGGTCGATCACCCGCGCTGGACCCAGGCGCGGGAGCGCCGTCTGCCGAGCGGCCTGTTTAGTCCGAATGTGCGCGAGACGCAGATGTTCAATGGCTATTCGGATGAGGTCGCTTCTTTATATACAGGCCTCGATCTGCGGAAGAACTACTGATGCGCTATCCCATCTGGCGCATCGGCGTGTTTGTAGCCGCAGCAGTGTGGCCATTGCTCTGGTTGTATGAAGCGTGGAGTTCTGCGCTGGGGCCTGATCCAGGCAAGGTGCTCGTTGATCGCCTGGGTTTGGGGACGCTCATTTTATTGCTGATCACGCTTGCTATGACGCCGCTGCAGAAGTTGAGCGGTTGGGCGGGGTGGATAGCAGTGCGACGACAGTTGGGGCTGTGGTGCTTTGCTTATGTTGTGCTGCACCTGGCGGCCTATTGTGTGTTTGTCCTGGGGCTGGATTGGTCGCAGCTCGGCGTAGAGTTGAGCAAGCGGCCCTACATCATTGTGGGGGCGCTGGGGTTTGTTGCTCTCCTTATGTTGGCCGTTACGTCGAACCGCTATAGCCAGCGTCGGTTGGGGAGTCGATGGAAGAAGCTGCATCGTCTGGTCTATGTGATTCTTGGGCTCGGTTTGCTGCACATGCTATGGATAGTGCGGGCGGATCTGAAGGAGTGGGCTATCTACGCTTCTATAGGTGCGCTACTTCTGTTGATGCGGGTGCCGCCGGTAATGCGTCGAATCCCTCGCCTTATTGCTAAAAAAGCGCCTTCTGCCACAAAAGCGTAATTAAGCCTTGACGCCAGATTCTGGAAGCCTATAATTCGCCCCACTTCCGGCGCAGTCGAAACGGAAAACTCCTTGGTAAACAATGAGTTACGCAGTTTTCGGCAGCAAGTTGCTTCAGTTCATCGAAGCCAAAAGGAAGTTGAAAAAGAGGTGTTGACAGCAGCGTGTAACGCTGTAGAATTCGCCTCCCGCTTACGAGAGATCGCAAGCGCAAGTGGTTGAAGTTGTTGAAGAAATCTTCGAAAAATTCTGAAAATAACCACTTGACAGCAAATGAGGCTGCTGTAGAATGCGCGCCTCGGTTGAGACGAAAGATCTTAACCAACCGCTCTTTAACAACT
>NZ_FPJI01000018.1:0-103262 GCF_900119355.1 Pseudomonas sp. NFPP02
TCGCGGCCGATGCGATGTTCGATGGTGTTATCGGCGCTGCTGACCCGGAAGATGACTTCGATATAACCGTCCTTCGGCCAGCTCCCTTGAAGGGGGAAGCGTACGGTCGCGTCGACATCCGGCTCGATATGGCCACCCTGGTCCTCGTCTATCGTCGGCGCCGGCCACCTGACGACTTGCCCCACGACGTCCAGATAGAGTTTTTCGGAAGGCTGTTGCACCGCGCCATTCTGATACAGGGCATGCACGCTCGCGCTGCCTTCGGCAATCGCGCTCACCAGCGCGTTGGGAACCTCAAAGGTATAAAGGCCTGCTCTACTGAGTTCTTCGGTGTGCGTATAAGGGATCGAATTGCCTTCACTGTCCAAGCCGGCCCAGATCAGCGTCACGTGGGAATAGGCGCTAGCCTCCTGGGAGAGGACCCAAAGGGCCACTTCCACATCCCAACTGCCCAGTTCCGCGAGGTCGATTTTCGTACCGGTGTCTGGAAACTGCAGCCACGGCGCTTCGGGGCGCACCTCATTGAGGTGCACATCAATCAACGACACCGCCGACCAGCGCGCCCGCTCCTCCGGCAGATTGCCGCCCGCGTCCCGCACCTGGTAAGCCACGCGCGTAAGCCGGTTATTGCCCGCGGCGCTGATAGTGGCGTAGTCGACGGTCAAGGTGATGTCACGGCCCACTTCGCCGGGTTGGACCCGGTGCTGAACCACTTGCGAGCCCCAGGCCAGAGTGATCAGGTCATAAGCGCGCATGTTTAGCCAGTAGCGAATGATGATCTTGACACCCGCCAGTGCCTGCTGCTGGTTGACGCCATGCAGCAAAACCTCCGGTGGGACCTCATACGCCAGCCCCTGGTGGCCGGGCAGACTGTCTTTGTCTTCGCCACCGGGGCGAGTCAGGCTGACCCGTAACTTGATTTCTTCGGTGAATGACTCATTGCCGCTGCTGCGCCTTAGCATGCCACGTACACCGTCGACCAAGTACGGGACGATATGGTGCGCGGGAACAGTCATCGGGAACAGGTCAAGGTTTTGCTCGCCTTCGCGAATCGGCGTAGAGGCCACGGGAATATTACGGTTGCCCCAGAACAGTGAGGCAACACTGCCCGGAGTGACGCCATCTTTGGGGTTGATCAGGTAGACCACCAACGGCACCTCGGTATGCCGCAGGCCGATACCGCCATGCGCCCCTTCGATATCACCATCAATGGCCGGTTCCATCAGCGGAACAACGATGGGCGGCAAGAGGGGGTCAAGTGTTTTGATCTTGGGCATGGCGAGAATCCTCACGGTCGTGCGCTGTTGGCTTACCGTTATCAAACGCCTGAATCCGGGCATTGGCTACTGTCAGAATTAACAGGTACCGATCCAGGGGGCATCCTGCACTACCTGTTAATTCTGACAGTAGGCACGCCGCGATTTCAGGCGTTTGATAGCGCCAACAGCACACTTCGTAATTACGTGATTTCGACCAGTTTCACTCGGGCGGGCGCCGTAGACTTGAATGAGTGATTGCGCAGGGTGTGAACCATCATTTAAGTGTCCACCATTTGGGCAACAACTGCCGCACCCGCTGCTCCCCAAACCGGTCATCAATCAACATCACCACCCCCCGATCCTGTTGGCTGCGAATCACCCTCCCCGCCGCCTGCACGACTTTTTGAATACCCGGGTACAGATACGTGTAGTCGTACCCCGCGCCGAAAATCGCGCCCATGCGCTGTTTCATCTGCTCGTTCACCGGGTTGAGCTGGGGCAAGCCCAGGGTGGCGATAAACGCGCCGATCAAGCGCGCGCCGGGCAAGTCAATGCCTTCGCCGAACGCTCCGCCCAGTACCGCAAAGCCGATGCCCTGGCTGTGCGGGGTGAACTGGTCGAGAAAGGCCTGGCGCTCGGCCTCGGCCATACCTCGGGATTGCAGCCACAGCGCAATCTGTGGGTGTCGCTCAGCCAGTAGCTGCGCGACCTGTTGCAGGTAATCGAAGCTGGAGAAAAACGCCAGATAGTTACCCGGTTGCGCGGCGAACTGCTGGGCGATCAATGCCACGATGGGTTCCAGCGATGCCTGGCGATGCACGAACCGCGTGGAGATCCGCTCAACGATGCTCACCTGCAACTGCTCGGCCTTGAACGGTGATTCAACGTCGACCCAGGCGGTGTTCGCTGGCAGGCCCAGCAAATCGGCGTAATAGTGCCGTGGGCTCAAGGTCGCGGAAAACAACACGCTGCTGCGCGCAGCGGTCAGCCTGGGCCGGATGAACTCGGCCGGTACCACGTTGCGCAGGCACAGGGTCGAGCTGCTGCGCTTGGCGGTGAACGAGCGCTTAGTGATATCGAAAATAAAGTGCTCGTTAAACAGCTCCGCCACCTTGGCCCATTGCAGGGCTTCGAAGTAGAAGGCTTGCAGGTCACCGGTGAGGGCATCGAGGTGATCGTTGAAGTAATCGCCCATGGCGCTGGTGCACAGGCTCAGGGCCTGGAGCAGTTTGTCGGGTTTGGCGGCGTAGGCCTGATAAGGCGCCAGTTGATCCTTGTGCAACGCGTTCCACTCACGGTTGAGGCGCTGCAAGGGTTTTTTCAGCGCTTCGGGTGCACTGTCACGAACGGTCTTGAGGCTGTATTGATCCAGGCTGGCGCTGTACATCGAGCGGGCTCGCTCGACCAGGTTGTGGGCTTCATCCACCAGCACCGAGACCTGCCATTGGTTGAGCTGGGCGAGGCCGAACAGCATCGCGCCAAAGTCGAAGTAGTAGTTGTAGTCGGCGACGATCAGGTCGCTCCAGCGCGCCATTTCCTGGCTCAAATAGTACGGGCAAACCTGATGAGCCAGCGCCACGTTGCGCAGGCTGCGTTGATCGAGCAGGCGCACCTGGGACGCGGCCTGGCGGGCAGCAGGCAGGCGGTCGTAAAAGCCCTTGGCCAACGGGCAGGAGTCGCCATGGCAGGCTTTGTCCAGGTGTTCGCACGCCTTGTCCCGGGCCACCAGTTCAAGCACACGCAGTGACAGCTCGGGGCTGCTGTCGTACAGCACCTGGGCGGCATCCAGGGCCAGCTTGCGCCCGGGCGTCTTGGCGGTAAGGAAGAACAGTTTGTCCAGTTGCTGCGGCACCAAGGCCTTGAGCTGCGGGAAGATAGTGCCGATGGTCTTGCCAATGCCGGTGGGCGCCTGGGCCATCAGGCACCGGCCGGTACTCACCGCTTTGTAGACCGACTCGGCCAAGGTGCGCTGCCCGGTACGGAAGTCGGCATGGGGAAATGCCAGGCTCTGCGCGCCAGCGTTGCGTGCCGCGCGGTGCTGCATCTCCTGCCGGGCCCAGTCCAGGAACAGCGCGCATTGTTGCTTGAAGAACTGCTCAAGGTCTGGCGCATCGAATCGCTGGTTGAGCAAGGTTTCGCCTTCGCCGACGATATCGAAGTACACCAGCGCCAGGTCGATCTCACTGAGCCCGAGCTTCTGGCACATCAGCCAGCCATACACTTTGACCTGGGCCCAGTGCAGCTGCCGATGGTTGGCGGGCTGGGCAGCGAGGTCGCCACGGTAGGTTTTGACTTCTTCCAGGCGGTTGGCGTCCGGGTCGTAGCCGTCCGCCCTGCCCCGCACCTTGAGCTGCTGGTAATCGCCCTCCAGGGTGACCTCGTGCTGATAGTGCGCGCTGCGCCGGGATGCCACCGTGCGATGGCCGACGATGCCTTCCTGGGCGCTGGGCGACGGCGTAAAGCGCAGGTCGAGGTCACCGACCTTGGCCGTGAACTCACACAACGCCCGCACGGCCACGCTGTAACTCAAGCGGGTTGCTCCGCCCAGCGCACGTAACAGACGGTGACTGGCATCTGGTGCTCGCCGCAGAATTGCAGCCAACGCAACTGGTTGTCTTGCAGGCGGTCGCCGGGGCCTTTGACCTCGATCATGCGATAGGTATTTTGTGCGGGCCAGAACTGGATAAGGTCCGGCATCCCGGCCCGGTTGGCACGGATATCCTGCAACAGGCGCGTAAACCAATGGCGCAAGTGTTCGGCGGGCAGGCAGGCCAGGGCTTGCTCGAGCAGTTCTTCGCTGAGCAGGTTCCAGAACACAAAAGGCGACTGAATGCCCCATTTCTCTACATAGCGTTGGCGGATGCTGGCCTTGTAGCGGCCATCCTCCAGTTGTGCAAAGCACGCGGCAAACAAGGCTTCTCGGCGTTGATAAAAGTCCTCGCTGTGCAGGTCCGCTGGCCCGCGCTGGAACGGGTGGAAGAACGCCCCCGGCAGCGGGGCGAAAATCGCCTCCCAGCACAGCAAGCCGAACAGCGAATTGATCAGGCCATTCTCGACGTAATGCACAGGCGCATCCGGTTCGCTCAGGTGCGCCAGCACACTGGATTCCACCGACAGCAGCGGTTCCTGCATCAGTGCCAGGTCCAGGCGCGCCACCGCTTGGGGCTTGGCCCTGGGCAGCGCCGGCCCGCCAAGTTTGCGCCGCAGGCGCGGCACTACCCTTAGCAGTTGTTGGTGTTCAGCGGCGCTGTGTGGGGCCTGTTGTGCCTCGGTCGCCAGGGCCATGGCTTGGGCGTAATCCTCCTGGCGCTCCAGTACGCGAATCAGCCGCGCCCGGGCACCGGGGTGCGTGCAACCGCGGTAAATCTGTTCGGCCAGCGCCAGCTCGGCGCACCGTTCGCAATACTGGCCGATCTGGAACAACAGCTTGGCGCGGCGCTTTTCCAGCCAGGGATTGTCGGTACACAACGTGGCGACCTGCGCCAACACCGTATCCAGCGCGTCACCGGCTTCAAAGGCTTGCTGGCACTGGTGCAGGAACAGGAACCCATGCACGTCGTCCCGGCTGCGCAAACCGCGCGACTCGGCGCAGAACTCGACTTTTTCATAGGTGTAGATGCCCAGGTCTGCCAGCACGAATTCCGACCAGTCCTGGTGCAGATTGCCGAAGAACATCAGGCGCAGGCGATCACACAACTCCATTACCGTCAGGCTGTAGAGCGCGTCGTCCACGTCGGGGCACCACTGGGCAAAGCTGCGCGGCTCGGTAAATTGCGCGGCCAAGGGTTCAAGCCAGTCGGCCTTGTTACCCTTGGGTTGGTCGATCCAAGGCTTGAAGGCACCGAGCAATTCACTCTTTTGCAGCAGCGCGAACAGGGTGGCAAACGGCAGCGGGCTTTGATCCTCCACCCATCCCAGCTCACGCAATGGCCCCGCCGCCGCATGGGGGCAACCGATTTCCTGGTAATGGAGTTTAGTGGCGCGAAAATGCACGCCCTTGCGCATCACCATGCGCACCAACAACGCCTGGGAGGCCTGGGGCAACCTGTCAAATTGCTGAATGAATTGCTGTTCGTGCGCATTGAGCAAATCGGCGTAGCGTTGCCCCAACCAAACCAGCACTTGGCGGAAGTTATGCAGGTAATACAAGGGGTCTTCGAGGGGGTTGGCCATGGTGCAATGCAATCAAATACTGGTTATGCATACAGATTGCCGGGGCAAAGCCGTTGTTGCAATCAGTAATAGATAAATGGCGCCTGCAACTTTTTGCAAAAAAACAATCTGATGAGTGGGTTGATCGCGTAATATTTATGGCCCCGCAAGCAGACGCTGCGGGACTTTTCAGGGTTAAAGGTAAGGGTTATGAACATGAAGAATTTGGGTCTGCCACTGGTTGCACTCACTTTTCTGGTATTGGCCGGTTGCTCCACGCAAACCGTGGTGACCTTGCAGAATGGCACGCAGTATTTGACCAAGGACACGCCCAACGCCAAGACCGCCGACGGTTTCTACGAGTTCACCGATATTGCCGGCAAGCGTATTCGTATCAAGGCCGATGATGTGGCCACGGTGCGTAAGGAAAAGTGATCTTCTAGCAACACCCCATCAAATGTGGGAGCTGGCTTGCCTGCGATAGCGATTTGTCAGTCACCGCATGGCTGTCTCGACCGCCGCCATCGCAGGCAAGCCAGCTCCCACACCGAATACGTTAGCTGATGACTATCCCCTCCCCCGACAAACTGCTCACACCCACCAGCGTCACCGAATCCGTCCCAAAGCCAATGACGGTATCCCCGCCCACCACCTTGATGTGATCGCGGTAATCATTGCTGCCCGCCACGTCGTTGAACACCAGCTTGTCCGTCGCCTGGTAGCCGATCACCCGGTCATTGCCAAACTGCCCGCTGAACAAAAACGTGTTGTGCCCACTGCTGTCGCGGATGGTGTCATTGCCCTTGCCACCTTCGATAAAGTCCGCGCCCCTGCCGCCTTTGATCAAGTCGTCGCCGTCGCTGCCGATGATGAAGGTATTGCCCTTGTGCGCCTCGGCATTGCGGTTGAGGTCTTGCACCCAGGTGGTGGCCCGTGCCGGGTCGGACAGGTTGGCGACGATCACCGTGGAGTCGCGGGTCATCTGTTCGTAGAACCCCGAGTCGAGGATACGGGTCATGCCGTCACCGTAACCGGTGGGCAAGTGCGAAACCCAAGTGGGCAGGTTGAGGATGGAAAACGGCAGCACGTTCCACAGGGATGAGGCGTAGTGATCGTTGAAACTGACAATGTTGTCGGTGCTCGATTCGTGGGCCTTGTCGTGCACGCCCAGGGACGACAGGTTGAATGACGAGCCATCCAGGGCTCGGAATACTGGATCGTTTTCATAACCGACGTTAAGCACCTTGTCGCCGGCGCTCTGGGTCGGCGATGCGTAGGCCACGTAGTTGGAGTCCTTATAGAACCCCGACCAGGTACTGTCGCTCAAGTCGGCCATGCTGTTGACCGCCAGGCCGCCCAGGCTGTGGCCGCTGACCACTACGTCATTGCCGCCCAGGCCCTGGGCAGTGGCGTAGTCCGCCACGTTCTTGAGCAACCCGCCAAAGGCCTCCCCCGCGTAGTTCTTGGCATAATCCTTGGGCCCGAAGGCGGCGAGCAGGTCGTTGATCACATCGCCGATGGAGTCGGTGATCACACTTTCCCGAGGCCCTGAAGTGCCGCGGAAACTGATGCCGATTTCCAGCAGCTTGCCAGCGTCATCGTACTTGCCCAGCACCTCGGCCTGAGCCGTGCCGTAGCCGAATTTTTCGCCAAAGTAGGTGCCGCGTGCATCGACCTTGCCGCTATAGCCCAGGGTACTGGCGCTGATGGGCGTCCAGCCGGCTGCTTGCACCGCCTCAAGGGCGGCTTTTTCCGAGTCGGGGTTCCAGGGGATGCCGGGGATGACCCCTTGGGCATTGCTGCCGCCAATCAGCGCGCTGACCAGGGTAGCCGGTAAACCCAGACCGAGGCCATTGTTCTGGTAGCCGACGGCAAAGCCGTTATCCAGATTGTGGTAGGAATACAGCGTGATCGCCATGGCATCGGCGAACAACGCCTTGGAACCCTCGGTACCGAGGTTTTTATAGTCAAAGATACCCATTGGTAGTGCCTCTCTGTTGTTGGATTTGTAGAGAAAGCCAAAACACCTGTTATCCGTTACCACCTGTAGGAGCGAGCTTGTGTGGCGAGGGAGCTTGCTCCCGCTGGGCTGCGCAGCGGCCCCAAAAACTTGCGGGCGCTGCGCACCCGAGCGGGAGCAAGCTCCCTCGCCACAACCAACTGCACCTGGCCTTTAGAACGCCCAGTCCAGGCTCAAGCCGACGCCGTGCACCTTCTCCTTGCTGGCCAGCAGGCCGTTGTAATCGAAGTTCACCCGCGCATCCTTGCTCAATGCCAGGCTGACCCGAGCGCCGACCAACGCCGCATCGCGCACCATTGGCGCACTTTCCACCGTGAACGAAGGGCCGCCCGAGGCAAACGCCAGGTGCTGTTCCGAATCGGTGCTGCTCAGGTTGTGCTGCCAGCCCAGGGTGCCGGAGACTTCCAGTTGCTGATGGTCGTTGATAGTGAAGGTCTTCAAGGCCCGCATACCCAGGGTGCTGAGCACCAGGTCACGGCTGTCGTCGCCACTTCTCAGCGCGGCGGCGTCGCCCTTCTCTTTGAAGCTGTCAGTTGCCAGGTGCACGTAGGCCAGGTTGGCGAACGGCTCCAGGGCCAGTGGTTGCAGGTTGATGCGGTACGCCGCTTCCGTGAACACCTGGGTGCTGTGGGCATCGACCTTGGCTTTTTGCTTGCCGCTGACATCGCCGTATTGCAGGTCGCGTTTGACATCGGCGCGGTGCCAGCTGTAGGTCGCGCCGCCACTCAGGCGCCAGGCGCCGATTTCATGCCCGGCATAGGCGCCGAAATGGTAGCTGTCGACCGAGGCGCGGCTGTGGGTGCCGCTGCCCATGTTCAACGACGTGTCGCTGTAACCGGCCACCAGGCCAATGCGCGTGGCCTCATCGACGGCGCCGTCCACACCGGCGAGCATGCCGCCGATAGAGGTGGTGTAGCCCGCCGTGTCGTTGCGGCTGTCGGTCTTGCCCCATGCACCCAGTGCCTTGACCCACACGTTGCCACGGCTGTCGATGGCTTGGCTGGTAGCGCCCATCTCGCCATTGCGCAGACGCTCGCCCACCGCTTCGCGTACGTAGCGGCTGTCATTGACCAGTGCGGTTTCCAGCGCCGGGTAGACTTCCCCACTCAGTTGCTGAAACGCGCCCTGGGCCGAAGCGGCCGTGGGTGCCAGCAGCAAGCTTTCATACACGCCATTGCCTGCGCCCAATTGCTCGACGGCGGCGGCCACGGCGCGCTGGTTCGGCGTAGCCGCCACGCTGGCGAAGCTGTTGGTGCGTGCCACATCCAGCTGCACACCGTTGGCGGCGTAGTTCAAGGTACCGCCGACAAACAGGTAATCAGGCAGCACCGCAGCAAAACTGCCGGTGACGCCACCTGCCGCTTGCAGGATGTTGTATTGGCGGCCGATCAGGCTTTGGGCCTGGGGCGCGCTCAACAAGGTCGGGCTGTTTTCCAGGGCCAGGGTCACGGTGCCGCCGTTGAGGGTGGCCGTGCCGCCCGCGACGATACGATCGCTGCTGGTGGGCGACAGTTCTACCGCATAGGTCGAGCCCGGTTCAAAGTTGACGTTGCCCGCCACGTTCAAGGTGCCAATGGAATTGCCCGGTGCCACAGTACCGCCGCTTTTCGCGCTCAGCGAACCGATACGCCCCGAACCACCGACCACGCCGCTCTGGCTCACAGTGACGTCGGAGGTGACCGAACCGTTGATCGCCAGCAAGCCCTGGTTGACCAGCGTCGGCCCGCTGTAGGTGTTGGCGCCGGTGAGCACCAAGGTACCGATGCCCTGCTTGGTCAGGCCGCCATGGCCCGAGATGTCGTTGCTCCACACATCCCGCCCGCAGTGCAGGTCATCGCACACACGCTGGGTGGGTTTGCCGGCATCCACCACCGCGCCGACGCCCGGCAGGTCTGCCACGAACTGGCCGCTGCCGTAGGCGCCGTCGATACGGAACTCGGCCGGGATATCCTCGGCGGTGATAAACATCCCTGGGCCGTTGACCGCCTTGCCCAGGTTGATCATGCCCCAGCCATAGAGGGAGTCGATGCCCGGCGCGCCGAGGTCGGTGGCGGTGGTCTTGAGCACGGTGGAGATCTGGTCGCCGCTCATGTACTGGAAGCGTTCCATCAGCACCGCTGCGCTGCCGGCTACGTGAGGCGCGGCCATGGATGTGCCGTTGAAGTTGGCGTAGTCGTTGGTGAGGTTGTCCAGGTTGGTGCCGTTGATGATCGAGCTGTAGATCTTGGTGCCGGGCGCCGATACGCAAAAGCTTGCCGCATAGCCACAGCGCGACGAGAAGGTGCTGATCACATAGGGGTTGGCACTTGCGGTGTCCGGGTTTTGCTGCAACGCGGCCACCGACAGCCAGTTCGGGGCAATCTCCGGCACAAAGTACGCCAGTCCGGAAATGGCATCCGGGTTGTTACGGTTGTAGTCATTACCCGCGGCGAAGATGGTCAGCACACCGCTGCGGGCCGCATCGATGGCGCCTTGATAAGCCCCCCCTGCGATTGTGCCGAGGATCGGTCGAATGGTATTGAATTGCGCCTGGGCTTCGTTGACGGTGAAATTGGGAAACGCCGGATCGCGCCCGCCCTTGGCGTACTGATCACCGATGCCAATACCCCAGCTGTTGTTGATGATGCGAGCGCCGCTGGCAACCAGCGCATCCCAACCGGCTTTGTACACCGCGCCATCGTTGCCCAGGATAATTCCGTCTTCCGGGCCCGGGTCACCGTTTTCGGCACTGATGATTTGCGCATTGAACGCCACGCCATGCATCGGCCCGCCATCGCGGTTACCCGCAGCAATCCCGCCGACATGCGTGCCGTGGTTGCCCAGCTTGCCATTGGAGCCCAGGGACGGAGTGCCGTCGTAACGGAAAGCATCTCCGGCCTTCACCGGGATATACGGGTCGGTGTATTGGCGGATGCCCTCGGTGACAATGGTCACCACTTTGTTGGGGCTGGCGAATTCCGGATGTGGCGCATACACCGGCTGGTCGAAGATCCCCAGCTTGACGCCCTTGCCGGTATAGCCGGCCGCATAGGCGGTGTCGGCGTGCACGGCGCCCAGGCCCCAGTCGGCCTTGAACTCATTGCTGCGCCAGCTGGCGGCGTCGCCCAGTTTGCCGGTTTCCACATAGGGTGCAGCCTGGGCGGTCCCCAGGCTTGCCAGGCAACACAGCAACGCGCCGTATGGCACGCAGCTCAGCGCCTTGAGCGGATAGCCCGGGCCTGTGTGGATGGCGGTAGTTAACCCTGACTTGCGTTTTTTCACGGTGACCTTCCTTAGTTTTCTTATTGCACGTGTGTAAATCACTTTCTCCAGAACACCGCCGCTGATCGTTCCCACGCTCCGCGTGGGAATGCGGCCCCGGACGCTCTGCGTCCCAAAGCGTGACGCGGAGCGTCACAAGAGGCGTTACCACGCGGAGCGTGGGAACGATCAGCGGAGCGTGGGAACGATCAGGTTCGCGGTGTCTTCAGAACTGCCAGTTCAGGCTCAAGCCCACGCCCTGGGTTTTCGCGCGCCCACCCAGTTGGCCGTTGTAATCCAGGTTGACCCGTGTCGATGCATTCAGCGCCAGGCTGGCCTGCACGCCCACCAGGGCGGCATCGCGCAGCAACGGTGCACTGCGCACCGCAAATGAAGGCCCGCCTGCGACAAACGCCAGGTGCTCTTCGGACTCCACCGCCGTCAGGCTGTGTTGCCAGCCCAACGAACCGGACAGGTCCAGTTGCTGGTGGTCATTGAGGGCCAGGGTTTTCAGGGCACGCACGCCAAGGGTGCTGAGCACTGCATCACGCCGGTCGCTGCCGCGTTCCAGGGCAGCGGCGTCGCCTTTTTCGTGGAAGGACTCGCTGTTCAGATGCACATAGGCCAGGTTGGCGAACGGCTCCAGGGCCACCGCTTGCAGGCGGATGCGGTACGCGGCTTCGGAGAAGACTTGCGCCGTGGTCGCGTCCAGCTTGGTTTTTTGCTTGCCGCTGACATCACCCCATTGCAGGTCGCGCTTCACGTCGCCGCGATGCCAGCTGTAGGCACCGCCGACGCTCAGGCGCCAGTCACCCAGCTCGCGCCCGGCGTACGCGCCAAAGTGGTAGCTGTCGATGGACGCCGATGAATGGGTACCGCTGCCCATATTCAGCGAGCTGTCGCTGTAGCCGGCGACCACACCCACGCGGGTCTGCTCATCCAGCGCGCCATCCACGCCGGCCAACAAGCCACCGATGGAGGTGGTGGAACCCGCCGTTTCAGTGCGGCTGTCGGTCTTGCCCCAGGCGCCCAGCGCCTTGAGCCACAGGTTGCTTTCACCTGTCACTGGCACATGGCGCAGGCGCTCGCCCACGGCATTACGCAGTTGCAGGCTGTCGTTGATCAGCATCGCACCCACGGCGGGGTAGATTTCCCCGGACAGTTGCTGCAAACCCTGCTGGGCGGTGGCGGCTGACTGCGACTGCAGCAGGCTTTCATACACTGGGTTGCCAGCGCCCAATTGCTCGGCCGCCGCCGCAACGTTGCGCTGGTTGCGGGTGGCGCCGACGCTGGCGAAGCTGGCGCCATTGCGCCCAACATTCAGTTGCACGGCATTGGCGGCGTAGTCGAGGGTGCCACCGAGGAACAGGTAGTTGGGCAGCACTTGCCCGAACTGGCCCTGGATACCGCCCGCCGCCTCGAGAATCGAGTACTGCCGGCCAATCAGGCTTTGGGCCTGGCTCTGGCTGAGCAAGGTCGGGCTGTTTTCCAGCGCCAGCGTGACCGTGCCGCCGCCCAGAACCGCCTGGCCGCCGGCAACAATGCGGTCACTGCTGGTGGGCGTCAGCTCCACGGCATAGGTAGAGCCGGCGCCGAGGTTTACGTCCCCTGCCACTTGCAAGGTGCCCACGGAATTGCCCGGGGCCACACGGCCGCCGTTGTTTACAGACAACGCGGCAATACGCCCGGAACCGCCGAGGGTGCCGCTGTCATTCACCGTCACTGCCGAAGCCAGCGAGCCATTGACGGCCAGCAGACCGCCGTTGACGAGGGTCGCGCCGCGATAGGTGCTGTCGCCGCTGAGCACCAGGCTACCGGCACCGGCCTTGACCAGGCTGCCCTCGTACACGCGGTTGGCGGCGGCCTGGTCGCGGGCGTTGCCGATGGCGTAGTCGGTCTGGTCCTGCTGGCTGGCAGTCGCGCCGACGCCGTTTTGCCAGTCCTTGTCGATCAGGGTTTGCTGCCAGGCAGTGTGTTCGGCGCGGTCCTCGGCCTGGCGCTGAAGCAGCGCCTGGTCGGAGATGCCATTGCTCCACACATCGCCCTGCCCGGCGGCCAGGTTCACCTCCATAGGCCCGAGCAATTGCCCAGGGCCATGCATCGCCCGGCCCAGGTCAGGCACACCCCAGCCGACAATCGCATTGGGCGCCTGGGTGATCGAGCCGTCGAGCTGCGTGGCGGTGGTCAGCAGCACCTGCAAGGCTTGCTCGTTGGTCATGTAGGGATAACGTTCCATCACCAGCGCCAACGCGCCGGTGGCATGGGGCGCTGCCATCGAGGTGCCGGACTTGACCCCATAACCCCCGTCAGGAATGGTGCTGTTGATCAGCGCGCCGGGGGTAGAAATACACCAGTACTTGGCGACGCCGCATTTGTTGTATTTCTGGTTATTGGCCTTATCCAACCCGGACACGGCAAGCCAGTGGCCTTCCAGTTCCGGCTGGAAATACGGCAAGGCCGAGCGCACGCTCGCGTTGGCATAGCCGCTGTTGCCGGCGCTGAACACATTGATCACGCCAGCCTTGGCCACGTCCGCTGCCGCGTCCAGCCAGGTGCCACGGTTGTAATGCTGGGCGTACGCCGCGTGCATGTTGTCCAGGGTCTGGTAGCTGACGTCCTTTGGCTGGCTGCCCCAGCTGTTGTTGATGGCGCGCACGCCGGAGTCCACCAAAGCGGTGTACACGGTCTTGAAGTATTTGGGGTCAGGGGTGGGGCCGAACAGGAAGCTGTCGTTGGCGTTGGTGTTGCCCACAAAAACTTGCGCGTTGTAGGCCACGCCATGCATGCCCACGCCGTCGCGGGCGGCGCCCATGGTGCCGGTGACGTGGGTGCCGTGGGAATCATTGTTCGGGTTGAGCGCGCCCGTGGTGGTGAAGGCGCTGCCATCGACATAGGTGCCAGTGGCAGTGACCGGGTGGAAACGGTCTTTGGAGGCTTCGGGGTGATTGGCATCGAACCCTGAGTCCAGCGCGCCGATTTTCACGCCTTGGCCGCTGATCCCGGCGGCGTAGGCTTCATCGGCTTTCATGCGGCCCAGGCCCCAGTCGCTCTGGTACTCGGCCGAGCGCCAACTGGCGGGGTTACCCGGCTGGCCGGTCTCGGTGTATTGCGCCTGTGCCGCAACGGACAGCAAGAGCAAGGAACCTGCGGTGAAGGGTTTGAAACGCGGTGAATCGGTGATCATGTGCACACTCCCTATTATTGTTATTCCCTGCCCTGTGGCGAGGGAGCTTGCTCCCGCTGGAGTGCGAAGCGCTCCCTAAAAAAAGCCGGCTCCAGCTTCGCTGTCGAGCGGGAGCAAGCGCCCTCGCCACAAAACACGCGCTCCTACAGTTTTCCATCCGGGCCGAAGGCTTCGTCCACTTTGGCCAAGTCGGTATCGCGCAAGTTGCCCGCGTAGTAGTGCAATTTGGTCCAGGCCATCAAGTAGTCATAACGTGCCTGGGCCAGGTCGCGGCGGGTGCTGTACAACTGCTGTTCGGCGTTCAGTGCGTCGAGGTTGACGCGCTCGCCGCCGAGAATGCTTTGCTTGGTCGACACCACCAGCGCCTCCGCGGATGCCAGCGCTTTCTGATAGGCGCGCAACTTGCTCACGCCTGACAAGCACGCGCTGAACTGGCGACGCAGTTCGATCAGGGTTTCGCGGGTCTTGCCCTCCAGCTCGTATTCGGCCTGCTCCATCGCACGGCTGGCCTGGCGGGTGGAAGCCGAGATACCGCCACCGGCATACAGCGGCATGCTCACTTCGACGCCGATGGTGTTGGTGTCGTAGCGCTGGTTATAAGTGTTGCCGCTGTCGGACTCCTGCTTGCGCGAGGTGGCATACGCGGTGATTCGCGGCAAATGCCCGGCGCGGTTGCGTTCCACTTCATAGCGCGCCACTTCCAGGGACTGGCGTTGCGACGCCAGCACAGGGTTGTTGGTCAGCGCCAACTCATGCCAGGTGTCGTAGTTGGCCGGGGTCAGGGTGAACGCGGCAAAGCTCTGGTTCAGCGGTGCCAGGTCGTTGATGTTGACGCTTTGCACGCCGATCAACGCGCCCAGCTCCCGGAGCGAGGCGTCCTGCTCATCCAGGGCCTGGATCTCTTCGGCGGTGGCCAGCTCATAGCGGGACTCGGCTTCAAGGATATCGGTGCGAGTGCCCTCGCCTTGCTGGAACAGATGCCGGTTCTGCTGGAATTGTTGTTCGAACGCCTTCTTTTTGGCCCTGGCGATGTCGATCTGGTCCTGGGCAAAGAGCGCCTGGGTGTAATAGCTCAACACCCGCACCAGCAACGCCTGGCTCTTGTCGCGAAAGCTTTCATCGGCAAACAGCGCCTGGGCTACGCCCTTGCGGTAGTTGGCATAGGCTTCGTAGTCGAACAGCGGCTGTTGCAGGCTGAAGGTCGAGCCGTAGCTGTTGTAGTTGCGGTCGTCGCGGTAACTGCCGCCGCGCCCGTCAGGCAGGTGCGCTTCGGAGTTGTTGCGGCCCTTGTTGTAGTTGTAGGACAACCGCGGCAGCAAGCCGGCGCGGCCAATGGTACGGTTTTCCAGGCCGGCGTCGCGCTCCTTGATGGCGCCCAGGAACACCGGGTCGTTGCGCAGCGCCTGCTCGTATACATCGAAGGGCCCCATCGCGGCCTGGGCACTGCCACACACCAGCAACAGCGAAATGAACACTGGCTTCATGCTCATTCCTCGGTCAACGCGGAGCCGGCGCGATCCAGCAGCGGCTTGAACAGATAGTTGAGCAGCGAACGCTCGCCAGTGCGCACGAACATCTCGGCGGGCATGCCGGGCTTGATCACCAGGCCGTTGAGTTTTTCCATCGCCGCTTCGCTGACGCTGGTGCGCAGCACGTAATACGGCGCCCCGGTTTTTTCATCGAGCATCTGGTCGGCGGAGATCAGGCTGACTTCACCCGGCACCCGTGGCGTGCGGCTCTGGTTGAAGGCGGTGAAGAGGATGTCGACCGGCAAGTGTGTGCCGACCTTGTCCACCAGGTGCACGGGCAAATGCCCTTCCACTTCCAGACGTGTGCCCTGGGGCACGATCTCCAGCAGGGTTTCACCGGCACGCACCACGGCGCCTTCGGTATGCACGCTGAGGTTGACCGCAATGCCATCGGCCGGCGCGTTGATTTCGCTATGCTGCAGATTGAAGCCGGCGGAGGTCAGTTGTTGCTCAAGGGTCAGGGCGCGCAGTTGCGCGTCGGCCAGTTGGCTGCGCACTTCCTTCTGATACTCCTCGCCGTGTTGCTGCAACTTGAGCCGCGACTCGACAATGCCCTGCTCTATCCGGCCGCTTTCCCCGGCGTTTTGCGCCAGGTCCTGCTGCACCTGGGACAACTGGCGCTGATAGTCCATCAGCCGGTTGCGCGGGATATAGCCGTTGTCGGCCAAAGGTTGCAGGTTGCTCAGTTGCGCGCGCAGGGATTGGGCCTGGGCGGTCAAGTCACTGCGGGCACGGCGCATACCGCTCAACTGTGACGTGGCGCCTTCGATGCTGGCGCGGATCCCGGCTTGTTCACGGGCAAACGCGTCGCGGCGGCTGCTGAACAACTGGCGCTGACCTTCCAGAACCAGCATCAGGGCCGAATCGGGATTGGCGCTCAGCTCAGCAGGAAAGGTAATACCGGGCAGGTTGTCACGCTCGCTCTGCCAGCGCGCCACGCTGGCCCAGGCCATGC
The DNA here is from genome assembly GCF_900119355.1 of Pseudomonas sp. NFPP02. Lineage (NCBI taxonomy): Bacteria > Pseudomonadati > Pseudomonadota > Gammaproteobacteria > Pseudomonadales > Pseudomonadaceae > Pseudomonas > Pseudomonas sp. NFPP02. Next base: position 16,340 of record NZ_FPJI01000018.1, read on the forward strand.
GGTACTGGGCTTGCAGCGATTGCACATCGGCCTGGTTCTGGGTCTGGTCAAGACGGAACAGCGGCTGGCCTTGCTTGACCATTTCGCCCTCTTTTACCAGGATGCGGCTGACCACACCGGGGCTGAAGGTTTGTACCGCCTTACGCTTGCCCGACACCACCACGGTGCCTTGTACCGGGATGCCCTGGTCCAACGGTGCAAGGCTGGCCCAGAGGAAAAACCCACCGGCACCAACAATGGTGATCACCCAGCCCATTTTTACGAAAAAGCCGGCATCGCGTTCTTTGATTTGAGGTTCAACGGTAAGGCTGCTCATGCGCCTGGATTCCTTCCGGCCTGGTACTGACGACTGAAACTGACACCGGTTTTTTCTTTCGGAGCTTCCTGCTGCCCGGACAACGCCCGCAGCACCTCTTGGCTGGGCCCGAACGCTTGCAGTTGGCCTTCGCCGAGCACCAGCAATTTGTCGGCCTGGGCCAATGCCGAGGAGCGATGGGTGACCAGCACCACGCTGCTGCCCTGGGCTTTCATCTGCATGATGGCGCTGGCCAATGCGGCTTCGCCGACGGTGTCGAGGTTGGAGTTGGGTTCGTCCAGCACGATCAGCCGCGGCCCGCCGTACAGGGCGCGAGCCAGGGCGACCCGCTGTTTCTGGCCGCCGGACAAGCCACCGCCGTTGTCGCCCAGCACGGTGTCGTAGCCTTGGGGCAGGCGCAGGATCAATTCATGCACACCGGCCTGTTGTGCGGCCTTGACCACCAGCTCCGGGTCGGCCTCGCGAAAGCGCGCGATGTTATCGGCGATGCTGCCGCTGAACAGCTCGATGTCCTGGGGCAAATAGCCGATATGCGGGCCGAGGTCGTCGCGGTTCCAGCGGTGAATATCCGCGCCGTCCAGGCGCACGGTGCCGGCCAGGGTCGGCCATACGCCCACCAGCACGCGAGCCAGGGTGGACTTGCCGGAGCCCGACGCGCCCAGCACGCCCAGCACTTCACCGGCAGCCAGGTTGAAGCTGACCTGATGCAGGGTCGCCATGCGTCGCCCCGGCGGGCCGGCGCTGACCTGCTCGAAACTGACCTGGCCGTGGGGCGCAGGCAAAGCCATGTGCTCGACCTCTGGCGGGAATTCGCGCAGCAGTTCGTCGAGGCGCTGGTAGGCCAGCTTGGCCGAGCTCCATTGCTTCCACACTGCAATCAATTGGTCGATGGGGCTGAGTACGCGGCCCATCAAGATGGAGCCTGCGATCATCATCCCGGCGGTCATGTCGCCCTTGATCACCAGGTAGGCGCCCAGGCCCAGCACCAAGGATTGCAGGCACAGGCGCAGGGATTTGCTCAACGAGGTGATGATCGAACCGGTGTCGCTAGCCTTGTTCTGCAAACCCAGGAACTGAGAATGCACGCCAAACCAGCGTTGGCGCAGTGCGCCTAGCATGCCCATGGCCTGGATGGTTTCGGCGTTGTGCAAATGGCTGGTGGCCAGTTGGGTCGACTGCTGCGAAAAACCGCTGGCCTCGCCCAATGGCTTTTTGGTCAGGTATTCGTTAAGGCACGCCAGGCCAATCAACAGTACCGCGCCGGCCGTGGCCAGCACGCCGAGCCACACGTTGAACAGGAAAATCACGAACAGGTAGATCGGGAACCATGGCGCATCAAAGAATGCGAACAGCGCAGGCCCCGTGATGAATTGGCGCAAAGCGGTCAGGTCGCCCAAGGATTGCCCGGCATGCCCCTGGCCACGCTGCAAGTTGCGCTCGAAGGCGGCCTTGTACACGCGCAAGTTGAAACGTCGCTCCAACTGGCTGCCAATGCGGATCACGATGAAGCTGCGCACCACTTCCAGCAGGCCGATAAACGCAAAGAAGCCCACGACCATCAGCGTCAACATCACCAGGGTGGTTTCATTCTGGGAGGACAGCACACGGTCATACACTTGCAGCATGTAAATCGAGGGCACCAGCATTAACAGGTTAATCAATGCCGTGAAACAGCCAACGCTGATCAAAATACTCTTGTATTCACCCAGCGCCCTGAATAAGGGCGCCACCCCATGGGACTTCGCCATATTAATTGTTTTTCCTTGCAGCGAATTACGCAAAAGGGTCTCCCCTACCAAGTAGGGTACGGCCGCCTAACAAATCGAGTTATATGCTTATAACTTTTAATTAAGGTTTACGTTGCAGCGTTACAACTTCGCCAGCTTTAGTGCGGGCTTGATAGTCGCCCTCTTTCTGGCGATTCAAATGGGTGATCCCTGAGCCATCAGCGTTAAACAGCCAGATACCATCCGGGGTGGGCGACCACGTCAGCGGCTTGTCGCCCAGCCATTGCTCGGCACAGGCGATATCGCCTTCCAAGACGTTGGCTTGCTCCACTAACTTGAGCGCGCACACCTGATCCTGCTGCTTCAGTTCCCACTGCCCGGCAAGCTGCGCGGAAGTGGGTAATACAAGACTGCTAGCCATTGCGTGGGCTCCTGCCGACACGAACAACACCTGCACAACACAGGCGATCAAAGGGGAAAAACGTGGCATATCCAACTCCAGCCTGGAGCGCGGCGCCGAAGCGCCGCGCGCTTTACATCAGGCTACGATGTCACTGGCAGCCGCCTGGCCAACGGTGGTGACGAGGAAATCCGCCACGCCGTGCCCGGAGAAGTCCACCGCCAAGGTGCCCAGGTTGGTACCTGAGGCATAGGTCAGTACAGCATCGCCGGCATGCCCGGTAAATGCGTTGACGAAGGTCACGCCCGCACCCTTGGTGATACCAGACAGGTCGATCTTGTCCGAACCGGAGGTGAAGTCGAAGATCTTGTCCGCAGCCCCTGGCTTGGAGTCGGAACTGGCACCGTACACGAAAGTGTCGCTGCCAGCGCCGCCCCACAGCTGGTCTGCACCGCCGCCGCCGTAGATGAGGTCGTTGCCGGCCCCGCCCTTGATGGTGTTGGCAACCTGGTTACCAATGATCAGGTCGTTACCCGAACCGCCGAACGCGTTCTCGATGGTGACGCCCTTGGCGATGGACACGTTGCCCACCAGGCCGCCCACATCAGAGAACGAGGTGGCAGTGAGGTTGATCTTCTGGTTCTGGGTGAAACCGGAGAAGTCCAGGGTGTCGTTGCCGCCACCGTCCCATACCGAAAACACCAGCTTGTCGGCATTGGACGTGGCGCTGAGGAAATCACGCCCGGTGTTGGAGTTGAACCCGTAAGTGGTGTCCGTGGCGCGGGTGTTGAAGTTGGCACCGTAGAGCTTCTGGATCGCGGCGATATCGTCGATCAGCGGGCCGGAAGCGTAAGCCTCGACGCCGCCCTTGCTGAAGTTCTGGTTGGTGTTGCTCTCGCTCCAGTAACTCATGAGGCTATAGCCACGCGTGTCCTGTCCATAGGTTGCGTCGTTATAGGTCGGGTTGCCGTTCCCGGCGTTGTAGTCGCCAGGGTGAGCCAGGCCCAGGGTGTGGCCGATTTCGTGGGTCAGGGTCTGCCGGCCATAGTTGTTCAGGTCCGGGGTCTTGTTCGGCGTGTAGCTATTGTTGGTCAGGTACCACGAAGTGCCGTCGTAGCCTGCACCGGTACCGGGCAGGTAAGCGAAGGCCGCGGCGCCGTCCTGGCCGCTGCTGTAGTTGCCGAAGGTCATGTGGCCGTCACCGCCGGAAGCCTTTTCGGTAAAGGTCACGTTGGCAACATCCGCCCAGGATTGCATGGCCAGTGCGGCCTGTGCTTTCTGCTGGGTGTTGAATTGGCTGAACCCGGAGATGCCATGTTTGTTCATGGTGCTCTGGGTAGCCGAGGTGAGGAAGGTGTAGGTCAGATCGATCTTGCCGTTGCCATCAAAGTCCCGGTACGCAGCACCATCCCGCAGCAGCTGGGTCGCTGCCTGGTCCACGGTGTAGGACGGTTTGCCATTGACCGTGAGATTACCGCCACGGTCATACAAATGGCTGAAGCTATCGATTTGCGAGTAAGCAGTGCTGGCTTGCGCGGCAGATACAATAGCCTTGTCTTTTACTTTTGACATAAACGTACTTCCTTGTTTGCAAGTGCATCAGTCTTTGTTCGATAGGAACCTCGCGGGCGAGGATAGTCCTATCACTCACCTCTTTTGAAGGCGTAAGAAAACTGACACAACTTGAAATCTTTCGTCTACATCTATTTCCATCGCACAATTGTGACGCAGGTTCAAGTTGCGGAAGTCCCACGCAGTGTTTATTGGGGGCCGTTGCGTTTATGTGGCCGAATCGGCGCACACCACTATTTAAATATTAAATACAAGTAAAGCCGCTCTAAGCGAACGGCTCACTTGATTAATGGATCCAATATATTGTCACGGTGTCATTAGCAACATTAAAGAGCCACTATTCGCACTATTAAAGTGCGCTGTCCCCCATTACCGGGACATACTCCAGCCACACTGTTGCAGCGCTGCCAAGAGGGTCTCGCCAGCCAGGCCCGGCACCTCGACGCCGTCTTGGGTGGTCATGTCTTCACCTGCCAGAATGGCGTTGATGATCGCCTCCTCCACCACCTCTGCCGCCGCGCTGAACAGCGGCGAAATATGGTCGTTGTTGACCATCTGCAACCCGGTGCTGAGGGGCAGGTCCTTGCGCCCATAGTCGGCCGGTGGCAAATCACGGTTACCGGTGGCAAACGCCAGGAACAGGTCGCCGCTGGAATCCTCGGTACCGCCACCGGTGCGCGCAATGCCGATGGACGCGCGCTGCGCCAGGCGCTGGCATTGGTGGGGCAGCAAGGGGGCGTCCGTGGCGATGATCACCACGATGGAGCCCATGCCAGGGGTGCCTCGCTCGGCAAAGGGCGAAGCAATGCCCATCAAGTGACGGCCCACCGGGTAGCCATCGACCCGCAGCTCCTGGCGCTTGCCATGGTTGGCCTGCACCAGTACGCCGACAGTCCAGCCGCCCTGCTCTGCTGGCAACCGCCGTGACGCCGTGCCGATGCCGCCCTTGAACTCGTGGCAAATCATGCCGGTACCACCGCCCACCGCGCCTTCCTGCACCGGGCCGCTTTCGGCCTGGTCCAGAGCCTGGCGCACATGCTCTGGGCGCACGTGCTGGCCCCAGATATCGTTGAGCAGGCCATCGTAGGTTTCCATGACCACCGGCATGCACCAGTACACCGCAGGGTCCGCCAGGCGCTCGCGCTCCAGGGCGATCAGGCTGTCGCGCACCACCCCGATACTGTGGGTGTTGGTGATGGCCATCGGCGTGGTCAACAGCCCCGCCTCGCTGATCCACTCAAGGCCCGTGGCGTCGCCGTTACCGTTGAGCACGTGGTAGCCGGCAAAACACGGTTGCTGCCGCGCTTCCCCGGCTCGCGGCTGGACCAGCGTGACGCCGGTGCGCACCTGCTTACCGTCAACACAGGCCTTGATCGTCGAGTGACCGACGCGAACCCCGGGAACATCGGTGATGGCATTCAATTCGCCGGGCATGCCCAACCCCAACGTAATGCCCAATTGACGTGCACGCATACCCACTCCTTACAGTTTCTGGAACGCCGGACTCAACCGGCCACTGATGCAATACAAGATCACCGACAGGGCCAGCAAGCCGATGATAATCATGATGTCGCGTACCGAGGCCTCCAGGATCAAGGTGACCAGCAGGTAACCGGCACCCAGTACCGCCAGCAATGCCGGCAGCGGCCATAACGGCATGCGATAGGGATGCTCGCGATCACGCAGCAGCACCCGGCTCATCAGCGCGCTCAGCGCCACCACCAGGTACACCAGCATAATCAGCAGCACGCTGAACGAGGTCAGGTCGGCCAGGTTAGAACTGAAGCTCAACAGCGCCGAGGGTATCGCCAGGAACAGTGTCGCCAGCCACGGCGAGTCCCAGCGCGGGTGAATACGCGTGAACAGCTTGTTGATACTCGGCGTCCACAGCGCATCGCGACCGCTGCTGAACACCACGCGGCCAATCTGGATCACGATGGCAACGATGGCGTTGAACACCGACAGGAAAATCCCGGCACTCACCAGCCGCGACAAGGTTTCATTGCCATGACTGGTCAACAGATAGCCGATCGGGTCGGGGCTGCTGATCATTGCGCTCAGGGACGGCGCGCCGATCAACAGTGCAGTGATCGGCACCAACTCGATGACCACCACCAACCCCAACGACCATAGCACCGCCTTGTGCACGCCCTTGCCGCCGCACTTCATGTCTTCGGCCAGCAACACCGCCGGGCCGTAGCCGTTGAACGAGAACAGGCCGATGCCGACGGCGCCGATCACCAAGGCCCAGGGCGCCAGGTGCAACACGCCGTTTTCGACGATCTGCGGCTGCAACAACACACTGGCCGGTTGCACCGGGTTACCGAAGCCGATCACCACAATCACCAGCAACGCCGCCACTTCCAATAGCAGGCAGGTGCCGGTAATCCAGGCGTTGAGCTTGATGTTGAGGATGCCCAGGGCGTAGCTGCACACCACGATCACCAGGGCGACGGTTTGCGAATCGAATGTCGTGCCGAGGGCGTTATTCAGGTAAGTCGCCGCACCGGTCGCCAATACCGGCGGGATAAACAGCAACATCACCAACACCGTCAGGAAGGTGGCGTAACCGGCCATGCCACCAAACACGCGCTTGGCATACACATACTCGCCGCCGGCGCTGTTATGGGCGCGGCCGAGTTCGGCGTAACAGAAGGCGAACATCAACGCGAGCAACGCCGCCATCACAAACGCCAGGAACACGCCACTGCCCGCCTGCTGGATGGCAAACGGGGCGATCACGAAGACGGAACTGGCCGGCGTTACCGCTGAAACGGTAATCGCCACGACATCAAAGACGCTCAGGGTGGGCTTGAGCACGCCATCGGGCGCGGGGGTGGCACTCATATCGTTATCCTCTGTCGTTGTTTTTGGTGTGAGGCAGAAACGAAAAATGATTGTTCCTCGGGATATGCTTCCCGTTGGACAGTGTCGACGTTATCGGCTGGTGGGGCTGCCGGCCAATTCCCCTATTGGCGTACTCCCCTTGACGGTGCCCAGCAGAAGCCTAACCCTTGGCCGATCATTTGAGGGTGGGGATGTTGAGATGAGCCTGTTCCGGGAAATCGGTATGCACGCGGGGTTGGGCCGCACCCTGTCACAGATCGGCACCGAGCGGTTCTGGAAGCAACTGGTACTGTTATTGCATCAGTGCCTGCCCTTCGATAATGCCCTGGCGATTTTCTACCCGCTGGATGGCCCGCCCCAGGCCCTGGAGGAGTACGACGCCCAACCCAGCAGCAAGCCGGCGTCGATGCTGGTGTACCTCAACGGCCTGTACCTGCTCGACCCGTTTTACCAGGCTTGCCGCGAAAACTATGCCAGCGGCGTATACCGCCTGGAGGAAGTGGCGCCGGACCATTTTCGCCAGAGTGAGTACTTCCTCAATTACTTCCACGACAATGTGCTGGAAGACGAAGTGCAAGTGATCCTGCAACTGCCCGGCGTGGGCACGCTGTCGCTGTCGCTGGGCATGCAGCGGCGCTTCAGCTTCGAAGAAACCGGGCTGTTGACCACGCTGTCGGCGTGGGTGTTGCCGCTCATGCACCAGCATTGGCAGCAAAGCACCCAGCGGGCACCGGCCATGGACAGCCAGATTCGCGATGCCCTGAGTCATTTCGGCAGCGGTGTGCTGTCGGACCGCGAGCTGGAAATCGCCCGGCTGGTGTTGCGTGGGTTCTCCTCCAAGGCCATGGCCGAACGCTTGAAGATCTCGCCGGACACCGTAAAAGTGCACCGCAGGCATCTGTACGCCAAGCTGGACATTTCGTCGCAGCCCGAGTTGTTTTCACTATTCATCCAGTCATTGGGGCATGACCTGGAGAACCCATAAACCTCATTCGAGCTGAAAGCGTGTTTGGCGCCTGTCAACGCCCCGTCCGTATGGTATTCCATACCCGAGTACGCACCCGGTCGATATTCAACGGCATGGCTTGCAGTGCAAACAGCTTGCCCATCATCTCCGGGCTCGGATACACCTTGGTGTCGGCCTTGATCGCCGGGTCTACCAGGCTGTCGGCCGCCGCGTTGCCGTTAGCGTAGTGCACGTAGTTGGTGACACTCGCCATCACGTCGGGGCGCAGCAGATAGTTCATGAAGGCATAGCCGGCTTTCTCATCCGGCGCGTCGGCGGGCATGGCGACCATGTCAAACCAGATCGCCGCGCCTTCCTTGGGAATGTTGTAGCCGATATTCACGCCGTTCCTGGCTTCCTTGGCGCGGCTTTCGGCCTGCAGGATGTCGCCGGAGAAACCGACGGCTACACAGATATCGCCATTGGCCAGGTCGGCGGTGTATTTCGAGGAATGAAAATACGCCACGTAAGGCCGCACTTGCATCAGCAGGGCTTCGGCCTTCTTGTAGTCCTCGGCTTTTTTGCTGTGGTGCGGCAAGCCCAGGTAATTGAGCGCGGCTGGCAGCAGTTCGGGGCCGTTGTCGAGGATGGCGACCCCGCACTTTTGCAGCTTGGCCATGTTTTCCGGCTGGAAGATCAAGTCCCAGGAGTCCACCGGGGCGTCGTCGCCGAGTACCGCCTTGACCTTGTCGATGTTGTAGCCAATGCCGGTGCTGCCCCACAGGTACGGAAAGCCGTGAGCATTGCCAGGGTCATTGTTTTCCACGGCCTTGAGCAGCACCGGGTTGAGATTTTTCCAGTTGGGCAGCTGGCTCTTGTCGAGCTTTTTAAGGGCGCCGCCCTGGATCTGCCGAGCCATGAAATGGTTGGAGGGAAACACCACGTCGTAACCCGATTTACCGGTCATCAGCTTGCCATCGAGGGTTTCGTTGCTGTCGTACAGGTCATAGGTGAAACCGATGCCGGTGTCTTTCTGGAAATTCCTGGTGGTGTCCGGTGCGATGTAGTCCGACCAGTTATAGATCTTCACGGTCTCGGCAGCCTGGCTGATAGTAGCCAGCAACATCAAGGGCAACAGGGCAATGGCTTTCATGGTTCGATTTCCTGGCGGTTTTAGGGCTGTTTTTATGGCAGGCGATCAAGGATCAAAGCGTTACAGAATCAGGACGTAGGTCTTGCGCACGGTTTCCTGGATATCCCAGATACCGGTGCTATTGACTGGCAACATCAGTGCGTCACCGGCTTGTATGTGCAGGGTTTCCCCGTTGTCGGGCGTGAAGGTGCAGCGCCCTTGGATGAAATGGCAAAACTCCTGGGACTTGATCTGCCGACGCCAGCGCCCCGGGGTGCAGGCCCAGATGCCGGTCTCGACCCCGTCATTGCGCTCCACGCTCAGGGTCGAGGCCACGGCGATGGGCGCGCCCAGGGGCACCGTCACCGGTGATGAATCTGGCAGAGCGGTGTTCAGCGTGTCTTTGAATTGCGTAATGCTCATGGGTTTTCCCCTGTGGGTGGAACGAGTCAGTGCATGAAGCCTTCCATGAAACCGGCAACGCCGGTTGCCAGCTTGCGGCGCCAGGGCGGAGTGTTGGGGTTGGCCAACACCTGGTCTTCATGGACAAAACTGCGAATGATCGCGTTGTAACCCAGCCAGCGGCACGGCTCGGGCTCCCAGGCCTTGAGCGCCTGGAGTCCGCCTTCGCGAATCACCCAGGGTTGTCGGGTCAACGGGGTGTCGCGGCCCAGGATCAAGTCGGCCAGGGTACGGCCGCCGAGGTTGGTGGCGCCCACGCCCTCCCCGCCATAACCGCCGGACAGTGCGATGCCAGTGGCGTGGTCACAGAGCATGTGCGGACGAAAACGGCGCGACATGCCCAGGTTGCCGCCCCAGGAGTGGGTAATCCTGGCCTTTTTCAGCTGTGGGAAGAGTTCACCAAACAGGTAGCGACGCAACTCTACTTCGCTGTCCGTCAGGTCGAAGTTGTGCCGTAACTTGCCGGCAAATTGATAGCCACCACGGGCGCCGAACACCAGGCGATTGTCGGCCGTGCGCTGGCCGTAGGTGACTTGTCGGCTGCTCTCGCCAAAAGCCTGGCCCTGGCTGAGCCCGATGCCCTCCCAGGTGCTGGCCGGCAGCGGTTCGGTGGCGACGATCAAGCTCTGCACCGGTAACTGGTAGCGGCCCAACGGCGGCAAGGTATTGGCGTAACCCTCGACAGCAGGCACCACCCAGGCGGCGCGCACGCAGGCCTTGGCAGTGCGCAGGCTGCCGGACTGCCAATGGGTCACGGGGCTGTTTTCGTAAATGGTCACGCCCAGGCTTTCAACCGCCCGCGCCAGGCCACGCACCAGCTTCGCCGGGTTGATCGTCGCGACGTGGGGGGCATAGATGCCGCCATAAGGCTTGGCAATGCGGACCTGCTCGGCCAATTGCTGCGGGCTGAGCCAGCGGTAGTCGTCTTCGGTGAGGCCCTGGCCGTACAGCTTGTCCAGATAGCGGCGCAGGCTGCCTTCCTGCTCGGGGTAGCGTGCGGCGCAATACAAGGCGCCGCCTTTGCGGTAGTCGCAGTCAATGCCTTCGCGAACCAGCACCTGTGCCACTTCATCAGGAATACCATGCAAGAGGTCAAACGAAGCGCGACGCTGCTGGGGGGCAAGCTCAGCCAGCAGACGGTCTTCTCCCAAGAGGTTGCCCATCAACCAGCCACCATTGCGCCCGGATGCGCCGAAACCGGCCGTTTGCGCCTCGATGATTGCAATTTTCAGCTCAGGGGCCTGGCGCTTCAGGTAATAGGCGGTCCACAGGCCGGTATAGCCGGCGCCGATAATCGCCACATTGACGTCCAGGTCGTGCTCCAGCGACGGACGCGCTACCAGCGGGTCGTCCAACTGGTCCATCCATAAACTGATACTGCGCCATGCCGACATGCCAGGTTCCCCTACCTCGGTTCGATAGGGCCGATCCTAGAGTGCAGCGTCAGGGGCTGTCTTGCGCGCGTGCACGCACAGAAATTTGTTTGAGGTACGCCTTGGGCGATTGCCCGGTGTGCTGGCGAAAAGCGCTGTAGAACGCCGAGAGTGAATTGAAACCGGCGGCAAAGGCCAGCTCATCGACTTTGACCGGCGCGGTGGCGTGGTCCAGCGCGGCCAGTACATGCTGGAGTCGCGCCTGGTTGACGTAGCGATAGAAGCTCTGCCCCAGCACCTGGTTCAGCAGGTAGGACATCTGGTTGCGACTGTAGCCACAGGCCTTGGCGACCCGCTGCAGGTCCAAGTCCGGGTCCAGGTACGGCTGCTGACGCTCGAAATATTGTTGCAGGTCATTGGCCATATAACCCAACTGCTGGGGCGACAAACCCAGGCGGCTGACCGTGGTACGCAGCGCCTGGGTCGGTTGCTCGTGCACCAGGGACGCATATTCATGCACCCGCCAGATCAACCCGTCGCGCACCGTAATGGCCTCACTGGTACGAAACGACACCAGGCCCTGGCCGCCACGCAAGGTAATGCGGTACTGGATAAACGCGGTATCGCCATCGGCTCGGATGCGATCAGTGTGCTCAATCGCTTCATCTGCCTCACGGGGCATGCTGGCCTGCAAGTACTCGCGCAACTCGGCATAGCCCACCACACGGTTCTGGAAGAAATCGTGGTACTGGATCTCGGGGTGGTAGTAAGCCATCACCCCGTCCAGATCGCGATGTCGCCAGCACAGGTGATGGCGCAGCACCAGCGCGCCGGTAGCGTGGGAATTGTGACACTCATCGTCTGGAGCGATGTCGGACATATCGGGCTCTACGGCGGGGAAAATTTTTGAGAATGCCGAAGTTTACCCTTGCCTTCAATGGTCAGATTGAGCGTCTGACTAATGGCCTTTTGCCTATTCCTTTGTAGGACATGATCTATATCAAAACCAGGCGAAAGAACCGCCGAACGGGCCGAAAAAAGTCACCTTGCAGTTGCGAACGAATGCTATTTTTAAGCCCTTAGCTGTCATGACCAGTGAAGGTCCTGGCCCCTGCCGCGAGCTAAAGGAAGCGCTCAATGAACAAGGTGGGCAACATGAACAAAGTGACATTTCCCAACGCCTGCCAGCTGATGCGCTGGCATTTTCACCCGATGGGCTTCGAGGGCAGCATGGACGCCCCCGGCAGCATGATCGCCCGCCTGTTCGACCGGGCCAGCGGCGAGACATTGATCGCCATCGCGGGGATCCCGTGCGCTACGGTGATGAACGCGGCTGATGTGGAGCGCATCATCGAGGCAGTGGAGGATGAATTGGAGAGTTTCGTGCCGCCGGTTTCGTTGCGGGCGTGAGGCGGCATAAGCGAAATAACGCCCACTTTGACGGTAACCACGATGCGAAGCGAGCCGCTCTTGATCTTGATCTCAGGCGCCCCGTTAAACCACGCTGGCCGAACGCAGGCTTGAATTCGTGGGTAACCCGGCAGGACGCCGGGTTAGCCGTCCTGGGCCAAGGATGGCCCATGACGGCGGCCCACGGATTCAAGCCGGAGTGAGGGCACACCGAGCCTAGGCGAGGTGCCGAGTGATGGGGCGAAGGCCTTTTGGTTACTTTTGGGCCTTTCCAAAAGTGACCCGCTGTTGAGCGGAACCCTAAGTGGCCGTTACCGCAGGAATGGATATGTACACAATCCAATTGTGCTGACTGTCAGGCCGCAATCGCAGGCAAGCCAGCTCCCACATGTTCGACCCCGTGTTGTCAGGTAGAGACGCGTCGGCGTCGGGCCTTCATCGAAGGTCAGCCAGCCCCCTTCACTGCACGCTGATCATCAAAAAACACCTTCCTGCCATCCACCCGCTCAGACGCCCTGGGCACATTCACACCCTGGCCTTCCGGCTTTTCCACATACCAATAACAATGGCTGACCGCTCGAGTAATCCCCACATAGGCCAGTCGCAACACTTCGTCTCTCTGGGCATTGTCATAAGGCTCGCTGTCGCCATCCTTACCCAAGCCCGCCATGCGATACACCTGGTTCTTGTACGGCGAGCTGGTGACATGCTGACAATCGCCCAGCAAAAATACCGCGTCCGCCTGCAGCCCCTTGGCACTGTGATACGTCAGCTGTTTCAACCTGCGCGCCTGAGGCGCCAAGCTAGAATCCACATTAACTACAGACTGAATATGCTCGCCAATCAATAACTTATCGCTACTTCTTCGATAAAGCATCAGGATTGAATCGCCCCGCTGATAATGCTCCAGCAACCGCTGCGCCAGTGCCGCGTCGTCACGTTCCAACACCGTGACGGGCACAAGCGCCTTGGGCTCGCCACTGGCCCTGGCCTTTTTGCCGGGGATGGCCGGCGCGCTACGGACGATATGTTCGGCAGCGTCGATGATGTGCTGGTGGCTGCGGTAGTTCTCCCCCAGCATCACGCGGGTGGTGCTGGGCGAAACGAACTCCTTGTTGAACTCCATAAAGTACTTGGGCGAACTGCCACGCCAGCCGTAGATGGATTGCCAGTCGTCCCCTACGCACAGCAACGATGAGCGTTGCGCACCGCGCCCGACGTGCATGGCCGGCCCACGGCTGCGAATTTCCCGCAGGCTGGCGCGGATCCAGGACACGATCTGCGGCGATACGTCCTGGAATTCATCGATCATCAGGTGCGACATCGGCCGCAGCAACGGATCACTCAGCAGCTTGAGGTTCTCAGGGGTGTTTTCACCAAACAGGGAAAACATCCGGTTGTAGGTCATGATCGGCGGCGATTGTTCCAGCAGGTGATCTTCCAGGGCCTTCCAGAAAATGCTCAGGGCCTCGAAGAACAGCCGGTCCGGGTCGTCCTTGGCGAAGCTCATCTGGCCAACCGCAGTAGGCACATCCAGGCCGAGGTTCTCGATAAACCCGGCCGCCATGACAAAACTGTCCAACAGGGGGGCTGAAGCGAGTTCACCTTTGACCTTGTAATCAAAGCCCGGCCCGGCCGTGGCATCGCCGCCCAGGCTGCTCAAAAGGCGCTTTGAAGATTCGTAATTATCCAGCCATATCAGTGGCTTATTACAGAAAGCTTGAAACAGGGTTCGTTTCACTGCCCATTCAGCGCGCACCGAGAGTTTCGAGTTCGGCCGACTGATCTGAGGGTTTTCGCGCCCATCGAACCCCAGCACCACCCAGGCATCCAGCTCCCGGATGTAGCCGTGGCAATGAAATTGCGTGCCGTTGATTTCAAAGGTTTGGCGGCTGGGTTCGATGCCCTTGATCGGCCAGGCACCGGCGCGAAACCATAGGTCTTCGATCACATCACAGAGTTCTTCATCGCGCTTGGCCGCCAATTCAGTCACGGCCATGCGCTTTTGCACGTCCGGATGATCGCGTTCTAGCTCTTTGAGCTGGAGACCGTGACGGGCCAAGGGTGCAATCAACTCGCGAAAACGCTGATGGCGACCATACAAGCGGTGATAACAAGCGTTCATCTGCTGCCGCTGGGCGTCACTGATACGCAGGTCGAAGGCGTTGCTGTCGGCGTCTTCAAAACCACCGCTGAGGTTCTCAAAAGCCTGCAGCCGTTCAAAGCCCGGCAGGCTGCGCACCATGGGCAGGATGCGCGAGTGAAAGGTGCGCACCACCGCCTGGGCTTCCTTGCTGCCAAGGGGTTGGCCCCACAGGCTGAGAATTTCCATGAGTTTGTTGATGAAGTCCTTGCGCGACTCGCGGGTGAACGTCACCACCGTCATCGAACTCAGTTCAAAGCCCAGGTAATGGCTGAGCAGCAGGATGCGCAGCACCAAGGACGTCGACTTGCCGGCGCCAGCCCCCGCAATCACCGAGGTCGAGGGGGTGTCGCTGAAAATCATCTTCCATTGCGCCGCGCTTGGCTGCACATGGGCTGGCAGCAGGCGCGCGACATCGGCCTTCATGCGCTTCTTCACCTCTGCAGTGAGCGGCAATCGCCAATCGTCGAACAGGCTGTCATCTATGCCTGGTGCGCTGTGCTCATCAGGGCGAAAGTCACGAATCAGCAGGACTTGCCGGCCTTCCTCGATGCCATCAGCCTTGCCCTCGCGGTAGCCGTATTCAACCCCCGCCTCATGCCCACTGCGAAAACCGTCGGCCTGGCCATGTAACCAGGAAAACCTGTGCTGCGCGCGCAAACGGGTGAGGCCATGGCCGAACAGGCGCGCGGCCAGCCGTTTCAGCAGCGGCATTTCAGCCAAGGGGCGCAGTTCGGGGGGCAGATCAGGCTGTTGTTGCGACACGCGGACTCCTGCGGTGAGCTTGTTTTGACCAAGGCGCCATGGTCGCCGGAAACGCCGCTCAGTTCCAGCCAATTGCTTTGCTGTCATGCAGTTAGGCGATGAAGTGAAAGTGAACACCGGGAATAATCATCGAAAAAACGGATCATAAACCGGCATTTTTTACGCTTTTTATCGATCATGCGCTGCGGGATGATGGGCTCATCAACAGGAGACGATCATGCTTGAACTTCGACCTTTCACCAGCCTGGGCGGCGCCCACCATGGCTGGCTTGACGCTCATCACCACTTTTCCTTTGCCGAATACCACGACCCCCAGCGCATGCACTGGGGCAACCTGCGGGTGTGGAACGACGACATCATCGCCCCCGGCAGCGGCTTTCCCCAACACCCGCACCGCGACATGGAAATCATCACTTATGTGCGCGAAGGCGCCATCAGCCATGCCGACAACCTGGGCAATAAAGGCCGCACCGAAGCCGGCGATGTGCAGGTAATGAGCGCGGGCACCGGCATTGCCCACAGCGAATATAACCTGGAGGCTACGCCAACCAAGATCTTTCAGATTTGGATCATTCCCAATGAGGCTGGCTTGCCGCCGTCCTGGGGCGCCAAACCGTTTCCACAGGGCAACCGCGAGGGCTTTGTGACGCTGGCCAGCGGCAAGGCTGGCGACACTGAAAGCTTGCGGATTCGTGCGGATGCACGCTTGGTGGCAGCTAACCTGAAAGCAGGAGAAAGCGCGGAGTACCGGCTGGACAGCGGCCGCCGGGCGTACCTGGTGCCAGCCACTGGCGTGATTGACGTCAATGGTGTGCGGGCACAGGCGCGAGACGGTGTGGCGGTAGAGGATGAACAGGTATTGCGCGTGACGGCGATTGAAGACAGCGAAATCGTGCTGGTGGACCTGACCTGATCTCCACTCTTGTTGCTATCTAATGTGGGAGGGGGCCTGCTCCCTCCCACACTTCTACCGCATGAGTGTCAGTTATTGGCTGATTGCACCATCAACCAACACCTGAGCCTCTTCCACCAGTTGCTTGAGGTGTTCTTCGCCAATGAAGCTCTCGGCGTAGATCTTGTAGATGTCCTCCGTGCCCGAGGGCCGTGCGGCAAACCAGCCGTTTTCGGTCATGACTTTCAAACCGCCAATTGCCTGGTTGTTGCCCGGCGCATGGCTGAGGATCTGTTGAATGCTCTCCCCGGCCAATTGCGTGGACGTGACCTGCTCCGGTGACAGTTTGCCCAACAGGGCTTTTTGCGCGGGAGTGGCCTTGGCATCGACGCGAATGGCGAACGGCTCACCCAGGGCATCGGTCAAGCCACGGTAGATCTGGCTTGGGTCCTGGCCTTTGCGCGAGGTCATTTCCGCGGCCAGCAAGGCCGGAATCAGGCCGTCCTTGTCGGTACTCCACACGCTGCCGTCCTTGCGCAGGAACGAGGCACCGGCGCTTTCTTCGCCGCCAAACCCCAACGAACCTTCAAACAAGCCATCGGCAAACCATTTGAAGCCTACCGGCACTTCGTACAGGCGACGGCCGATGCGCGCCGCGACGCGGTCGATCAGGCCGCTGCTGACCACGGTCTTGCCCACGGCCGCATCGACACGCCAGTCCGGGCGGTTCTGGAACAGGTAGTCGATGGACACCGCCAGGTAGTTGTTGGGCGCCAGCAACCCACCGGAAGGCGTGACGATGCCGTGGCGGTCGTGGTCCGGGTCGCAGGCGAAGGCAACGTCGAAACGCTCCTTGAGACCGATCAGGCTTTGCATGGCATAGCTGGAAGACGGGTCCATGCGAATCTGGCCGTCCCAGTCGACGCTCATGAAGCGGAAGGTTGCGTCGACCTCGGTATTCACCACCTCCAGGTTCAAGCGGTAGTGCTCGGCAATCGCCGACCAGTAGCGCACCCCTGCTCCGCCCAGTGGGTCCACGCCCAAGCGCAGGTCGGCGCTGCGGATCGCGTCCATGTCGATCACATTGATCAGGTCGGCCACATAGCTGTTGAGGTAGTCATGGCGATGGGTGGTGTCGGCCTTGAGCGCCTGGGCGTGAGTGATGCGCTTGACCCCGGCCAGCTTGTTGGCAAGCAGTTCGTTGGCCTTGGCTTCGATCCACTTGGTGACATGGGTATCAGCCGGGCCACCGTTAGGCGGGTTGTACTTGTAGCCGCCACTTTGCGGCGGGTTGTGGGACGGTGTAATCACAATACCGTCCGCCAGGCCGCTGGTACGGCCACGGTTGTAGCAGATGATGGCGTGGGAAATCGCCGGCGTCGGCGTGTACTCGTCGCCCTCGGCCAGCATCACGTGCACGCCGTTGGCCGCCAGTACTTCCAAGGCGCTGGCACCGGCTGGCGTCGACAATGCATGGGTATCCAGGCCGACAAACAAAGGGCCAGTGATGCCCTGCGCTTCGCGGTACAGGCAAATGGCCTGGCTGATAGCCAGCACATGCCACTCGTTGAAACTCAGTTCAAACGAGCTGCCGCGGTGCCCGGAAGTACCAAAAGCCACGCGCTGAGTGGAGATCGCTGCATCAGGCTGGCCGGTGTAATAGGCCGTGACCAGTCGCGGGATATCCACCAGCAACTGGGCTGGTGCCGGCTTGCCCGCAAAAGGACTGATAGTCATGCATAAACCTCGAAAAGAAGGATTCGGAAAAAATGACAGTTTACTGGGACTTGGACTACTGCGCGACGGTATCGATCCGACGGTCTGAAGAGAAATTTCATACGCTACATCCTGATCGGCTGTCAGGCCGCTATCGCAGGCAAGCCGGCTCACACATTGGATAGTTGTAGGAGCGAGCTTGCTCGCAAAAAACTCACAGGCGCCGCGTTTATTCAGGCAGCGCGCGTTATCGTTGACGTTTTTCGCGAGCAAGCTCGCTCCTACTCGGTCTGGGCCTGCAGGAGCGTCTGCGCCAACGTATCCAGGGCGATGTCCAGGTTGGGATGGCCGCTGAAGGTATGGCTCAAGCGCATATGCTGGTGATGCAAACCACTGAGGCTGAACAATTCGCCCGGGGCAATCACCACCTGCTGGGCGAGTATGCGCTGAAACACCAGGCGCATATCCACCGGCGCCGTCGACTGCAACCAGAAACTCGCCCCGGCTACGGGCATGCGGTAATGCACACACCCTTGCAGACGCACATCCAAGCGGTGACTCATGGCGTGGGCCTGCTCGTGAAGGCGCTGACGCAGCGTCTGTAGGTGCTGATCAAACCGCCCACTTTCATAAAGCCGGGCAATGGCGCGTTGACGAATGGCGGACAGTCGAAACGAACGCAGCAGGAATTGACGCTGCAATTCACTGCTCATCTGCCGCGCCAGCAGGTAACCAAAGGGGGCTTCCGGGCCCAACACCTTTTCGAACGAAGAAAACACGATCAGCCGCTCTGGGTTGACCAGGCTGCGCAAGGCCGGCCCGGGCGGCGCAAAGCTCAGGTCACCGAAGGTATCGTTCTCCAGCAACCAGCAGCCGTGCTGGTCGAGCAGTCGCGCTACGTGCAGCCGCTCGGGGTCGGTCATGGCGTTACCCGAAGGCATGCTGACCACGGATGAGAGCAGCACGAGGTGCACCGGTTCATGACGCAGCAGGTGCTCCAATGTGGTCAAGTCCGGGCGGCCGTCGGCACGCCAGGGCCATTCAATGACGCGCACGCCAGCGGCCTGTAGCAGGCGCAGGACCAGGTAATCGCACGGCGATTCAACTACCACCACCGTGCCTTTAAGGTCCAGGGCATCAACGAGGATTTCCAGAACGCCCTGAAGGTCGGCACCGATATACACCTCATCAGCTTGCCAACAATGGGTGGGCGACGCGGTATAACGGGCTGCCAATGCAGCACGCAACTCCCACACGCCACAAGGTTGCGACGGTTGCAGATGATGGGGATACCGGCGCACCAGTTGGCGCTCCAGCGCCAGCAACGCGCCATCGAGGGACCCCAACAGCGCCGGTTCATCATTGCTGAGCACAACCATCGCCGGGCGCCGGGCGGCTGTATACAGGCGCTCGAGCAAGTCCGTACCCGCCATGATGGGCATGGTTGCGGCCACGGGCCAGGCGAAGTAGCCGGACTTGGCCACCGAGTACACTCGCCCTTCTTTTTCCAACAGCGAGTAAGCGTACTGAATCGTCGAGATTGACACGTTCAACCGCGTCGCCAACTGGCGCAGGGACGGTAGCTTGACCGGTGCTTCCCGGCTGACTTCATTGATCAGGTTGATCATGTAGCGATACACCGCCTGATAGGCAAAGTCTGCCTGTCGCTCTCCCCTCAGGTTCATCGCTGATCACCAGTTTCCATAGGTGAATACACGCGACTAGCGTCCCGACATTTGAGTGATACGAGCCTTGGACCGCTTGAAACGAGGTTCACATACACGCGCACTGCGTTTGCCCGGCAGCGGGCATTTGCGGTACAGGTGCTGCAACAACGGCAGCGACAACCCGCTGATATCCATCAGCCACTGGTGCAGCATGTCCGCGACGGGCTTGCCCTGCAGGGCCTTGTGGAGCTCGGGGAGCGCTACCAGCATGCCGGGATGGCATTGACGCAAGTAACCCTCCAGGCGTTCGCCATGCTGGACGAACGGCGCGAACACCAGGCAGGTCAATTGGCTTTCGTCCAGGCCAGAGAACGCCTGAGCACAAGCTGTAGACAACAGTTGGCCCTGCAGAGCACACGCTTCGGTGATCAACGCAACAGGTACCTGTCTTCGATGCAGGTAGTCCGCCGCCTGACGCAAGAACCCCTCGACGCCATGTTCGTAGGAGAGTTCGCGCAGGCACTGGGCCTGCAACCCATGCATATGCGCCATGAGTAAAGGGTTGGGGTAAGCAGGATGGCTGAAGTGGAACTCGAATGGGTCCCGCTTGTGGGCGAGGAATTGAGTGAGCAGTGGCGCGTGGGCAACGTCCACGTCGTCAAGCAGGTCGGCAATGCCGATATATGCCACATGACGGTGCCCGCCCCGGCCAGGACTCTCAGCGCCTGCGTAGTGCTCGCCATACAGGTGGCGGTAGCAACCGACACTCCATTCCTCCATGCGTGCAAACCATGCACTGAGCGACGACGGGTTACCAGGTGCGAATGTCAGGCCGGTTGCCAAGGCGCTTTTTTTCAGCCACGCGATATATTGGCTTTGCTTGCGCACCGAGTCGCCGCTGACCAGAGCATGCACACCGCCGCTCCAGGTGGCGACCCGCTGGTAGAAATCGCCGAGGGCCAAAAAAGTGTCGTTGCACAGGGTGGCGCGAATGTCGCCGGACGTCAGGTGCCCGATCATCAGCTTGTTGCGCCGGCTCACTTCACGCCCGGCACTGGCCGCAGGCCGTTGATGATTGAAGGGCAGCACTTCGTGGTTTTCCACCATCAACAGTTCCACCCGTGGGTCATCGTGGAAAAATAGCGCGCCGTAGCCGTGGTGCAGCGAATCGAGCGTGGCCTGAGTCATACCCGCGTGCCGCAACGTGGCCACGCGCAAATGAAAAGTCTTGGGTGCTCGCCCAGCAATGGTCAGTTGCGCAGCGCGCAGCATCGCCAAGGTGTAGCTGCTGACTGCGCCGCCGCCGTGCCCGATCAGTACTTTGTAATTCCCCACTTGCTCCATGCCACCGGCGGCCACCACGATTCGCTGGATCAGCAATTGAAGCACCGTACGTTCAGCACGGGTAAAGTGCCCCACTAAACGTTGCAAAACTTGCTGGTAAACATAGCTCATGGCTTGTTCGTGAATAGTGCTCATCGTTCTACTACCTGAGTTGAAATATTAGTTTCGAGCAACTACCACACAGGAGCGCTCGACCTATTACACTTGTAGGCTTGTCATCCGTTGCGCAGCACGACATGGATTCAACATTAGCACTCTGCAACAAAAGTGCAGGTACAACCAAAAGAACAGTCGAGGACTATCCCAGGACGTGAACCACGTAGCTGCGCGCCTTACAGCGCCAAAGACCGCCAGCCTTAGGAAGGCTCCGACAACGTCCTACACTGCTTTAACTAAGAAATTAGAGAAGCATCCGACAAATATTAATCATCCACTCATCCTGGCTTCTTGCAAAACGACGGGGTGCACACTTTGTACTTTTCGAAAAAAATCAGACCACCGTTAGTTCCGCAAGCGCGAGATGTTAATGCCCGGCATTCAATCATGGCTCAATCCTTGAGATGACAAAGAAGGCTCAATTATCGGCACTCAAACAATGATTAACAGATACAGAACAGCGTCGAAAAGCAGTTCAGATGGCCTGCCAACCCAACTTAAATGACGCCCACACAACAGCGCCGCACTGGATTTCAGGGCGGCGTAGGGCAATAACGGTATTGTTTACGGGGCGCAGCGCCCGTGCGGCGGCTCAACCCCGGTGCGGGTTAAGCCCTGTCAAATGGCGCATTTGCCTCATCAGCTCAGGCGCCGGAGTATTCATTTGCGAATACTCCTACAGCTCAAACAGCTTCAACCTGCAACGCCACCCGTTCGCGGCAAGGGCATTCATCCATGTATCGGTGCGCTTCGACGAACTGACTGAACGGAAATACCGTGGTTTTCAGTGGGACAAGCACACGGTCGGCTGTCAGCTGGTTGATATCGCGCAATGCACGCTGCAGCGCCACCTGGTCCTGGATAATGCCCAGCTCCGGCTTGCCGGTGAAGTTGCCGATGCAGTGCACAAAGAACTGAATGTTCTTCTGGAACGCCGCACAGGCCGGGAACGGCGTCTGGTTGCCACCTTGCAGGCCATACAGCACCAGGCTGCCACGCGGCGCCAGGACATCACCGAGCAGCGACATCTGCGGGCCACCCAGGCCATCGAACACCACGTCGACGCCACGGTTGTCGGTGAACTTGTTGATCTGCATCAGCAGGTCCTGTTCTTCGGTAACGATGACCTTTTCCGCCCCGAGGGACAGCAGGTATTCACGTTCAGCACTGTCTTTGGTGGCAGCAATCACCCGCACACCCAGGGCCTTGCCCAGCTGCACAAACGAAGGGCCGGCACAGTGGCTGGCGTCGGTCACCAGGGCAAACTGGCCGGGTTTGACCCGCGCCAGGTCCATATACGCAAAGTACGCGATGAGCAACGGCGTGTAATGCACGCTGGCTTCAATCGGGCTCAAGACATCCGGGTACCGGGTCAGGGCCGAACGGGGCAAGACGATCTGCTCGCCATACACCGGGTAATCATTGGGGCTCTCGGCCGGAAAACTGGCCACTTTATCGCCCACCGCCAAGTCATCCACGCCGTCGCCGAGGGCAACGACAACCCCGGCCATCTCATGGCCCAAGCCAGAAGGCAGGCGTGCATGGGAAGACGCCAGGTTCTGGCGCCACAGAATGTCGTACCAACTGATGCCGATCGCGTCGACACGCACCTGCACTTCGCCCGGTGCGGGCTGCGCGGCCGCATGCTCTTCGCATTTGAGCACCTCGGCCGGACCAAACTTGTGAAAACGGATCGTGCGGGACATCGCAAACCTCGTCAAAGTAACCTCTAATGCCATGAACTTTATCTGGGCTTTGGGGGTAAGACCACCGGTCACCATTAATAGTCGACATGCCTGTCATTGATTCCGCGAGCGAGGAACACACCTCAACTATCGTAGGAAAAATCAATTAGCCGGTGCAGAGTACCAGCCTTTCCCCGTAAGATTCATGCCGGTCATCCTTCTGAATCGAACCTCAGGGGGTTGCTACGTGACCGCTCACATCAAGTTTGCTGACTCTTCCAGGACACAAGATGAACCGTAACGACCTGCGTCGTGTCGACCTTAACCTCTTGATCGTATTCGAAACCTTGATGCATGAGCGCAGTGTGACCCGCGCCGCCGAGAAATTGTTCCTCGGCCAGCCGGCCATCAGCGCGGCGTTGTCACGCCTGCGCGGGCTGTTCGATGATCCCCTGTTCGTGCGCACCGGGCGCAGCATGGAGCCCTCGGCCCGCGCCGTGGAAATCTTCGCCCTGCTCTCCCCAGCGCTGGACTCAATCTCCACCGCCGTCAGCCGCGCCGCCGAATTCGACCCGGCTACCAGCACCGCCGTGTTTCGCATTGGCCTGTCCGACGACGTCGAGTTCGCCTTGCTCCCGCAGTTGCTCAAACGCCTGCGCTCCGAAGCCCCCGGCATCGTGCTGGTAGTACGCCGCGTCAACTACATCCTGATGCCCGGCCTGCTCGCCTCCGGCGAAATCTCCATCGGCGTCAGCTACACCGCCGACCTGCCCGCCAACGCCAAGCGCAAGGTACTGCGCCGCAGCCTGCCCAAACTGCTGCGCGCCGACAGCGTACCGGGCTCGCTGAGCCTGGACGACTTCTGCTCACGGCCCCACGCGCTTGTGTCCTTTGCCGGCGACTTGAGCGGGTTTATCGATGAAGAGCTGGAAAAACTCGGCCGCAAGCGCCACGTTGTGCTCGCGGTGCCACAGTTCAATGGCCTGGGCACGTTGCTGGCGGGTACGGACATTCTGGCCACCGTGCCGGATTATGCGGCGGAAGCGCTGACCTCGGCGGGTGGTTTGCGTGCCGAGGACCCGCCGTTGCCGGTGCGCTCGTTTGAGCTGCATATGGCGTGGCGGGGGTCGCAGGATAATGATCCGGGGGAGCGGTGGTTGAGGTCGCGGATTCAGATGTTTTTTGGGGACCCCGAAAGTTTATAGGGACCATGTGGCAGGCTGTTTAGCTGATCATTTCTGCCCCTTCTCATCCCTGGGAAACTCATCCACTCCATTCGACGACGCGGTGCACCGAGACCTCTTGGAAGCAGTTGACCGCACCCTGGCCTTCTCCATGTTGGACTCTCAGCGTGCAGATATTCATGAGCGCTACAAATCGCGAGAAACCCGTCAACCGCAGGGCTTTCTCCCGCAGAACCCCATCATGCGCTGGGTGTCTTGAGGCACGAAGACCAGCGGCGCCACGATCTCCCGCACGCCCGAACTGTCGGTCAGCGGCGCGGCGTTGCCCATTGTGATTTGCGACGCGGCCTTCATGACCCATGCGTCGACATTCGCGTCGCCCGAACCTGTGAGCATCGTTACTTTCGGCGTACCGCTGTCTGACGTGAAGCGATAGGACAGCCGCACGCTCTTCTTCTCGCCCGTGGCATTGACCGCTTCAAACACTTCCCGGACAGCCAGCCGCCGAGTCTGCAGCTTGAGAAAACTCGTCAGCCAGATTTGCTGATAACGTTTCATTTGGTCTTCAGTCAGCGGTTGTCCTGCCAGACGCAGACGATTCATGGCTTGCCACTCTTCGTCGCCACAGTAACGGATTGCGCCCAGATAGAGTGCCAAGGCGCCAGGCAAATCCTGCGGGCCACCCTTGCCTTCCTCCATTAAACGCCCCAGCGCCAGCACGGCATTGTTGCCAGACAGGCGATAGAACTGGCGCGCCTTGGCATAGTCCACGGGTTCACCCTCGCCGCGTTCGGCCATCTGACCCAGCAGCACATTGGTGGCCGGTTTAATCTTGGCGGACTCTACGAACAAGGCACGGGCCTTGCGAAAATCCTGATCGACGCCGTGCCCGCCTTCCTGATACAGCTTGCCCAGCATGGCCATGCAGGTGGCGTTGCCGTAACCGGCGAAGCGTTCGATATAACGCAAGTTGTCTCGGTTGAAGGGCTCTATACCAGCAAGGCCCATGCAGCGAAAGCCAACGTGGAGGGAATCGTAATCAGCAGGTCGAAGCAGGCTTTGACAGCCGGCGAGGGTGAAGAAAAACAAAAGAAGGTAGGCTGGTTTTAACATGGCGTCCGTGCGTCCTTGCGGTAAAAGCAAGGCATTATGCCAGCCTTTGAGCAGAGAATATCGCCCAAATAGTGGCTTTTGCTGGAGGAAAGACACCCGTGCAACCACCCACTGGCACTCAGGCGCACGCGGTTACAGCTGCCGTAGAAGGGGCGCTCACGGTGGCGATCACGCCGAAGCAACCTCGTCCCGCTATATCGAATCGCAATGCCGTAGCGCTGGCTGCACTCGGTGCTGCACTGAACGAATGATGCTGACCGATAAGCTCAAGACTCTCGGCCAAACCACAAAAACAATCCCTGCGAGAGAAAAACACTGAGTACCAGCCCCTGCCAGACTGGAGTCCTTCGGAAATCGCCATTGGCGATCAATCGCACACTCGATGCGAATGAGGGCAAACAAAAGCGTTATCGACCTGAAAACATTGTCCTGGAGCCCAATCAAAATGCTTTGTGGGGATCCGGATAGCCTCTTTCATTCCTGACTTTTCAGAGGCTCGCTACCCGGCACAAGCGCTCCTTCTTGCAATTCAATCGCGGCGTAAAAGCGTATTCGGTGCCACGCCAAACGCCTTGCGAAACGCATGGCTGAAATGCGAGAAATCAGAAAACCCAAAGTCCAGCGCCGCTTCGGACACACTGCGTACCTGGCCACGCTCGATTGCTTCTCGGCTGGCATTCAAGCGCTCTTTCCAGATCTCTGCAACGGGGGTTTTCTGGTAGCGTGCGAAGGCCCGAGTAACGGTGCGGGTGGACACATTGTGGGCTTTGGCGATGGCTTCAATCGACAGGTCCGGCTCGGTCAGGTGGCGTTGGATGTACTGCATGATGCGGCCGTAGAGATCCATTTCCTGATGGCTGGTTTTCAGGTCCTGGAGTTCCAGGCTGATTACAAGCAGATCAAGCACAGCACTTGAGTAACGATTCGAGATGCGCTCATCCTGCAGCGACGCAGGCGTGCTCGCGGCCTGGTGCAGCATTTCACGCAAGGGCACGACGCCTGGGCGCCGGTCGTCGAGGACCATCGCGGTGTACTCGGCAATACGCGGCAGGCGTTCGGTGAGCAACGCTCTGGGAATACGGATCAAGTGGTTTTCGGTACCACCCAGGCTGAAGCGAAACGCCTGGGTTGCGTCATAAAGAAACAAGTTGCCCGTCGCCAGGTTGGCTTTTCTTGAGCCTTGTTCGATTTGCCCATGGCCCTTTCGAGCGAAACCCAACCATAAATCTTCGGCCGGACCGCTGCGCAGGTGCTGCTCGGAACGCTCCCAGTAATGCAGCGGCGAAGACAGCGTACAGATGTCCAGCGCGCCGACTGTATTAAGGGTGAGCGAGCCATCAAAGCGGCTCTGGGACAAGGGTTTGCTATCGGCCGCCAGGCAATGACGACAGACCACTTCTTTCCAATAATCAAACCGACGTGTTGCAGGGACGGCAAGGGTCGAATACTGAGTGTTCGGGTTCATGACGCTGACCTCGACAACGATGCAATAGGCGCTCGAGAAGTTGTAACGTGCGGCCGATTGTCAGCCATCGAAGCAATTAACACGCCAAATGCATTGGCAAGCCAGCTTCCACATTTGCACCGACGGCTGTCAGATAGAGGGAGGCGGCTGTCAGGCCGTCACGGGAGCAAGCTCCCTCGCCACAGGTCTCGCGCCTATGCCCGTTTAAGCGCACATCACATCACGCCATCAGCACGTGTGCACCAGCGCAGACCACAGGTGAACCTCCGTAGCAGGACTGTCTTTGCCAACCAAGCGGTTGTCTCGCCTAACAAAGCGCGGCCTTCTCTGCCGGCATAATTTCCACCTCGCAGCAGCTCATACCCCGCTGATGAGGCACGCCATGCATCGACACTCTGCACCACGACTGGCTGATTCCTCCTGGCTTCTGCAACGGCGCGACCTCGCGCCTGAGGAGTCGGCTTATTGGTTGATTGAATGGGGGGCCATGCAGCTACTGCACCGACGGCAGGTCGCCAAGCGCCCCCTGCCGCCGACGCGATGACGCCCACCCGTAGGCCTGAACGAAAATAACGAGGAGCTCAAGATGGAATCTGCAATCGACACACATCTGAAATGCCCACGCACCCTGTCCCGCCGTGTACCCGAAGAGTACCAACCGCCGTTCCCGATGTGGGTGGCGCGCGCCGATGAGCAACTGCAACAAGTGGTGATGGCTTATCTGGGCGTGCAATATCAAGGAGATGCCCAGCGCGAGGCGGCCTTGCAGGCTATGCGCCACATCGTCGGCAGTTTCAGCCTGGCAGAGGGCCCGCAGAACTACGATTTGACCCAGCACACCGACAGCAGCGGCTTTGATAATCTGATTGTGGTCGGGTACTGGAAAGACCCTGCCGCCCATTGCCGCTGGTTGCGCTCACCCCAGGTGAATGACTGGTGGAGTTCACCGGATCGCCTGGGTGAAGGCCTGGGTTACTTCCGCGAAATCACCGCGCCACGCGCCGAGCAGTTCGAGACGCTATACGCCTTCCAGGAAAACCTGCCCGGTGTCGGCGCAGTCATGGATGCCACCAGTGGCGAGATCGAAGAGCACGGCTATTGGGGCTCGATGCGCGACCGTTTCCCGATCTCCCAGACCGACTGGATGAAGCCCACGAGCGAGCTGCAAGTGGTCGCGGGCGACCCCGCCAAGGGCGGACGCGTCGTGGTGCTGGGGCACGACAACCTCACACTGATTCGTTCAGGCCAGGACTGGGCGGATGCCCAGGCAGAGGAGCGCTCCCTCTACCTCGACGAAATTTTACCGACGTTGCAGGACGGCATGGACTTCCTGCGTGACAACGGTCAGCCGCTGGGCTGCTACAGCAACAGGTTCGTGCGCAATATCGACCTGGACGGCAACGTTCTCGACCTGAGCTACAACATCGGTCACTGGCGCTCGGTGGAGAAACTCGAACGCTGGGCTGAATCCCACCCTACCCACCTGCGTATTTTCGTGACGTTCTTTCGCGTGGCCGCGGGTTTGAAGAAGTTGAGGCTGTACCACGAGGTGTCCGTGTCCGACGCCAAGAGCCAGGTCTTCGAGTACATCAACTGTCACTCGCAAACCGGCATGTTGCGCGACGCCTTGCCGCCCACAGCCTGAGCGCCCGCGGCGTTTAACAACCCGGCTTCTACCGCCTGCCACCCTTCACGGGTGGCCCGGTCCCCTGTGCGAGGAATAAACAATGAACAAGATCCACCTGCTGACTCTCTCAACCCTGTTGCCCGCCCTCCACGCCAACGCGGGTGAAGTCGCGCCTGGCGATTACGAGCAATATCCAGTCGGCGCCACTATCGGTGCGATTTATTATCAGCACGCCACTACGGACTCGGCTTACGCCAACGGACACAAGGTCAGCTCTGACTTCAGGGTGACCTCCGACGTTGGCATCCTGCGTCTGCTCCATGTGTATGCGCTCAGCGACACAGTCACTATCGACCCGCAATTCCTCTTGCCTTTCGGGCACGTCTCCGGCGCAGGTGACGCCTCAGCACTGGGCAGTACTCGAGGCGTGGGCGACTTGATCCTCACCGCGCCGGTGAAATGGCGGTTCAACGAAGCCCGCGACACCCTCAGTATCGCCCCCTATGTGTATGTGCCTTCGGGGACGTATGACAAGGACGACGCGCTTAACCTAGGGGAGAACCGCTGGAAATTCGAACTGCAGAGCGCCTACGTCAAGCACTTCACAGAGAAATGGGCGATGGACCTGGTCGGCGGCGCGACCTGGTATGGCGACAATACGGATTACGGTGCAAATGCCGACCGCATGAAGCAGGACGTGTCCTACGCAGCGCAGATCATGGGGCGTTACATGCCGGACGCCACCACCACCTTTGGTATTGGCTTGGGGCGTACCTGGGGTGGCGAGACAAACGTCGAGCATGTCAATCAGGACAACGAACTAGGCACCACCAACTTGCGTCTCACCGCCACCAAGTTCGTCAGCCCCACCGACCAGGTGCAACTGCAATTGGGCAAAGACCTCTCGGTGGACAACGGCACCCGCGAAGACTTCCGCATGAACCTGCGCTACGCGCACATTTTTTAACGCCAGAAACTGCGACCGCGCGCCCTTGGCGCCTGGGTGTCCGGCTCAACCAAGTCGATGTCTTTCTCAACCAAGCCGCCGGCTGGATGCGCGGACTATCTTGAGCCCCAGGCTCGCTGATATTGAGCACGCAGTGCTTTTCGGCCACTTACGATAAGGACAGCCCAACCATGGCAATCGCTCGCCCCACCCTTGAACAGCTATTGGCTATTTCGAGCAGCCTGCACATGCAACTCAGTGCAAAGCAAGCCGATGAATACCTGGCGCTTATGCAGGCAAGCTTCGACGCATATGACCTGGTTGACGAGCTGCCGGACTTCATCCCGCCGGTCCGTTATGAACGCAGCTCGGGCTATCGTCCCTCGGCCGCACACAACCCGCTCAACGCCTGGTACTTCCGCACCGAAGTCAACGGTGCGCGCGAAGGCAAGCTGGCGGGTAAAACGGTCGCCCTCAAGGACAATATTTCACTGGCTGGCGTCCCCATGATGAATGGTGCCAAGCCGCTTGAAGGCTTCGTTCCCGCCTTCGATGCCACGGTTGTCACGCGCTTGCTGGATGCCGGCGCGACCATCCTCGGCAAGGCAACGTGCGAACACTACTGCCTGTCCGGCGGCAGCCACACCTCCGATCCTGCACCGGTGCACAACCCCTTTCGCCAGGGCTTTGCCTCGGGAGGCTCGTCTTCCGGCAGCGCAGCACTGGTTGCCGCCGGCGAGGTCGACCTGGCAGTCGGCGGTGACCAGGGCGGGTCAATCCGCATCCCTTCCGCCTTCTGCGGCACTTACGGCATGAAGCCGACCCACGGACTGGTGCCCTACACCGGCATCATGGCCATCGAAGCGACTATCGATCACGCCGGCCCCATTACCGCAAACGTGCGCGACAACGCCTTGATGCTGGAAGTCATGGCCGGCGCCGATGGGCTCGATCCGCGACAAGCCGCGCCGCAGGTCGACGCTTACAGCGATTACCTGGAACGCGGTGTCAGCGGGCTGAGGATCGGCATCCTGCGCGAAGGTTTTGAACTGGCCAACCAGGACCCACGTGTGGCCTCTTGCGTACGTCAAGCCATTGCAGCGTTTTCGCGGCTGGGCGCGCAGGTCGAGGAGGTGTCGGTGCCTGAGCACAGCATTGCCGGTTCGCTATGGCACCCCATCGGCTGTGAAGGCTTGATGATGCAGATGATGCACGGCAATGGGGCCGGTTTTAACTGGCAAGGGCTGTATGACCTCGGGTTGCTGGACCAGCAAGCCGGATGGCGCGATCAGGCCAATGACCTGTCCGCCTCTCTCAAGCTGTGCATGTTCGTCGGGCAATACGGTCTGGAACGCTACAACGGACGTTTCTACGCCAAGGCACAAAACCTCAGGCGCGTGGCACGTGCCGGGTATGACGCCGCGTTGGCGCGGTATGACCTGCTGGTGATGCCCACCGTCCCGATCATCGCCCAACCCCACCCGCAGCCGGGTTGCTCGATTACCGAGTACGTGGCCCGTGCACTGGGAATGATCGGCAATGCCTCTGCCCAGGACATCACCGGGCATCCGGCCATGTCGATTCCCTGTGGTCTGGTAGACGGTTTACCTGTCGGGATGATGCTGGTCAGCAAGCACTATGCCGAAGGCACGATTTACCAGGCTGGCGCAGCGTTCGAGGCGTCGGTTGACTGGAAAAACTGTTAGCCGGTAATCCCGCGCAGCGCAAAAAGAACAAGCCGCCAGGCGCTGCCCAGAAGCTCAACGATGAGGAGTCAACTTATGAGCGCACATGAAGCAACCACATCAACACCGGGAGAACGCGCGCAAGCGCTACTGCAAGTGCTCAAACAGAAGGATCTGATCCCCGACGGTTACATCGACCACATGACACAGCTGATGGCACACCAATGGAGCCCGGAGAACGGGGCTCAAGTGGTCGCCAGAGCCTGGGTGGACCCGCAGTTTCGCGAACTGCTGCTCAAAGACGGCACCGCGGCGTGCGCCCAATTTGGCTATACCGGCCCGCAGGGTGAATACATTGTTGCGCTGCCAGACACGCCCAGCGTGAAAAACGTGATTGTGTGCAGCCTGTGCTCCTGCACCAACTGGCCTGTCCTGGGTTTGCCGCCGGAGTGGTACAAGGGCTTCGAGTTCCGCGCCCGACTGGTGCGCGAAGGGCGCACCGTCCTGCGGGAGCTGGGCACCGAGCTGCCGGCCGACGTCATCGTCAAGGTATGGGACACCAGCGCCGAAACCCGCTATCTGGTGCTGCCTGTACGGCCCAAGGGCAGCGAATCCATGGATGAAGAGGCCCTGCGAAAACTGATCACCAAGGATGTCCTTATCGGCGTGGCGCTGCCTTACGTGGCGTAAACGGTGCCCTTTGTTTTTTGCATTTTTCAGAGGTATTCACAATGGATGGCTTTCACGATCTCGGTGGGTTTCAAGGCTTTGGCAAAATCCCTCACACCATCAACAGCCTGAGCTACCAACCCGTGTTCAAGCAGGACTGGGAACACCTGGCCTACAGCCTGATGTTTGTCGGTGCCGATCACTTGAAAAAGTTCAGCGTGGACGAAGTTCGCCATGCCGTGGAGCGCCTCGACGTGCGCCAACATGTCGGCACCCAATACTACGAACGCTATGTCATCGCGACCGCCACCCTGTTGGTCGAAACCGGTGTGATCACCCAGGCGGAACTCGACCAGGCCCTGGGTTCGCACTTCAAGCTGGCGAACCCCGCGCATGCCAGCGGGCGCCCGGCGATCAGCGGCCGCCCGCCCTTTGAAGTGGGCGACCGGGTGGTGGTGCGCAACGAGTATGTGGCCGGGCATACCCGCATGCCGGCCTACGTGCGCGGCAAAGAAGGCGTGGTTGTGCACCGCACCGTGCAAAAGTGGCCCTTCCCTGACGCTATCGGCCACGGCGATCTGAGCGCGGCGCATCAGCCGACCTACCACGTCGAGTTTCGCGTGAAAGATCTCTGGGGCGATGCAGCAGATGAGGGGTTCGTGGTGGTCGACCTGTTCGAAAGCTACCTGGACCACGCCGATGGCACGGTGAACGCATGATGGACGGTGCCTTGGCAGGCCGACTGCCGGTGACGGTGCTTTCCGGCTTCCTCGGCGCCGGCAAAACCACCCTCCTCAACCATATCCTGCGCAATCGCGACGGCCTGCGCGTTGCGGTCATCGTCAATGATATGAGCGAGGTCAACATCGATGCCGAGCAGGTGCGGCGCGACGTAGCGCTGCACCGGGGCCGCGATGAGTTGATCGAGATGAGCAATGGCTGCATCTGCTGCACGCTGCGCGCCGATTTGCTCGAGCAGATCAGCGCCCTGGCACGCCAGCAACGTTTCGACTACTTGTTGATCGAGTCCACGGGGATTTCCGAGC
Source organism: Pseudomonas sp. NFPP02 (assembly GCF_900119355.1). NCBI lineage: Bacteria > Pseudomonadati > Pseudomonadota > Gammaproteobacteria > Pseudomonadales > Pseudomonadaceae > Pseudomonas > Pseudomonas sp. NFPP02. The sequence goes on from NZ_FPJI01000018.1 coordinate 48,628, forward strand.
CGATGCCGGTTGCCGAGACGTTCGCCTTCCTCGACGCGCAGGGCTTCAGCCTAAGCGAACTGGCGCGGCTCGATACGTTGGTGACGGTGGTCGATGGCAGTCGCTTTGAGGCATTGCTCGAATCGCCGGACATTGTGGACCGCGACGACGCACCCACGCGCCACCTGACCGACCTGCTGATCGAGCAAGTGGAATACGCCAATGTCATTCTCGTCAACAAACTGGACCTGATCGACGAGCCCGGCTACCAGGCCGTGCACGCGATCCTCGCCGGCCTTAACCCGAGCGCGCGGATCATACCGATGACTCAGGGTAACGTGGAGTTATCCGCCATCCTCGGTACTCACCTGTTTGATTTGCCCAGCCTTGTGGCCTCGCCCGGCTGGATGAAAAAAATGCAGGCCGACGACGCACCGGCCTCTGAATCGGACACCTATGGCGTGACCTCCTGGGTGTACCGCGAGCGTGCCCCCTTTCACCCACAGCGATTACTCGATTTTCTCCAGCAGCCCTGGCGAAACGGGCGACTGTTGCGCAGCAAAGGTTACTTCTGGCTCGCCAGCAGGCACTTGGAAACCGGCCTGCTGGTGCAAAGCGGCAGGCAATTCCAGTGGGACTACGTCGGGCACTGGTGGAACTTCATCGAGCAGGCGCAATGGCCGCTGGATGAATATCGGTTGCAGAACATCATGGCCAAGTGGGACAGCATTGTCGGCGATTGCCGGCAAGAGCTGGTCTTTATCGGCCAGGGCCTGGACACCCAGGCACTGCAGCGCGCACTCGACAATTGCCTGCTGAGCGCTCAGGAAATCGCCGCTGGCCCCTCGGCCTGGCAAGCCCTGCCGGGGGCGACAACCTTTGACTCCCTGGCCTTATCGGCCCCGACGCCGTCCTTGTAGGCTGACCCCATTTGACCGAGGTAGAGGTGGCCGCGCAGCCTGCGTGGGCAAAGCACATATTCCAACAATAATAATCAGGTACGTTATGCGCGATTACGACTCAGCAGTCTCATCCTTCGATTATCTACAGCTGGCTGCCCGGGACTTGCACGGCGAACCCGGCGCCTTGAATGCCTGCATTGAATGCTGCGACCGGCATGCCCATGGCAATGGCGTGGCGTTGTATTGTGAAACGCGCGATGGCCACGCCACGCAGCACACCTTCAGCGAACTGCAGGCGCACGCGGCGCGCTTCGGCAACTTCCTGCGAGCCCATGGCGTGCAGCCGGGGGATCGGGTTGCCGGCCTGATGCCACGCACGGTTGAACTGGTGATTGCCATCTTGGGAACCTGGCGCATCGGGGCGGTCTACCAACCACTCTTTACCGCGTTCGGCCCCAAGGCCATTGAACAGCGACTGGACTGTTCCAACGCGCGCTGGATCGTGACCGACGCCCACAATCGTCCCAAGCTGGACGAGCTCTTCGACTGCCCCCACGTCATCGTGACCGACGCCACCTCACGGCGTCCCAGCGACTACGCGTTTTGGGATGTGCTGGAACATCAACAACCCGACTGCACACCTGAGCTGCTGGACGCCCGTGCGCCGTTCCTGCTGATGTGCACCTCGGGCACCACAGGGCCGGCCAAGCCGCTGGAGGTGCCTTTGAGCGCCATCCTTGCCTTCAAAAGTTATATGCGCGATTCAATCGACCTGCGCGAAGACGACCGTTTCTGGAACCTCGCCGACCCCGGCTGGGCCTATGGCTTGTATTACGCAGTGACCGGGCCACTGGCGTGCGGCCGGGCCACGCTGTTCCATGACGGCCCTTTCACCACGCAAAGCACCAGCCGGATTATCGCCAAGTACGGGATCAGCAACCTGGCCGGCTCGCCTACGGCCTTTCGCCTGCTGATTGACGCCGGGGCCGAGTTCGCCGACGCCGTACGTGGCCAACTGCGTGTCGTCAGCAGCGCCGGCGAACCGCTCAACCCACAAGTCATCCGTTGGTTCGCCGAACAGCTAGGCGTGGTCATTCACGATCATTACGGCCAAACCGAAATCGGCATGGTGCTGTGCAATCACCATGGGTTACGCCATCGGGTCCGCGAGGGTTCTGCCGGTTATGCGGTGCCGGGGTACCGGATTGTCGTGCTGGACGATGCGCACAGGGAGTTGCCGACAGGCCAGCCGGGCGTACTGGCGGTGGATCGCGAGCGCTCGCCCCTGTGCTGGTTCAATGGCTACCTTCACATGCCCACCAAGGCGTTTGTGGGCCGTTACTACTTGAGCGGCGATATCGTGGAGCTCAATGAAGACGCCAGTATCAGCTTTGTCGGCCGTAACGACGATGTGATCACCACGTCCGGCTACCGCGTGGGGCCTTTCGATGTGGAGAGCGCGCTCGTTGAACATCCGGCAGTCGTCGAAACCGCGGTGATCGGCAAGCCCGACCCGCAACGCACCGAACTGATCAAGGCGTTTGTCGTGCTCAATCGTGAGTACCTGCCCAGTGTCGAGTTGGCAGAAGTCTTGCGCCTGCATGTCCGACAGCGCCTGGCTGCGCATGCGTACCCACGGGAAATCGAGTTCGTCGAGCAACTGCCCAAGACCCCCAGTGGTAAGTTGCAGCGGTTCATACTGCGCAACCAGGAAATTGCCAAGCAGCAGGCACTCGACACATGAGGACGGCTCTCGCGCTCAGCCGCTCGGAGTTTCAGCGCAGAGCCCTGGAGCTGTTCAAGGAGCGTAGTTTCAGCCAGGTCAGCATGCGCGAATTGGCAGCGCATGTTGGCATCAGCCCGGGAGCAATTTATCACCATGTAGAGAGCAAGGAAGCCATGTTGTATGAGTGGCTGATAGAGCTGTATCAGGCGCTCTTGTCGCACGTCGACCGGATCAACACCCGTAGATTGACGCCGGCACAACGTCTGACAACACTGATCGAAGGCCATCTTCAATTGCATGAACAGATGACCGGGCACTTCAAGTTAGCGGTCATGGACGCCAATTGCCTGGGCGCTCCGATGCAGGCGAGCGTTGAGCGATTGAGGCGAGCCTATGAGTCGCAACTCATGAAGGTGATCGGCCAGCAGGGCCATCAGCCCGGCGGGCCGTTGCGTGAGGGAGCGCTCACGGCGATTTTGCCCGTACTGAACAGCCTGCCCACATGGCTGAGCCCGACGATTGATAACTGTCAGCGTCGGCTTATTACAAAGACCATCGCCGATGCGGTCATAAAGGCCATTAATTCCCTACCTTGAGTGCCGCTGCGCAGGCCCAGTAGCCTCCTACACGCCTATCGCCTTGGCCAAGGCGCTTAGTCGCTCCTTCTCATGCTGCAGTGTCAGTGTTGCATGCGCGCGTGTGATGAGTTGGTCCGCCTGCCTAAGGCACGCCGTTTTGAACAGAACAGGGTTTATTTCGGCAAGGCTGATAAGGGCTTTCAACAGGCGAGCATCCACTTCGAACACACCTGCACCGTCTCTGCTGATCGGGGCGAAGAAATCCTCAAACAGATCATCGACGTTCAGCCCTCGAACAAATACCTGCTCACACTGCTGATCTGTCTGCCGGCCAGACCCGCCGGGCTTACCCCAGCATGTCAACGTTCTCACTCCCCGACCAATCACATCAATAGCGGTACCTGGATCGTTGACGGCAGGTGACAACGCGCGCGAAGCGATTTCAGAGAGGACGCAGAGGCCGAAACGGGGATCGTGTTCGAATGTGCGACGGTTACCGATGGTCAGCGTAGACAGGATCTTTTCCCTGGTGGCCTGTGTGCCATCGTCTTGCCTGGTGCCCAGGCTGACCACGTGCAACAGTGGCATGCCTTCGTGTACGAAGGTTCCCGGCACCACCTCCAGGTAAATATGCGTGCAGTCATGCTGCGCGATAGCGCCCAAGGCCAACACGTCGATATGCTGCACATAGCCCGTCTGCTCACTTTCGATGGTCATTGCGCCGGGGGCCAGAGCGTGATCGGTCGGGTAGGCTGCAGCGCCGAGGCAGGGCCATTGGGCGCGTTGGCTGATGGCCGCCATGGCCGCTTTTTCGACGCGGTCGATGGTTTCTCCTACCCTGCCGAGCTTGGACAAATGGTCGATCCACCGCAGCAGGGTGTAGACCACCAGTACAACCACGGCGATGGTCACCGCGAACAGCAGCACGCGACCCTGCGCGCCGTAGGCGCCGGTGCTCAGGGCAATGATGCCTACCAGGCTGAAAAGAAATGAGCCAATAAACGTAGCGAGGGCGTTTTGCGTCGTAGTGTCTTCCATCACCAAAGTGGTGGCTCGCGGGGTCACACCACTACTTGCGGCACCGTACGCGGTGACCATCGTGCTCAAAGAAAAGGTCGTGACGGCCAGCATGCTGGACGCAATGATGCCCAGAATCTTGTCCACCGCATCTGCACCGATGCGCGTGGGCAGGGACTCGGGAACGAAGTCTTTGAACACAACGGCAAGCAGTGCCGTAGCGACCCCTAGAAGCGAGAACAAGGAGGCTCTGAACCACAATCGCTTGGTGAGACGATGGGTTGCCCAGCGCAAACGGTCGATCATGTGGTGCCCTCGGTGACTGCGTCGATTTGAACGGAGTGTACATGGCTGTCGATACTGGCTAAGTTGAATTAATCTTGGTCATCTCAAAAATGGAACACTGCCCATGTTCGACCTCAACGAACTCTTCCTCTACGCCAAGGTGGTCGAGTACGGCGGCTTTGCGGCGGCGGGCCGTGCGCTGAACCTGCCCAAATCGACCTTGAGCCGCAGAGTCAGCCAGCTTGAAGCCAGGCTGGGGGCGCGGCTGATACAGCGTTCGACGCGCCAGTTCCAGGTCACCGATATCGGCCAGGCCTATTACCGCCATTGCGTGGCGATGATTGCCGAAGCCGAGTCGGCCGAAGATGTGATTGCCTTCAACAAATCAGAGCCGCGGGGCGTGATCCGCTTGAGTTGCACCACTGCGCTGCTCAACTACTGGGTGGCGCCGATGCTCGCCCAATTCATGGCGCAATGCGCCAGCGTCGAACTGAACGTGAAAAGCTTCAACCGCAAGGTCGACATCATCAGCGAAGGCTATGACATGGCCTTGAACCTGTGTTTCCCGCCGCTGGAAAGCAGTGAGCTGGTCATGAAGGTACTGGCTAAAAGTCCTCAGGTACTGGTGGCGAGCGCGACTTTTTTGCAGGACGCTCCCCTGCCCTCGCTACCGGCTGACCTTGCCGGGCTGGCGACGATCCATTGGGGCAACCCGTTGCTTGCGTACCTGTGGGACCTGACCGGGCCGGACGGCGCGACGGCCCAGGTCGCGCACACGCCACGCCTGGTCAGCGATGATATGTCGACCCTGAAAAACGCAGCACTGGCGGGCGTGGGCATCGCCAACCTGCCGCAGGTAGTCGTGAAAGACGAACTGGCCGATGGCCGTTTGATTGCCGTATTGCCTGAATGGCAACCCGCTGAAGGCGTGATCACCGCCGTGTTCCCCTCCAGGCGTGGGCTGATGCCGTCGGTGCGGTCCTTGATCGACTTTCTGGGCGACGCGTTTGAGGCGCGGTGATGGTCCCACGGATTGCTGGGAAAGTTCCTTGCACCCTCAGCAACAGTCTTTTGTCATCAATCACATTGATAGCTCCCTAACAAAACCCCCATGCTAGAGGGCTGACTCCGCGCTTATATCATTCCGAATGATAGTTACCTTTGCTTCATTCGATTCGTGACATAGCACCTCCCCGCGCATGATCCGCCCATCTCAAATACATTGGCGGATGCACCTCATGGAACAGTCACTCAAACATTTGCGCTTCCCTCTGGCGATATTGGCCGTGGTGGTGATGAGCGCGTGCGGCAAGACCCAGGAACAGGCGGCCGCCATGCCTCCTGCCAAGGTCAGCGTGGCCAAGGTGCTGGAACAACCGGTCAACGAGTGGGACGAGTTCACCGGGCGCCTTGAAGCGCCGGAAACCGTGCAGATTCGTCCTCGGGTGTCCGGCCAGATTGACCAAGTCGCTTTTACTGAAGGCGCTTTGGTCAAGAAAGGCGACCTACTGTTCCAGATCGACCCGCGCCCGTTCCAGGCCGAAGTACGCCGCCTGGAGGCCCAACTGGCTCAGACCAAAGCCGCCGCCACCCGCAGCGAAAACGAAGCGCAACGCGGCGAACGCCTGCGCCAGAGCAATGCGATCTCCGCCGAACTGGCCGACTCGCGCACCACCGCCGCCCAGGAAGCCCGTGCCGCGATGGCCGGGATCCAGGCGCAGTTGGACCTGGCCAAGCTGAACCTGAGCTTCACCCGCGTGACCTCGCCCATCAGTGGCCGCGTCAGCCGTGCCGAAATCACCGCCGGCAACCTGGTGACCGCCGATACCACTGCGCTCACCAGCGTGGTCTCCACCGACAAGGTCTATGCCTACTTCGATGCCGATGAGCGCGTGTTCCTCAAGTACACCGAACTGGCCCGTGAAGGCCGGCGCGGCGCAACCACCCCTGTGTACCTGGGCCTGTCCAACGAAACCGGTAACCCGCACCTGGGCCAGATGAACTTCGTCGACAACCAGGTCAACCCGGCTACCGGCACCATCCGTGGCCGTGCGGTGTTCGACAACAGCAAGGGCGAATACACCCCTGGCCTGTATGCGCGCTTGAAACTGGTCGGCAGCGGCACCTATTCGGCGGTGTTGATCAACGACGAAGCCGTCGGCACTGACCTGGGCAAGAAATTCGTGCTGGTGATGGACGGCGACAAGCCGGCTTATCGCGCGGTGGAACTGGGGCCGAAAATCGAAGGCTTGCGCATCGTGCGTAGCGGCTTGACCAAGGACGACACCGTGATCGTCAAGGGCCTGCAGCGTGTACGCCCAGGCTCGCCGGTCGCACCCGAAACCATCCCGATGGCCAGCAAGGAAACCCTCGCCGCCTTGGCCCAACAACGACAAGCCCTTGAAGCCAGCAACCTGGAGCAAGTGGCGCCGGAGAAACCCGCGCCCAAGCTCGCAAGCGTCGCGACTCCACGCGGTTAAGGGATACGACTCAAGATGAATTTTTCCAAGTTCTTCATTTCACGGCCGATCTTCGCAGCGGTGCTGTCGCTGTTGATCCTGATCGCAGGTGCAATCTCGCTGTTTCAACTGCCGATCAGCGAATACCCGGAGGTGGTGCCGCCGACCGTGGTAGTGCGCGCCAACTTCCCGGGTGCCAACCCCAAAGTCATCGGTGAAACCGTGGCCGCGCCGTTGGAGCAAGCCATCACTGGTGTCGAGAACATGCTGTACATGTCCTCGCAGTCCACCGCCGACGGCAAGCTGACCCTGACCATCACCTTCGCCCTGGGTACCGACCTGGACAACGCGCAGGTGCAGGTGCAAAACCGTGTGACGCGCACCCAGCCCAAGCTGCCGGAGGAAGTGACGCGCATCGGTATTACCGTGGACAAGGCCTCCCCCGACCTGACCATGGTGGTGCACTTGACCTCCCCGGATCAGCGTTATGACATGTTGTACCTGTCCAACTACGCGATCCTCAATATCAAGGACGAACTGGCCCGCCTGGGCGGCGTCGGTGACGTGCAGTTGTTCGGCATGGGCGACTACTCCCTGCGCGTGTGGCTGGACCCGAACAAAACCGCTTCGCGCAACCTGACGGCGACTGATGTGGTCACGGCGATCCGCGAGCAGAACCGCCAGGTGGCAGCCGGTGCCCTGGGCGCCCAGCCTGCGCCGAGTGACACAAGCTTCCAGTTGTCGGTCAATACCCAGGGCCGCCTGGTCACTGAGGAAGAGTTCGAGAACATCGTGATTCGCGCCGGCGCCAACGGTGAAATCACCCGCCTCAAGGACATCGCCAGGGTCGAACTGGGCTCCAGCCAATACGCGCTGCGCTCGTTGATCGATAACCAGCCCGCCGTTGCGATTCCGATTTTCCAGCGTCCAGGCTCCAATGCCATCGACATCTCCAACGATGTACGCAGCAAAATGGCCGAGCTGAAAAAGAGCTTTCCGGCGGGCATGGATTACCGCATCGCCTATGACCCGACTATCTTTGTGCGCGGTTCCATCGAAGCGGTGGTGCATACCCTGTTTGAAGCACTGATCCTCGTGGTGCTGGTGGTGATTCTGTTCCTGCAGACCTGGCGCGCCTCGATCATTCCATTGGTGGCGGTGCCGGTATCCTTGATCGGTACCTTTGCGGTGATGCACCTGTTCGGGTTCTCGCTCAACGCCCTGTCATTGTTCGGCCTGGTGCTGGCCATCGGTATCGTGGTGGACGACGCCATCGTGGTGGTGGAGAACGTCGAGCGTAATATCGAACTGGGCCTGGAGCCGTTCCCGGCGACCGAAAAAGCCATGAGCGAGGTTACCGGCCCGATCATCGCCACGGCGCTGGTGCTGTGCGCGGTGTTCATTCCAGCCGCCTTTATCAGTGGCTTGACCGGGCAGTTCTACAAGCAGTTCGCCTTGACCATCGCGATCTCAACCGTGATCTCGGCGTTCAACTCCCTGACCCTGTCCCCTGCCCTGGCCGCTGTGCTGCTGCGCGGTCACGACGCGCCGAAGGACCGTTTCTCCAAGTTCCTCGACAAGGTCTTCGGGGGCTGGCTGTTCCGTCCCTTCAACCGCTTTTTCGAAAAGGCCAGCCATGGCTACGTAGGCACCGTGCGCCGTGTGATTCGCGGCAGCGGTATTGCCTTGTTCGTCTACGCGGGTTTGATGGTGCTGACGTTCTTCGGCTTTGCCCACACGCCGACCGGTTTCGTACCGGCGCAGGACAAGCAATACCTGGTGGCCTTCGCCCAACTGCCCGACGCGGCGAGCCTGGACCGCACCGAAAACGTGATGAAGCGCATGTCGGAGATCGCCCTTAAACAACCCGGCGTGGAAGCCGCAATTGCCTTCCCGGGCCTGTCGATCAACGGGTTCACCAACAGTCCGAACAGCGGCATCGTGTTCGTGACCTTGAAGCCCTTTGATGAGCGCAAAGACCCAAGCATGTCTGCCGGTGCGATTGCCGGTGCACTGAACGGCCAATACGCCAATATCGAAGAAGCCTACATGGCGATCTTCCCGCCGCCGCCGGTACAAGGCCTGGGCACCATCGGCGGGTTCCGCCTGCAGATCGAAGACCGTGGCAACCTCGGCTACGACGAGCTGTATAAAGAAGTGCAGAACGTGATCGCCAAGAGCCACGGCGTGCCTGAACTGTTCGGCCTGTTCACCAGCTACACAGTGAACGTGCCGCAAGTCGACGCCGCCATTGACCGCGAAAAGGCCAAGACCCACGGCGTGGCGATCAGCGACATCTTCGACACGCTGCAGGTCTACCTGGGTTCGTTGTATGCCAACGACTTCAACCGCTTCGGGCGTACCTACCAGGTCAACGTGCAGGCCGAGCAACAGTTCCGCCAGGACTCTGACCAGATCGGCCAACTGAAAGTGCGTAACAACAAAGGCGAGATGATCCCGCTGGCGACCTTTATCAAGGTCAGCGACACCTCGGGCCCGGACCGCGTGATGCACTACAACGGCTTCATCACCGCAGAAATCAACGGCAACGCCGCGCCGGGCTACAGCTCCGGCCAGGCCCAGGCCGCGATTGAAAAACTGCTCAAAGATGAACTGCCCAACGGCATGACCTACGAGTGGACCGACCTGACCTATCAGCAAATCCTCTCGGGCAATACCGCGCTGTTCGTGTTCCCGCTCTGTGTGCTGCTGGCGTTCCTGGTACTGGCCGCCCAATACGAAAGCTGGAGCCTGCCGCTGGCGGTGATCCTGATCGTACCGATGACGCTGCTGTCGGCCATTACCGGGGTAATCATCTCGGGCGGCGACAACAACATCTTCACCCAGATCGGCCTGATCGTACTGGTGGGCCTGGCGTGCAAGAACGCGATTCTGATCGTCGAATTTGCCAAGGATAAACAGCAGGAAGGCCTCGATCCGCTCGCCGCGGTACTGGAAGCCTGCCGCCTGCGTCTGCGGCCGATCCTGATGACCTCGTTCGCGTTCATCATGGGTGTGGTGCCGTTGGTGCTCTCCAGCGGTGCCGGCGCCGAGATGCGCCATGCCATGGGCGTGGCGGTGTTCTCCGGGATGATCGGTGTGACCTTCTTCGGTCTGTTGCTGACACCAGTGTTCTACGTACTGATCCGTCGCTATGTCGAGCGCAGTGAAGCGCGCAAAGCGGCCAAGGCCTTGAAGCTGGAGACACAGCAATGAGTGTGAAAGTATTCCTGCCGAGCCTGTTGGTGCTGGCGCTCGCCGCCTGTGCCGTAGGCCCGGACTACAAGACCCAGCAACTGGAGGCGGCCAATATCACGGCCGCCGCCGACACCAAGAGCTACGACCACGCCAAATACGAAGGCATCTGGTGGCAGCAGTTCGACGACCCGACCCTCAACCAGCTGGTGACCCAGTCCCTGAGCGGCAACCGCGACCTGCGCGTGGCCTTCGCCCGTCTGCGGGCGGCACGGGCCATCCGTGATGATGCGGCCAACGACATCATGCCGGTGGTCACCTCCCGCGCCAGCAGCGATGTGGGCAAGGGCCAGATTCCCGGCCAGACCACCAAACGCGTTAACAGCGAGCGCTACGACCTGGGCCTGGACATGGCCTGGGAAGTGGATTTGTTCGGACGTATCCGCCGCAACCTGGAAGCCAGTGACGCCGACCAACAGGTGGCCGAAGCCGACCTGTACCAGCTGCAAGTCACCATGATTGCCGAGCTGGTGGATGCCTACGGCCAACTGCGCGGTGCGCAACTGCGCGAACGTATTGCCCTGGACAACCTGAAGAACCAGCAGGAGTCGCGTGCCATCACCGTCAGCCTGCGTGATGCTGGCGTCGGTGATCAGCTCGACGTGGAACGTGCCGATGCGCGCCTGGCGGCGGTGGAAGCCAGCGTGCCGCAACTGCAGGCTGAACAAGTGCGCGAGCGCAACCGCATCGCCACCCTCCTCGGCCAGCGCCCCGACAAGCTGAGCGTGGACCTGAGCCCGAAAGACTTGCCAGCGATTGCCAAGGCGTTGCCGATTGGCGACCCAGGGCAACTGCTGCAACGGCGCCCGGACATCCTCAGCGCCGAACGCAAACTGGCCGCCGCCACCGCACGTATCGGCGTGGCCAAGGCCGACCTGTTCCCACGGGTGAGCCTCAGCGGTTTCCTCGGCTTCACCGCCGGGCGCGGTTCGCAGATCGGCTCGGCCGCCGCGAATGCCTGGTCTCTAGGGCCGAGCATCACTTGGGCCGCGTTTGACCTGGGCAGCGTACGCGCGCGTTTGCGTGGCGCGAATGCCGAAGCCGATGGCGCACTGGCGACCTATGAACAGCAAGTGTTGCTGGCATTGGAAGAGTCTGAAAACGCCTTCAGCGACTACGGCAAGCGCCAGCAACGTTTGGTCTCGCTGATCCGCCAAAGCGAATCCAGCCGCGCCGCCGCCGACCTTGCGGCGATCCGCTACCGCGAAGGCACCGTGGACTTCCTGGTCCTGCTCGACGCCCAGCGCGAACGCCTGGCCGCCGAAGACGCCCAGGCCCAGGCCGAAGTCGACCTGTATCGCGGCATCGTCGCAATCTACAAGGCCCTTGGGGGTGGTTGGCAGCCGGATACAGTGGTGGCTAGCAGCAAGTGATGTAAAGAGCTCCTTTGGTTGGTCGCATCCAGCCAATTTTTAGCCCTGCGATCCATTCGGTCGCGGGGCTTTTTTTTAGCCTGGCATTAGCGGATCAATCAATTTGGCCTACGTGTAATACTTATCTGAAAGAAGTTTCCCAAATATTCAAACAGGTTAAATATCTGTCGCAAGGGGTCGATAGCAGGGTGAACCTTTCATCCTATAAGGAGACGAGCATGGATATGAGAGTGGTAATGCCCAATGCGCTTTCTAAGCAGGCAGATGCTTTTGTCATCAAAAACCCAGAGAAAACGACGAACACGTTTACTTTTACTGAAGAGTCCAAAGCCGTTGATGAACTGCGAGTGTGGCAGCAAACGCATCTTGCTGACCTGAAGCAGTTTTTAAAGAGCTATGACATGACATCTATTAGCACTGACGAGCTAAAAGTGGTCGGAAGGCGGTTGTACGAGAGCAATATCATTGATGCAAACGCTTTCGGCGTATTCACATTTGGAGATGGTGCATTTGATGCCAACGGAAAACAAACAAACACACAGGTAAAATTCAACGCAATCGCCCTATTCAACGAAAAGCTGGATGATTACCTTGACTTTGTTAAAAGCAACCCAAGCGTGGGGCGATCGCAAGGCATTCCTGAATACATAAAAGGGATGGTGGATGCTAATCGCGCTATTAATGCGTTGGCGTACTTCTCGAACTCTTCGAAAAATGATCTGTCAGTCGAAGAGCATGCTTGATCCCGACGCAGAAACCCAAATCGAAGTGTGCCAGAACCTCTGGCACACCTTATTTATCTATGGGTCAGCGGCCGTATCTAACGGTACCCGAATAGGACTTTGATTCCCCATCCGGGTTGTGAAGCCTCACTCGATAGGTACCTGAGGTTCCTACCCAGGAAGTATTGGCTGAAAGCGCGTTACCGGCGACGGCTTTCCAGGAACTGCCGACCTCTTGATCAATATAAATCTGAGGACTTCTCCCTGCACCGCCAGCGGAAACCATGGCATTTATATTTGCGCCGGAGCAACCGTTCGCACCACTTATCGTGAAGGGACCATGGGCGACACTATCACCTCCAGGCCCGATTATCCCGGTGAAGCTCTCTGAAATATTCAAGCAAAGCGCAGACACCTGAACAGACACCACCATCAACGCACTAAAGGGTAACGCAATTAAACGCTTCATAAGTTCACCATCACATTATGGATTGAAAACTTAACGCATGAAGGTCATCACACCACGTGCTCATTCAGCTATAGCAACGCCCTCACAGTTAAGTACTGTGACCCCTCTATCCAAAAGCCTCTGTAGCGGCCGCGTAGGATCACCATTAAAACTGTGCACGATTTTTTGCTTCGGATATGCCAGCCACTTCCTAAAAACAATAAGGCAGGGTCTGTCATACTCAAGCGAAGGGCGCTGTCAGTTATTTCCTGATCCCGCCTGTAACGCCACTTTCAAGCAAGTCAGGTGCCGTCCTGGCGGCCCATTCTAAAAAGAACCTTTTTTAAAATACCAAGTGCTCTTGCACATAGGCCTTGAACGCCTGGTCACGTGCCGGCTGATGCGTGAGCGGGCGCTCGGGAAGCACTGTACCGGGAGGCTGCTGCATTAATCGGTAAACTCCGATCAGCTTCCTGGAGCCCTGGTCCATCGCGTAGATCAACCCTGGCGCGGGGGCGCGCGCAGAGCGTTTGCTGACGATTCTTATGGGTACCTGATCGGTGATCGGTAATTCCCCAAAAGCCGCCTGCGCGGCTTCAATTATCGCGCGGTTCTGCTTGAACAAGTTGGGGTCTGTCTTGAGCTGAGACAGCAGGGCAACACTGGTCATCGTGGACTCCGCGTTGAGATTGCCGGCGCGGGAGCCATACATGTTGACGCCCGTCTTGCCCACAAGGACTGGTGCATCTTCACCTGGCAGGACCAACACTGCAGGGTCGGTATGCCCGTTGGCCAGGTTGAGCAAACCTGCCGCATTTTCTTCATCTGTTCTCAACCGCGTGAGGTAGGCGAGATCAAGCGTACCTCGGCTCACAGGGCCTGGCAGGTGGTCCAATTCATGAATCAACGCGTTGCTCATAGCGCCTTCGTGGGAGCCGAAATGCTGGTAATAGCGCTTGGCACCATCGATGTTGACCTCCATGAATTTCCCCGTCTTATCGACCTTGAAATCTTCCGGGATGACCTGCGCCACCCATCGTTGGTCCCGGGAGCGCATGAACTTTATGTTTCTGGTGGTCAGCGCTTGAGCGTTGGTCTTGAGCCGTGTAAGGCGAGAGGTCATCAGTTTTCGTGCGTGATCAGGTCTAATGCCCTGGAAGCTCTTGAGCACAAAGTCCACGTCTTCAGTCAGCGCAGGGTCTGCTAGCGCTTTAAGTGCATCGTCCACCTTGGACACCATCAGCGGCTGCGAACGCTCGATGAGTTCCTTGACCTCCGCGCGTGTGGCTCTCGGCCCTGGCTTGACCTTGCCTTCGTTCGGTTGCGTCTCCACCGGGCGCTCTTCCTGCGGCTTTTCTGTGCTTTTTAGCGAGTCGCGGCGCATTTGCCGAACGCGCCCGACCCGTTGTTCTTCGAGTTGCGCTTTCCAAGCGGCGCGCACCACGCTCTGGGACTTCTCTCCAAGCCGATACAGGCGGCTTCCTACCCACTTGGCGGCTTTGAGCAGAGGTTCAGAGAGGCCGGCGAATGGATTGAGCAAACCGTTGGTGACTGTCCCCACCGCCCGGGTAGCCGCCGCCAGCCTGGAAAAGCCGGTTTGCGCCTTATCGAACGCTGCAGCCCCCTCCGCTGCACCTCCTGCGACGACAGTAATGGCTACCGCAACGTCGGTGGCGCACCCTGTCAACGCTCTCAGATCTTTTTTGACGTGCCCGGAGACAATGTCGTCGTAGCAAGCCTTGAAGGGAATCAATGTATTTACAAGTGTTTTACTGACCCGTTTGACCCGATCCTGGTAACGCTCCGAGGCCGTTTGCCCCATTGCGGTAGTGAGGAGTTGTTCGGGATCCAGCACCAGATTGCGTTGGGCTACGTAGTCAGCAATCGCATTGGCCCGCTCCGAAAAAAAACCAAGCGGTGCCAGCGTTTGTGAAGATGTCGCCGCCGGCAGTGTTTCGCGCAATGCCCTGATCTGCACCTCGGATGCCCCCGCCCGTGGACCGTCCACGTGGGACTTCATACGGGTCACCCACAACCGCGGGACGATTGCCTCGCCTTTGTCCAGCATCGCCTTGAAGTCGTGCCGTTCGACATAGGTCCCGCTCATGGGAAAAAACTCATAACACTTGGCATCTTTGCCCTGCCCGACGCCGATCAGGAAGCCATAGCGCCCCCTCACCGCCTGGAGTTGCTCATCGGCATCTGTTATGGAAGTACCTGCGCCATTAATGGACTCGGCCTCGACTCGATAAAAGGTCAGTTCCTGAGTGGCCAGTGCCTGCCGGTCCGCGTAGGGCATTTTGCTGAGAATGTCTTTCAGGCCCGTGGAGACGGCCTTTTGAAAACGCTCGGTATCACCCTTGACAGCCTCGGCAAGGGACTGCCCGGAATGTTTCAACCTCGTGAAGTGCACCCGCAGGGAAGCCAGCCTGGGGTCATATTCATCTTTGAACAACGTGGCGCCAGTCATATCCACAAGCTTGGTCGAGGCAAATTCACCGTACTTGAGATTGCCGCTCATGTGCAGGTCAACCAGGCTTTCCTTAAAGCCGAGACTGCGCTGCAACCAGGGTAACCCGGGCACCATATTAGACAGCAACTGGGGAAACCGGTACGCCACGGTATGCATCGGTTCGTTCAGATCGTGCCCCGGAAGCACGCGTTCGAGGTCAGCCTGCGCTCGCGCTCGCCGGTCTTTTATCGGGGTGCTCAGTGTTATAAGCGCCTGATGAGAGCTCTCGATATAGTCGTTGTATTTTGTCGCCGCGACTTGCAGGTCTTGGGCGGTGTACTGATCGTCCGCTCGCCGAGCAATGACCCCGTGCATCGTTGCCCAATCAAGCAGCGGTTCTGTTTCGATGGCATGAAACAACACCACTTGCTCCGGCGTCAGGGCCTGGAGGATGGCGCGCTCCAGCACCTGATCATAGGTGAGGGTGCGGCTGGAGCCCTCTGCTGACTCCTCCAGCAACGCGACAGTTTTCCTGAGTACCACCCAGGCAGGAGAGCCGATGCGCAACGTATCCGGCGTGTCTGGCAGCACAAACTCTGGAGCGACACTGGCCAGCATGATATGCACAGTGGCATCCACCGCCTCGGGCCGCACGCGCCCATTGCGCACCAGATGCGCCTTCAAGTCGCCCTTGACTTCTGCCAGGGTACGCCCGACGTTAGCCAGTGAATACAGATCATAACCTGCGATATGGTTTCTACGCTGCCCCAGCTCGGGGTCAATGCTCAACATCAGGGCAGTCAGCAGCAATTGGTTGCGCTGCTTGTTTGTAAACCCGGCAGGATCACGCCCAATCGCAGCCAGCAATGTGTTCTGCCGATAGCGATTGAGCGGTGCATGGCTACTCAGATGCCGAGTGATCTGATCATCCATGTTTTGCGTGGTCACGTTCATGCTGGTGAGGATGCCGTCGCCGACATAGGTTCTTAACGCCTCGACCAAGCGTTGGCGTTCGTCAAGGCTCAGGCTTGGGTGGCCTGGCTCCGGTGCCTGCGCAGATGCCCAGGTGTAGTTGCCCAAGGCAGGACTCGATGGTAGCCCAAGACGCTGCCAATTGATCAGGTTACGCACCTGCGCGGCCGTTCGCGGCAGGTTTTCACCACTCAGCCCTGGAAAACGTTGTTGCAGAAACGCCAGCGCGGTGGTGTCTTTGTCGACGGCGCCAGGACGGGGTGCCAGGTTAAACCGCAGGTTCGCCAGGTCGACGAAGGCATAGTCAGCCTTATCGAGCACACTGCGCTCCAACACGGTCAACCAGGCTTGCCGGTCAATCGCGTCCGCCTCGCCTTGAGTGAATCTGTGTTGCGCGGGATCCGACCCGGCAACCCACGATGACGAGACCTCAGGGGGGGTAACAAAAGGTGGGGGACCGAAACGCGCTGAAGAGAGAAGAGGTATTGCTGCAGGAACTTTTGATAACACGTCCATGACCCAGCGTTCAATAAGGGTTTCCAGACTGAGAGAAGGTCTGCGCTGGCTCCATAGGAAAAAGACGAGGCACAAGCCAGACCTTTCGCTACGCTAAATGCCGCCGACTCAACTCGCGTCGCGCAGAATCAGGCTGCGCAAGTGCCCCGGATTGGACCCGGACCACTTGCGGAACGCCTTGTAGAACGAACTGGTATCGGCAAACCCCAACCGCGACGCAATCTCGGCAAAACTGATCTGCGGTTCAGCCAGCCACACAATCGCCAGCTCCTTGCGTACACCGTCTTTGAGCCCCTGATAAGTCTGCCCCTCCTCTGCCAGGCGGCGGCGCAGTGTGGAAGCGGAAATGCACAAGCTGGCCGCAAGGCCCTCGGTTTCAGGCCAGGTATGGGGCGGCATCTGGCGCAGGTCGTGCTTGATGCGGGTGGCGAGGCTTTCGGGATCGCGGTATTTGACCAGGATGTTGGCCGGCGCACGGGCAAGGAAGCGCTTGAGTTCTTCCAGACTGCGCTTGATCGGCAGGTCGAGACAATCGGCTGAAAAAATCATGCGTGTGCGTGGTCGGTCAAAGCGCAGGTTGTCAGAAAACATCACCCGGTAATCGTCACAGAAGTCCGGCTGCGCGCAACGCAGTTCAATGGCGAGGATCGGGATGCGCCGCCCCGCCAGCCAGCAGGCGACGCCGTGGACGATCATCCAATAGGTGAAATAGGTAAAAGCGCGTTTTGGCTCACCAGGTTCCAGCAGGACGATCTCCGCCAGACTCTGTTGGCGAACCAGTTGGGCCGGAAGATGCTCAAGCATCAACGAGAGAAACCCCAAGCCGGTTTCCAGGCCGGCCGCCAGGCTGGGTTGCGCCATGGAGGCGCGACACAGGAACGCCAGGCTACCGGACTTGAGTGTGCGTGGGTCCATGCCAAAAAACTCATCGTCCCTGCGCCGCGCCAGCAAGCGCCACAGACGTGCATAGGCCGTGGCCGCCACGCGAGCGTCGGGCTGCTCAAGCAACGCCGGGTCAATCCCGACTTTGCTCAATGCCTCAACGGTGGCCGCTCCCGGCGCGCAACTGTGCAACAGCGCTTCGCGCACAAGGTGGATGGAGATAGTGTCTTTTTCCGACATGGGGCGTTGAACTGTCCGGCTGCAGTCTGGGTGGTCTGCATCATAAAGGCGGTTGCGCTTCGCCACCACCGTTCAGCCCACGTTCAGCAAAGGTCAATATTTCTTGTTTAGCAATGAGTATCATTATGTTACAACTTAGCTCCCTAACTAGTTGTGCCCGGGTGCCCGATGCTCGTTCCTTTTTTAATCATGCTGCGCGAAGGCATTGAAGCGGCATTAATCGTTTGCATTATCGCCAGTTACCTGCAACAGACCGGGCGTGGCCAGTGGATGCCTGCAGTGTGGATCGGCGTGTTCCTGGCGGCAGCGCTGGCGCTGCTGGTGGGCGGCGGCCTGGAGTTGGTCAGTGCGGAATTCCCGCAAAAGCAGCAGGAATTGTTTGAAGGTGTCGTCGGTCTGGTGGCCGTGGGCATCCTCAGTTCCATGGTGTTCTGGATGCGCAAAGTGGCGCGCTCGATTAAACACTCGCTGCATGAATCCCTCGATCATGCGCTGGCCGGCTCCAGGCATCAGGTGTTCGCCTTGATCGCCATGGTGTTCTTCGCCGTGGCCCGCGAAGGGCTGGAGACGGTGTTCTTCCTGTTGGCCGTGTTCCAGCAAAGCGAAGGTCCGGGCGCTCCGGTGGGCGCCCTGCTTGGCCTGGCGCTGGCCATTGTTGTGGGTTTGCTGATTTATTCCGGCAGCATGCGCCTGAACCTCAGTGCGTTTTTCCGCTGGACCGGCCTGTTCATCCTGGTGGTCGCGGCCGGCATTCTCGCCAATTCGGTGCAAGCCCTGCATGAAGCCGGCGTGTGGAATCACTGGCAGACCGTGCTATTCGACTTCAGCGCTGCGTTGCCCATGGACAGCCCGCTCGGTTCGGTACTGGCCGGTATGTTCGGTTACCAGGAGGCGCCGACCGTGAGCACCCTGGGCGCCTATCTGATTTACCTGGTGGTGGCCCTGGTGATGTTCTTCCTGCCCGCGGCCCCTACCCAGCCCGTTGCCAATACCTCTTCAGTTTCCAGCCAGTAAGGACCGTCTCTTGTCCAACCCAACCCCTCAATCGGCCCCGCCGTCCCGCGCCCTGCGCTGGGGCGTGGCCGGCTCGGTGGTGGTGATGATCGCCGCCGGAGGCCTGTTCTACTACGCCTCGCAATTGGCCGCCGGCAAGCGCCAGACCAACCACAATGAAATCGCGGTGACCATCCACGGCCACGCCTGCGAACCCAACGCCCTGACGGTACCAGCAGGACATGCCAGCTTTCGCATCATCAACCGCTCCGACCGCGCGGTGGAGTGGGAAATCCTCGACGGCGTGCTGGTGGTCGAAGAGCGGGAAAACATCGCCCCAGGCCTGAGCCAAGTGATCAACGCCAACCTGCTGCCCGGCGACTACGCCATTACCTGTGGCCTGCTGAGCAACCCTCGCGGCACCTTGCATGTCACGCCCACGGCAGAGTCTGACGCCCAGGCCAAGGCCAAGCCGTCGATGGTGGCCTTTATCGGCCCGTTGTCGGAGTTTCGCGTGTACCTGAGCAGCCAAGGCGGTGCGCTGGTCAAGGCCGTAACGGTCCTGCAACAGGCCATCGCCGCCGGCGACCTGGCCCAGGCCCAGGCGCTGTATGTACCGGCGCGCGAGGCGTATCAGCGCCTGGCGCCGGCGTCTCAGCGTCTGGCCGAATTGGATAACGCGATCAATGCCCGCGCCGATTATTTTGAACAGCGCGAGCAGGACCCTGCCTTCAGCGGCTTCCACCGCCTCGAATACAGCCTGTTCCAGCAACACAGCCTTGATGGCCTCGCGCCGGTCGCCCAACGCCTGGTTACCGACGTCACCACGCTCAAGCAGCAATTACTGGCCCAGTCCCTGCCCCCGGAGCAACTGGTGAGCATCGTGGTCCGCAACCTCAACAGCCTGGCGGACGTGCGGGCCGCGAGCGGTGAAGAGGAACGCTACAGCCACATCGACTTGAACGGCTTTGCCGCCAATCTGCAGGTCGCGCGCAAGGTGGTCGACCTGATGCGCCCGTTGCTGGTCAAGTCCGCCGCCGACCTGTTGCCCGCTATCGACAGCGCGCTCAACGCCTTCGACAGCGAACTCGACGGGCTCAAGGTGAATGAC
The DNA here is from genome assembly GCF_900119355.1 of Pseudomonas sp. NFPP02. Classification (NCBI taxonomy): domain Bacteria; kingdom Pseudomonadati; phylum Pseudomonadota; class Gammaproteobacteria; order Pseudomonadales; family Pseudomonadaceae; genus Pseudomonas; species Pseudomonas sp. NFPP02. Next base: position 68,538 of record NZ_FPJI01000018.1, read on the forward strand.
CGCTACCCCAGCTACGACAAGGTTACAGCCGATCAGCGCAAGCAGATCGGCGACAAGGCCAAGGCACTGGCCGTTGCACTCGATGGAATCGACCCCGCCCTTGGCCTTTCCGGCCTGCAGTGAAGACGACCGCATACATGAGTGATACAGAACAGTTTGACCTCCAACGTCGCCGCGTCCTGTTGGGCATGGCGGCCACCGGCGCTGCGATTGCCGGCAGCAGCCTGACCTGCCCGGCGATGGCGGCAGCGGCTGAGCAAGTCACCACCGCACCGCGCAGTGACAAGACCCAGGACCACCAGGCGTTTTTCGGCAAGCACCAAAGCGGCATCGTCACCCCGCGCCCGGCCTGCGGCATGGTCGTGGCGTTCGATGTACTGGCCAGCGACCGCCAAGACCTGGAACGTCTGTTCCGCACCCTCAACGAGCGCATCGCATTCCTGATGACCGGCGGCACCGTGCCCCAGGTCGACCCGAAATTGCCGCCCACCGATTCCGGCATCCTTGGCCCTGTGGTCACACCGGATAACCTGACCATTACAGTATCGGTCGGTGAGTCGTTGTTCGACGAACGCTTCGGCCTTGCCGCCGCCAAGCCCAAGCGCCTGAGTCGCATGGTCGGCTTTCCCAACGATGCACTGGAACCGGCGCAGTGTCACGGCGACCTGAGCCTGCAGTTCAGCTCCAACACGCCGGACACCAATATCCACGCGCTGCGCGACATCGTCAAAAACCTGCCCGACCTGCTGCTGGTGCGCTGGAAGCAAGAAGGCAGCGTGCCGCCCCAGGCACCGGCCAAGCCCGGCGAACCGGCACAGAGTGCGCGCAACTTCCTGGGCTTTCGCGATGGCTCGGCCAACCCCAACTCCAACGATGACAAGGCCATGGACCAGATCGTCTGGGTACAGCCCACCAGCGACGAGCCGGCCTGGGCCGCCCATGGCAGTTACCAGGCCGTGCGCATCATCCGTAACTTTGTCGAGCGCTGGGATCGCACCCCGCTGCAAGAACAGGAAAGCATCATCGGCCGTATCAAACCCACGGGCGCGCCCATGGACGGCCAGCACGAAACCCAGGTCCCGGACTACCGCAAGGACCCGCAAGGCAAGTTGACCAAGCTTGATGCTCACATCCGCCTGGCCAACCCGCGCACCCCGCAGACCCAGGCCAACCTGATCCTGCGGCGGCCGTTCAACTACTCCAACGGCGTCAACAAAAACGGTCAACTGGACATGGGCTTGTTGTTCATCTGCTACCAGGCTGACCTGGAGAAAGGCTTTATCAGCGTGCAAACCCGGCTCAACGGCGAACCGCTGGAGGAGTACCTCAAGCCAGTGGGTGGCGGGTATTTCTTTACCTTGCCGGGTGTCACCGGGCCCAAGGATTTCATCGGACGCACGCTGCTCGCCGCAACGCACCCTCACCCCCCTGCCAAGACCTAAAACACCCCACAGCGGAATGCATCCCATGAAGAAGTCGTCTATCGCGTTGTTGTTACTCAGCCTTTCGCCACTGGCAAGCTTCGCCGCTACTGCGCCGTTGGACCTGGTGGGCCCGGTGTCGGATTACAAAATCTACGTCACCGAAGAAATCGCTGAGCTGGTCACCCAGACCCAGGCGTTTACTGACGCCATCAATAAAGGCGACCTGGCCACCGCCAAGAAGCTCTACGCGCCGACTCGCGTGCACTATGAGTCCATCGAGCCGATCGCCGAGCTGTTCAGCGACCTCGACGCGTCCATCGACTCACGCGTCGACGATCACGAGAAAGGCGTCAAGGCCGAAGACTTCACCGGTTTCCACCGCATCGAGTACAGCCTGTTCTCCGAGAACACCACCCAGGGCCTCGCCGCCCTGGCCGATAAACTCAACAAGGACGTGCTGGACCTGAAAACCCGGGTTGACGGCCTGACCTTCCCGCCGGAAAAAGTCGTCGGCGGCGCCGCAGCGCTGCTTGAGGAAGTCGCCGCCACCAAGATTTCCGGTGAGGAAGACCGTTACAGCCATACCGACCTGTACGACTTCCAAGGCAACATCGACGGTGCAAAGAAAATCGTCGACCTGTTCCGTGGCCAGATCGACCACCAAGACAAGGCATTTTTGGCCAAGGTCGATAAAAACTTCGCCGCCGTGGACAAGATCCTGGCCAAATACAAGACCTCGGATGGCGGCTTCGAGACCTACGACAAAGTCAAGGAAAACGACCGTAAGGCTTTAGTGGGCCCGGTCAATACACTGGCGGAAGATTTGTCCACTTTGCGTGGGAAGTTGGGACTCAACTGATCGAAAGCGCCCCCCGTACGTCACGGCGAGGGCGCTGCCTGAAGTGTTTCAGGTCGTCATGCGGGCAGTGCTTCAAACCCATCCAGCGGCGTGCCGGTCGGCAACCCGGTCGTTGGATGGGTCGCGTACCAACGTCCATCGGTCTGTACCGCGTACACCGGTATCGAATGATTGTGTCCGTTATGAGCACCAGGCTGAACCGCCTGCTCCTGGACATTGTGCGGCGCCTGCAACTGGTTTGATACACCCAGGCAAGTGCGCAGTTTTTCTTCCACCACGCCAAGCTTTAAAAGCACTGAGGGGTTCGATGCCCTGCCTAACGCTTTAGGCAGCGCGACGAGCCCTTTCCCTCCAGCGGCCATCAAATCTGCCGCGCCATCCAATGGGTTCAAGAAGCCACTGACCACCTCAACCCCCTTTTCCAGTACGCGAAACGCCTTGACGCCGAAGGGAGCCACAGCTTTTGTGGACTTGACGAGCGGTTTCAAGGTTCCAAATGCCCCACCTGCGAATGCCCCGGCGGTGTCGATGATCAGCCCGCGCATCCCTTCAACGATGTTGCCTTTGGTCAGGTCAATGACGGCCCCGACAAACGGGATCATGCTCAACAAAATACTGTCGTTGCGTCGCAATATTTCGCGCTTTTGTTCCAGCGGCAACATGCCATGCGCGACCTTCAGCACGCTGGCACGATGATGGATAAAATTGCCCTGCATGATCCGATCGACAATTGACTGGGTGCGGGGCGACGAAAAACTGTTAGGCACCTGGTTGGATGCCTCGCCCTGTACAGAGACCGGCGTAGCGTGCAGGGTCTCGCCCAGCTTATCAATAATGACACCTGGCGAGGTCACACCGGGCCTGGGCAAGGCATTGGAGCTGTAAGCGGCAAAATCAAATGGTTCCACCGCGCCCAGCCGCACGGGGAGCTCTGACACCGCCCAAGGCCCATACGTCTTCGGCACCGTTTGAAAGGTCCCCCCGAGGGCCAAATCACGCGGCAGGTCTTCGCGCTTGACGATCAACAGCTTGTCCGGGAACACCTCGAAGTAGCTGATTACCCCGTTGTAATTACAGCGTATCAGCGTGCCCTTTCGCCCTCTGCGCTCCTCCACCTGCTCCGGTGTTACATCTATCTCAGGCACGCTATCGGTTGCCTCGCGCAAGGCAAACAGGTCCACGTCCCCCCACTCCAAGGCTTGGCGATCAGCCAACGGCAGTTGGGCGATCATGCGTCTTGTGGCGATGCTCAAACCCTGCTTGAGTTTGTCCAGGTAGGCATCGACTTCACCGGGCAACTGGGCCTGCACATCCGGTAAATGGGCGATCCTGGCGTTCAACGCTTGCACGTTGGCATCAACGGCTGCCTGGTCGGATGCGCTCAGCCGCGGAATGACAAATGGAGAGTTGCGCCGGGCTGGTTGTGGCGGCTGCTCCCCGGGCGCCAGCAGCATCCACCGGTCCCTTGTAAGGTCGCCGGTCATGTACGTCTCGATCAGCGTACGCGTTCTCGGCTCGGACAGCTTCATGTTGCGGCGTTCATCCGCGTCTGCGATGTACACCCGCATGGCTTTCAACTGTTCCGCGCTCAGGCCTGGAAATACTGTCTGCAAGTTCCTGATCGCCGAGTCTTCTCGTATAGGCAGCGGCAGGTTGAACTGCTCCAACGCATAAACGAGTTGCTCGCACTCCTCATTGAAAGCCGTGATGGCCTGCAGATGGTGCTGCTGTGTGTAGCGGCCATCCACTGGCTTTTCATAAAGCCCGCGCATCAAGCCCCAATCGAGTAACACGTCGATCCCATAATTATCCAATACCGCCGCTTCGCCCGGCGTACTGGTGCTCAGCCGGCTGAGCCCCATAATTTCGGTGTAGCTCATGCGCCGCGAGCAACCAGGCCCACCTTGACGCTCGGCAAACGTGACCCCCAGGCGAAAGTCGGCCCATTCCACCGAGCCTATCCGCATCGTGGAAGGGATATCCCGGACCAGAAACTCGGGCGCGCTACTGGCCAACAACAGATGCGCGGCCAGCGGTACCGTCTTTGGATCGAGCAAGGTGTTCTGAGCCAGTTGGGTCTCGATTTCAGCGCGTACCGACGCCATCGTCCGTCCACTGTTGGCGGGCTGATAGATGTCATAACCGGCAACGTTCCCAGGGCGCCGAGGCATCTCGGGGTCGATCTGCAGCAGAGCCGCCGTGAGTTCCCACTGCTTGGCTTCGAGGGTCGATAAGTCATAAGTACCGGACGTGCCCTGAAAATACAGACTGCGAGCAGCGGCCTTGCCCCAGTCCAGAGCTAACGGTTGGTCAAGGATCCGCTCCAGTATCTTGTCGGCGTTGGCACGCACCTCCTGCGGTGTGTGCTCATCGAGTACGCCGCGAAAATCCAAGGCGCGCAATAGACTCGGTTCGCTGCGGCTGATGGCATCGTCGCGCATGAACTGAGCTATCAAACGTTTGTCATTTTCAGACAACATGCCCGGTGCCCATGGTCGTGCAAGCAATTGCGCGTAATTACCCAGCGCAGGGGCAGGCGCCACCGCAGCTTGCAACCAGCGAATGACATTGCGCACTTCCTTCGCGGTCTTGGGTACGAGGAAGCCGTGAGAAATCAGTACATCACGCACGGCTGCCTTGTCGGCACCGTCTCTGGCAAGCACCGACGTGGCGCCGATCGGCGTCTGCGCATCGGCCAGCGACACCTCTTCGTCGTCGGGTCGATTGCGAACCAGATCAGCCAGGCAACCTGCCAGGTATTGACGCTCGTCCAGCCGGTCGATGGTTTTTCTTGCCGCAAGGCTGCTGCCCTGCAGCCGGCCTTTTGTCTCGGTTGACCAACCGGACCATTCCTCCGCCAACAGATGTCCACGCACCAACGCCAACTCATCGGCATTCGTTGGCGGGGTGATGTCATGCCACTGCAAGACAGCATTGCGAGAAAACCGGTCGGACTGTTCCGGCACATAAGCCACCCCATTACCCGCCCTATCCAACGCCGTGGCAGCGGCGCGCAATCGGGCCCCGACCTGCCACCAGCCAGAATCGTCGTTCAGAGTGAACGTCTTTCGCGTTCCCACGCGACCGCTTAAGACCAGCCCTGTGATCGAATCCGGTTTCACCACCACGGTATCCAGGGCCATGCCTTTGCTCATAATCCACGCCTTGACTTCATCAGTATTGAACGCACTGCGCAAAGCGGCAAAGCCTGCGTAGAAAGTGCTGTCGGTGGGGATCTGGACGAGGGAATCCCACGCGTGGCGCGTGGCTGATGTCGCCAGCTCGTTACGCAGGCGGTGATCACCCTCGCTCGACGCCAAGGGCACAGGTTGCAGCGTCCATCGTCGGGGACTATCTACAGCAGGATTTGAGGCTGCTTCGCGCTTGCTGCGAACAACGGGGTCGGGGAAGGCGTTTGCCGCCGGGCTCACAGAATGTAGCGGCGGCGTAAACGCAAGGGTGTCGCGACTAGGGCTGATACTCGACATGTCTGTTTCCTCTGAACCAATCAAGGGCAGAGTTCTCGTCCCTAAGAACCGTCGAGAAACAACGTAGCAACCAACACAAGCTATGCGAGTAGGTAAACTCCTAAGGCGGTGAAAACAGTCCTACAGAATACGGTACAGCAACCGCTCGATGCGCACTCGACTGACCCGGCGCAGGAACTTGCCCACCGCGGGTGGATAATCCACCAGCGTTTGCAACTGTTGGTAGCCCTCGATACGGGTTACGTGCTGGAAGATCTGGGCCAACTCGGTACGCCGCGGCGCTAGCCACTGCCCTTGTGGATCGTCGATCAGCAAGCCGTTTTCCAAATCGAGGCGAAACGCCCGAGGGTTGAGGTTGTTGCCGGTGAGCAAGGTGTAGCGCTCATCCACCCACATGCCCTTTAGATGGTAGGTGTTATCGCCGTCGCGCCATAAGTGCAGGTTCAACTGGCCGCTGTTGATCATCGGCTGATGCCGCTTGGCAAAGCGTCGCAGGCTGATCTCGTACAGGTACGGCAACGCCGCAATCACCTTGAAAGGTTCGGTGGGCGGAATGTAGAAATCGTTGGCGGTCTTGTCGCCCACCACGATGTCGATCTTCACACCGCGTGCCAGAGCGCGGTTGATCTCACGGGTCACCGGCAATGGGAGGTTGAAATACGGCGTGCAAATAGTCAGCTGCTGCTGGGCGCTGGCGATCAATTCGAGGATCACCCGGCTCAACGGGTTGTTCTTGCCGACGCCCAGCAATGGGCTGACCGACAGATGACCGTTGGGAAACTGGCCGGCCGTGGTGTCGTAGGCCGCATGCTTGAGACGGCTGCGCAGGTCGCCGATGTCGTTGCGCAGGCTGCGAGTGGTGGGCGGGTTCGGCAGGTCCAGGCGATGCACGGCCTTGGACGCCACCAGGCCGTGTTCCACCAGATGCTGCATCGAATCGGCCAAAGGTTGGCTATGGATCAGATGGTAACGGTCGAAGCGGTATTTATCGAACTTGTGCAGGTACACATTGTTCAGGCTGGCGCCGCTGTACAGCACGCTGTCATCGATCACGAAACCCTTGAGGTGCAACACGCCGAACAGCTCGCGGGTTTGCACCGGCACGCCGTACACCGGTACTTCGGTGGCGTGGCGCTGAGTCATCGCTTGGTACCAGGCGCTGTTGCCCGGTTGCTTGCCCGCGCCGATCAACCCGCGCTGGGCACGCAGCCAATCAACCATCACCACGATGTCCAGTTCGGGCCGTGCGGCCTTGGCGGCATGCAGCGCGTCGTAGATTTCCTGCCCCGCCTCATCCTGCTGCAAGTACAAGGCAACGATGTAGATACGCCGCGTGGCCTGGGCGATTTTCTCCAACAAGCAGCGACGGTAGGCGTCGGCGCTGGGCAGCACTTCAATGGCCTCGTTGGACAACGGGAAACCGCGCAGCTTGGGCAACAGGGAGCGTTTGAAGAACGACGGCATAGGGCTCGCAATGGGTCGAATCCGAAGAGGCCCAAAGCTTACACCATGAGGCTGCTCAGGTCTCGCAGTGGGCAATTCAAAAAACCGGTTGACCATGAAGAACGATCGTTCTACTGTGCGAAACATGAACGATATCACTCAGAATGAAACCCGCGACATCATCCTCGACGTCACCGAAAAATTGATCTATCGCCACGGCATTGCTGCCACCGGCATGGACTTACTGGTGAAAACCGCCGGGGTGTCGAGAAAGAGTATCTACCGCTACTTCGCCAACAAGGATGAGTTGGTGATTGCTGCCCTTCAACGCCGCGACGAGCGCTGGATGCAGTGGCTGCGCAGCGAAGTGGAACACAGCGACGACAGCGGCCAGCGCCTGCTGGAGCTGTTCAGCGCGCTCAAGCGCTGGTTCGGCTCGGCGGACTTTCGCGGCTGCGCCTTTATCAACACCAGCGGTGAAACCGGCGACGCCCAGGACCCGGTGCGCCTGTTGGCCAAGGCCCATAAACGCAAACTGTTCGATTACGCACTTGAACTGTGCCAAGCACATGGCACTCCCGACCCGGAGCAGCAGGCCGCGCAACTGCTGATCCTGATCGATGGTGCCATTACCGTCGCCCTGGTCATGGGTGATTCAACAGCTGCCGATAATGCGCAATGCATGGCGCGGACCTTACTGCAACTTTGAACTCACAGACCAGGCAACTTTCGACCCAACCTTAATTACTTTGAGGAGCCGCCCATGTCAGCCCAAGAAGACGTCCGTCCACCCCTGCCGCCGTTTACCCGCGATTCGGCCATCGAAAAAGTCCGCCTGGCGGAAGACGGCTGGAACTCCCGCGACCCACAACGCGTGTCTATGGCCTACACCCTGGATACGAACTGGCGCAACCGCGCCGAATTTGCCCATAACCGCGAAGAAGCCAAGCAGTTCCTGAGCCGCAAATGGGCCAAGGAGCTGGATTATCGACTGATCAAGGAATTGTGGGCCTTCACCGATAACCGCATCGCCGTGCGCTATGCCTATGAATGGCACGATGATTCGGGTAACTGGTTTCGCTCGTACGGCAATGAGAACTGGGAGTTCGATGAGAACGGCTTGATGGCCAACCGCTTTGCCTGCATCAACGATATGCCGATCAAAGAGAGCGAGCGCAAGTTCCATTGGCCGCTGGGGCGGCGCCCGGATGAGCATCCGGGCCTGTCAGAACTGGGGCTATAACCCCGATTCTGCAGACCGAATGAGATCCAATGTGGGAGCTGGCTTGCCTGCGAAAGCGGTGGTGCAGTAACAGATTCAGCGCCTGACACACCGCCTTCGCAGGCAAGCCAGCTCCCACACTTGGATCGCGGGGCATCAATTGGATCAGCGTCTGCTGTCAGCGCCCTCCCACACGTTTAGTCCTGATTCAGCCAGACCTACGGCAACGAAAGCTGGGAATTCGACGAGGACGGCTTGATGGCCAACCGCTTTGCCTGCATCAACGATATGCCGATCAAAGAGAGCGAACGCAAGTTCCATTGGCCGCTGGGGCGGCGCCCGGATGAGCATCCGGGCCTGTCAGAACTGGGGCTATAAACCCGATTCTGCAGACCGAATGAGATCCAATGTGGGAGCTGGCTTGCCTGCGAAAGCGGTGGTGCAGTAACAGATTCAGCGCCTGAAACACCGCCTTCGCAGGCAAGCCAGCTCCCACACTTGGATCGCAGGGCATCAATTGGATCAGCGTCTGCTACAGCCCCCACATTTCTAGTCCTGATTCAGCCCAACCCGATACAACACGCCGTCATCCTCATCGGTCAGCACATACAGAAAGCCATCCGGCCCCTGCCGCACATCGCGAATTCGCGCTTTCAATTCGCCCAACAAGCGTTCTTCGTGGATCACCTTGTCCCCCTCGAACTGCAACCGAATCAGCTCTTGGCTGGCCAGCGCGCCGATAAACAGGTTGTGCTGCCATGCCTTGAATCGGTCGGCGTCGTAGAACGCCATGCCACTGATGCCCGGCGATTTCTCCCAGACATGATGGGGCGCCACTGTGCCCTCTGCCGTTTTGCCCTTGGCTTCCGGAATCGGCAGCAGGGAATAGTTGATGCCATGGGTTGCCAACGGCCAACCGTAGTTCTTGCCGCGCTCGATGATATTGACTTCGTCGCCGCCACGGGGCCCGTGTTCATGTTCCCAGATCGTGCCGCTCCAGGGGTTCAGGGCCAGCCCCTGAGGGTTACGCTGCCCGTAGGACCAGATCTCCGGACGCACGCCGGGTTGACCGACGAAAGGGTTGTCGTCCGGCACGCGCCCATCCGGGTAGATGCGCACCACTTTACCTTGCAGCTTGTCCAGGTCCTGGGCCGTGGGGCGGTCGTTGTTCTCCCCGAGAGTCACGAACAGGTAGCCATCACGGTCGAAGGCCAAGCGCGAGCCAAAGTGGTTGCCAGTAGACAGCTTGGGCTCCTGGCGCAGTATCACCTTGAAGTCCTCCAAGCCGCTCAAGTCGGCCGCCAAACGCCCACGCCCTACGGCTGTGCCGGCCTTTCCACCCTCGCCGCCGCCTTCGGCGTACGACAGGTAAACCAGGCGGTCTTGCTTGAAGTCTGGCGACAGCACCACATCCAGCAACCCACCCTGCCCTTTGGCCCATACCTGCGGCACGCCCTTCAAGGGCGCAGACAGCTTGCCGTCCGGGCTCACAAAACGCAGGTTCCCAGGCAGTTCGGTCACCAGGAAACCTTGCTGGTCCGGCAAAAACGCCAGTGCCCACGGATGGTCAAGGCCCTTGGCAACCGGCGTGGCGGTGATGCTGCCTTGCTCGCTGGGGAACTGTTGGCTATCGGCGGCATACGCCGCGCTCAACGGCAGTAACGCGCTGGCGCACAGGGCGGCTAGCAGGGTTTTACTTACAAACATAAGGCGAAATCCTTAGCGGCGATTGCCGTTGGCATCATAGGTGGGCGCTTTGGGTACGGTGGCTGGTCGGCTGGGGGCCGCCTCCTGCTTGGGGTAGCGGTTGCCGATGCCGCCGTTTTCCAGCGTCGGCCGCGGGTTTGCCGGGACAGGCTGGATACTGCGAACCGCCGGTGCATTGGGCTGGGTGCCCTGCATGCTATTGGGGTTGGCCCGGTGAATAGGGCCGTAGTCGCTACGCCCTGGCAGATTTTGCGCCTGGGCCAATGGCGCAAGGGCCAGGCCCAGCGCCAATGCTGAAAGATGACGTACACAACGGTTCATGGCCAAACCTCTCTATGCCAAGTACTACGTGCTTTCGATAACACGCTACGCCGTGGGTTCGCGTTGTGACACTAAATAGTTTCTCATCAGGTGTAACACGATCTGTCCGAGCATCTATCCGCCGAAACTTTTGCCGTGCTCTGCGAGTCACCAGCACACAGGCTCTTCGTTGAGGAATAACACCTATGCCACGGGCAATCTGGAAAGGCGCCATCAGTTTCGGCTTGGTTCACATCCCGGTATCGCTGGTCTCGGCGACCTCTTCACAAGGCGTCGACTTCGACTGGCTGGACAAGCGCAGCATGGACCCGGTGGGCTATAAGCGCATCAACAAAACCACCGGCAAGGAAGTCACCAAGGACAATATCGTCAAGGGCGTGGCCTTTGAAAAAGGACGCTATGTGGTGCTCAGCGAAGACGAAATTCGCTCGGCACACCCCAAGTCCACCCAGACCATCGAAATCATCGCCTTCGTCGCCAGCGACCAGATCCCCCTGCAAAACATCGACACGCCTTACTTTCTCGCCCCGGATAAACGCGGCGGCAAGGTCTATGCACTGCTGCGCGAAGCGCTGAAAAAAACCGGCAAGGTCGCCCTGGCCAATGTGGTGCTGCACACCAAGCAGCATCTGGCTGCGTTGATGCCGCTGGAATCGGCCCTGGTGCTGGTCATGCTGCGCTGGCCCGCCGAAGTGCGCAGCCTGGATGAGTTGGAGTTGGGCAGCGATGTGACAAAGCCGACCCTGGCCAAAGGTGAATTGGACATGGCCAAGCGCCTGGTGGAAGACATGAGCGCCGATTGGCAGCCCGATGAATACCGTGACAGCTTCCAGGACAAGATCAGGGCGCTGGTGGCGAAGAAGGCCAAGGCCGGCAAGATCGAAGATGTGGAAACGGCCGAAGGCGGCGAAGAGCGAAAATCCGCGGATGTCATCGACCTGACGGAACTGCTCAAACGCAGCCTGGCGGGTAAACCTGCGGCGAAAAAGAGCGCCGCGAAAAAGTCCAATAACAAGGCCTCTTGAGCCTGCCATTGACGGGAGAACGACATGGCAAAGCCCCTGAGCGAGTACAACCGCAAGCGCGATTTCAAGATCACCGCCGAACCCGCCGGCAGCTCACCCGCCAGCAAACGTAACGCTTCGGCCCTGAGCTTTGTGATTCAAAAGCATGATGCGCGCAACCTGCACTATGACTTTCGCCTGGAACTGGATGGCGTGCTGTTGAGCTGGGCGGTGCCCAAGGGCCCAAGCCTGGACCCGAGCCAGAAACGCCTGGCGGTGCATGTTGAAGACCACCCACTGAGCTATGGCAGTTTCGAGGGCAGTATCCCCACCGGCCAATACGGTGCGGGGGATGTAATCGTGTGGGACCGAGGCATCTGGCAACCCCACGATGAGCCGCGCAAAGCCTACGCGGCGGGTAAACTCAAATTCACCCTGGTGGGTGAAAAACTCTCCGGTGACTGGGCGCTGGTACGTACCCGCCTCAAGGGCAGCGGTGACAAGGAACAATGGCTGTTGATCAAGGAAAACGATCAGCAGGCGCGCCCGGCCTCTGAGTTCGATATTGTCGAGGCCGAGCCCGCCAGCGTGCTCAGCGATGCGGTCGTGGGCAAGCCAAAAGCCAAGGCCAAGACCGCGCCAAAAGCCAAAGCGCCCAAGCGCAACGCTGCCCTGCCTGACGAGTTTGCCCCCCAACTGGCAACCTTGGTCGACCGCGCCCCCGAAGGTGATTGGCGTTACGAAATCAAGTTCGACGGCTACCGCATCATGGCGCGCATTCGCGACGGTGAAGTGCGCCTGTTCACCCGCAACGGCCACGACTGGACCGAGCGCCTGCCGCGTCAGTGCAAAGCCTTGCAAGCGCTCAAGCTCAAAGACAGTTGGCTGGATGGCGAAGTGGTCAGCCTCAATGGCGACGGGCTGCCGGATTTCCAGGCGCTGCAAAACGCATTCGATATCGGCCGCAGCCTGGACATCGTCTATTACCTGTTCGATGCACCCTTTTTGAATGGCCGCGACCAGCGCGAAGACCCGGTCGAAGAGCGTCGGGCTGCGCTTAAATCCGCACTGTCCGCCAGCCGAAGCAAACTGCTGCGCTTCTCCGAAGCCTTTGCCGCCAGCCAGCGCGATATTTTCGAGAGCGCCTGTGACCTGTCGCTCGAAGGCGTGATCGGCAAGCGCGCCGGCAGCCCCTACGTGTCGCGGCGCAGTGCCGACTGGATCAAGCTCAAATGCCGCCTGCGCCAGGAGTTCGTGATTGTCGGCTACACCCGCCCCCAAGGTTCGCGCAGCGGCTTTGGGGCGCTGCTGTTGGCGGTCAACGATGACACCGGCCTGGTATATGCCGGGCGCGTGGGCACGGGCTTTGATCAGGCGGCGCTGAAAACCATCTATGCCAAGCTTACGCCGCTCGAGCGCAAGGACTCGCCACTGCAAAAGCCATTGACCAGTGCCCAGGCCCGCGGCGTGCATTGGGTTGAGCCGAGTCTGGTAGGCGAAGTGCAATTTGCCGAATGGACCCGTGAAGGCGTGGTGCGCCAGGCTGCGTTTGTGAGCCTGCGCACCGACAAGCCAGCCTCGCAGATCATTCATGAACAGCCGCGCGCGGCCAAGTCGGTCAAGGCACCGCAAGCATCGAAAGCCGATAAAGCGCAGGCAACGGTGAAGAACGTGAAAATCACTCACCCCGAGCGCATTATCGACAAGCACAGCGACACGCAAAAACAGCAATTGGCACAGTTCTACACCGATATCAGCGAATGGATCCTGCCCTTTCTGCGCGCACGTGCCGTGTCCCTGCTGCGCGCGCCGGAAGGGATCGAAGGTGAGCAGTTCTTCCAGAAACACTCAGAGCGCATGGCAATACCCCACATCAAGCAATTGGACCCGGCGCTGGATCCAGGCCATGCGCGCCTGATGGAAATAGACAGCGTGGAAGCCCTGGTCGGCGCGGTGCAAATGGGTACGGTCGAGTTTCACACCTGGGGCGCTACCGCAGACAAGATTGAAACGCCCGACCTGTTCGTGCTCGATCTCGATCCGGACCCGGCCTTGCCCTGGAAAGCCATCCTGGAAGCGGCCCAACTGACTCTGTCGGTACTTGATGAGCTGGGCTTGCAGGCTTTCGTCAAAACCAGCGGCGGCAAGGGCCTGCACTTGATCGTGCCATTGGCCCGGCGCGATAACTGGGACACCGTCAAGGCATTCGCCAAAGCCATTGCCCAATTCATGACCCGCCAACTGCCCGAACGCTTTACCGCCACCAGTGGCCCCAAGAACCGCGTGGGCAAGATCTTTATCGATTACCTGCGTAACGCCCGCGGCGCCAGTACCGTGGCTGCGTATTCAGTGCGGGCACGCCCGGGCTTGCCAGTGTCGGTGCCGGTGAGTCGAGAGGAGTTGAAAGGATTGCGCGGCGCCCAACAGTGGACAGTGGCGAACCTGCACCAACGGTTGCAGGCCTTGAAGGACGACCCGTGGGCGGGGTATGCCAATCGGCAGAAGATCAGCAAAAAAATGTGGGACAAGTTGGGCGCGCAACCCCCTGGGTGATCCGCGCCCTGAGCCAGGTCAGATAAGAATGAAGATCAGCGCCAGACCGGCAAAGATCGCCCACTTTTCCAGGTAGTAGCGCGTGCGGTTGCGCTTTTTGAGCTCCTTGCCACGCAGGCGAATCTTGTACAGCCGGGTGAAGGCACGGTTGAGGCCGCCGGTCTTGTCACCCTCATCGTTGGGCGAACCTGCGGCCGCCATCACATTGCGGCTGAACCAACGATTGAACGCAGCCGCCCAGCGGTACTTCATCGGCCGTTCGATATCACAGAACAAAATGATGCGGTTCTGTTGGGTGGTGTTTTCCGCGTAGTGAATGTAGGTCTCGTCGAACATCACCGGCTCGCCGTCGCGCCAGTAATAGCTTTCGCCGTCCACGTTGATGTAGCAGCCTGGATCGTTAGGCGTATCCAGCCCCAGGTGATAGCGGTACGAGCCCGCATACGGGTCGCGGTGACGCACCAGCTTGGAGCCCGGAGGCAGTTCGGCGAACATCGCGGCCTTGATCGAGCCGATGCTTTGCACCAGCTCGGTGGTGCGTGGGCACAGCTTCATCGCCGAGGGGTGACTGTCGCCGTACCACTTGAGGTAGAAACGCTTCCAGCCGGTCTTGAAAAACGAGTTGAACCCTACGTCGTTGTATTGCTCCGAGCGTTTGATCTCACCCGCCCGCATCAGATTCTGGCCTTCTTCGCGGATCTCTTCCCAGTGCTCCTGCAATGGGCTCAGGTCTGGAAAGTCGCTGGGCGAAAGGTAGGGACGGCTGGGCTGCTTGGAGAACAGGTACAGGAAACAGTTGATCGGCGCCAGGAACGTCGAGTGATCACTAAGCTGGCGACCCAGCTTGTGTCGCACCCGACCACGCAGGTGTACATACGCAATGGAAGCAACGTAGAGAGCAACAATGATGAGTTTCAAGGGATTCGTCACACGTCAGGGAGAGAACAGGCTGCTCCTGCGGGCCCACAACGGCCGAGGATGGATAAGCAGCACCTGAAATCACAATTCACATACAGGTGACACGGCCGGCGGGATAACCGCCTGCGTGCGACCATTGGCAGTTATTTAGCCACACTTTGTAACCAAAGGTTAACTAAGAATTGTGAAAAGCTGTCTATTGAGCGTGCTGGGGGTAGGAGCAGGCAGGCCCTTGAGCCTGCCTGTTTGAGGGCGTTTGAAGGGTTAAAGCGGCGAATCTTTACCCTCGCGGCGATCCCCTAATGCCGTATAGGGCACGGCCTGAGTGCGGCTGCGAACGAAGTAGCGGATCAGCGCAATCATCAGGCCCAGCAGCAGACCTCCGACAAGGCTCAACGCGATAACCAGCGGCTTTTTCGGCTTGATCGGCGACAGAGGCTCCTGGGCTCGACGGTCAATGGTCACCAGCTTGAGGTTGCTCATATCGATATTCAAACCACGCAACCTGGCGACTTCAGCGCGAAGCGGCTCGACGTCCTGCAAGAAGATATCTTCATTGCCACGCTTGCGCAGTACCTCAACCTCGCGGTTGCTTTCCAACAGTTGCAAGTCTTTGCCGATCTCGGCAATGCGCGGGTTGGTGAAATCGTCGCTGGTACGCTGCTGCAATGCAGCGCGTTCGGCTTCCAGCGCCTCGGTCCCCATGAAATACAGCGGGATCTTCTGGTTGTTCACCTCGGTCCGCATGACCTGGCTCGAACCCGTGCGGGTGGAGTCGGCCATTGAGGACGGCGTTGTTGGTGTACGAATGCCCATGGACTTGGCAATGCTGATGGCTTCGGCCAACTCGGCGAGGCGGTTGGTGCGTTCCATCTTCATCTGCAGGCGCAGGGCGCTGAGTTCATCCTGCAGTTGGGCACGCTTGAGCCGGTCCGCTTCCAGGAGCTTGGCGATTTTCGATTCTTTATCGGTATCGTAGTTGGCGCGGGCGGCGTCGATCTTGCCCTTGAGCTCGCTCAAGCGGTTATTGACGATCACCTTGAGGTCAGCACCCACTTGCTGACGCTCGGCGGCAATGGCGTAGTCCACAAAACCGTTGAGGATCGCAACACCGTCGACGTCGGTCGGGTATTGCAGCTCCAGACGAATATAGCTGCTCAACGAATCGGATTTCTTCGGATCGGGCAAAATCAGATTGACGGAATTGCGGTTGAACGCCTCAAAGCTCTGTTCAAGGGTTTGCCCCGGTTTCTTGAACGCCTTGAACAACTCCTCATGATCCTTGAAGAACCCCAGGCGCGCATCATAAGAGTCCAACTGCGCGCCCACTTTGAGCAGCGCATCGGCAGGCGGCAACTTATACACTTCCGAACGGTTCAAGGCGTCTAGCTCGTTGATTGCAGCAGGCCGCAACACACTGCTGACTTCATAGGTCTTGGGTGCCAGGAAGGCATAACCTGCGCCTAATACCCCGGCCAGAAGCGTACACCCGATCACCAGCTTTTTTTGTCGCCAGATGGCGTGAAACAATTCAAATAAATCAATTTCATCAGACGCTGCGGAAGGCGGAAGCGGGGAAGTACGATTCAAAATAAGAACACCTTAAAATAATACTAAAAGGCCATCATTCTCAGAAGTCTAAAAGACTTCAAAAATCAGGGACAACGCCCTGGATACGGCAGACCAGTGGCGATGTGACCACTCAGTCCCCTGAAATATCCCACAAACTTAGGGATTATTTCGGTTTCATTTCGGTGAGTAAGCCAAATCACACAGCCATGTCAGACTGATCTGGCTGCAAGCGTAGTCAATCCAACATGAAAAAGCTGTCAAATACCTGTCTTATAAAGAAAAAAATTTCGCCTTCATGTGGGACAGTGGCAGCCTCAAGACAATTGAACATTTTTTTGAACAGCAATAAGGAGTTTGCATGTCACCGCTTTCAGCCTCGGACTTTCACGCACTGCAAGGCAAATGGGAACAAACAGCCCTTGAAGACAGTGGCGTGCTCAACCCCGTGGATGCTCACAGCGCACCGGGAGCAATGACGACAATTGCGGGGGATCGCTTCGAAGTGACCACGGTCAGTGGCGAAATATTATTGGCGGGGCGGTTCGTACTGGACGCCAGTACCACGCCCAAAAGCATCACCTGGACGGACGCCATCGGCGAAGATGCAGGCAAGCAACTCCCCGCCAGTTACCGGCTCGACGGCGATGATTTCGTGTTTATCGCAGCGGATGAGGGCATGCCCAGGCCCACCGTGTTCAGCACCGGCCCGGGGCAAACCATGCGCACCTTTGTGCGGCGGTCTTGATCAAATGTGGGAGCTGGCTTGCCTGCGATAGCAGTGGGTCAGTCAACTAATCTGTCACTGATACACCGCTATCGCAGGCAAGCCAGCTCCCACAGGTTGGAACGCGGGGCGTCAGGCAGATAGGCGGTGGCTGGCAGGCCGTTACGGGAGCAAGCTCCCTCGCCACAGGTGGACACATAAGACGTGATTATCCGATTTGATCACGGCATTTTCACAAGGCCTTCACTTTTCGACCTATAGGGTGAAGCCTACCTACTCCAGTGAATCCCTTGGCCCGCCTTCTCCTCGCGGGCCTTTTTTTGCGTGTGCAAACCTTGATCAGCCATCACGCCTGATCGCTGTCATGGTAAAGCACAGGGGCAGTTGCGCGGCCTGATGCTCATATTGATCGTAGAGCTCTTCCCGGTTGGAATGCGGGTATTCCTGAAAATGAGCAATCTGCAACTGCGCTGCGATAGCCCCGCTGACCACACTGCCCAGGGTATGTACATACCAATAGGAGGTCGGCCCGGGCCGCTCATCCTTCCCTTCATAGACAATTGCCTCCTGCAGCACAAAGGGTTCACGCTGGAAGTAAGAACTGGCGGGCAGCATAGGGTTGGCCCCACAGGGGTCAAACATCTCAAGAAAGGGATGGGTTTCGTACATGACCAACGTACCGCCGGGCTTCAGCACACTGGCAACCTGGCGCATGAACAACGCCACATCCGGCATCCAGCCCAGCACGCCGATGGTCACCAGGGCAATATCGAACCGTGCCTGCAAACGCTCGGGCAAATGGTGGATATCGGTCTCAATGAACTCAGGGCTGTGTGGCGAGGCCTCGGCCAACTCCCGCGCCTGTTCAAGAAACGCCCGGGATTGATCAACCCCCACCACCGAACGGGCGCCCAAGCCATACAACGAAAGGCTTTCGCGTCCGTTGTTGCAGCACAATTGCACCACGTCCTTGCCCACCACGCCGACCTCTTGCAGCAAGGTGGTGATGGTCGGGTCAAGGCAGGAAAAATCAGGCTCGGCTACCGAATCCAGCAGTGCCGCCCAGGTCGCGGTGTCTTTATGCAACCCGGCGGATTCGTCCCAGGCATTTCTATTGCTGGCGATCGCCTCTTGCGCTGAGGGCATGTCCATTGCTTCTCCAGAAATTCATTCCAGTGGGCTTCGGAAAGTAAATTAAATGCGCGCAGGAGGAAACCCTGGCCCACCGCGAAACTTATCGCCCAGCCCACCGGTCATTATCCCAACGCGCGCTCAGCCCCTGAACGCCGCTCTTGAAGGTCGCACCGTGGCCCGTCATTCAGACCTGCGCATCGCTTTGTCCCTGGACAGCCTGAACTTCTTTCTTGCCGATGTGCGCGACGGTCTCGGACCGTACCTGGCGATCTATCTGTTGGCCGTCCATCAATGGGAGCCGGCCAGCATTGGCGTGGTCATGACCCTCGCAGGCATCGCTGCCTTGCTGACCCAAGGCCCCGCGGGTGCGCTGATCGACCGCACTCGCAGCAAACGCGCGGTGGTTGCCATTGCCGCGCTATTGGTGACGGGCAGTTGCCTGATGCTGCCTTTCGTCAGTTCATTTGGCTGGGTGGCGCTGACCCAAGCTGCCAGCGCCGTAGCTGCCTCTGTCTTTGCTCCGGCAATTTCCGCCATTTCGCTGGGGATCACCGGGCCGCGTGCCTTCACCCGGCGTACCGGGCGCAACGAGACTTTCAACCATGCCGGCAATGCCGTGGCCGCGTTGCTGGCCGGCGGGCTGGCCTACCTGTTCGGGCCGGTGGTGGTGTTCTACCTGATGGCGTTTATGGCCGTCGCCAGTGTCATTGCGGTCAGTTGCGTGCCGGCCGAGGCGATTGACCATGAGGTCGCCCGTGGTTTTGATCCGGCCCATCACACCGACCACGAACAGCCCTCGGGGCTTAACGCGCTGCTCACCAACCAACCGCTGCTACTGTTCGCCATCTGCTGCGCACTGTTTCACCTGGCCAATGCCGCGATGCTGCCGTTGGTCAGTCAGAAACTGGCGCAGATCAATCTGCAGATGGCTACCCCGCTGACTTCAGCCTGCATTGTCGCCGCACAGTTGGTGATGGTGCCGATGGCCTGGCTGGTCGGGCTCAAGGCCGATATCTGGGGGCGCAAGCCACTGCTGCTTGCCGGTTTCCTGATACTGCCGTTGCGTGGCGTGCTCTATACCCTATCCAGCGACCCATATTGGTTGGTAGCCGTGCAGATGCTCGACGGTATCGGCGCTGGTATTTTCGGCGCCCTGTTCCCGGTAATCGTCAAGGACCTTACCCAAGGCACTGGCCGCTTCAACGTCAGCCTGGGCGCCCTCTCCACCGTATTCGGCCTGGGCGCGGCACTCAGTAACAGCCTGGCCGGTTTCGTGGTGCAGCAGGCTGGCTACAACGCGGCCTTCCTGACGTTGGCAGCGGTTGCAGCCGCTGCCTTGATGCTGTTGTGGCTGGCTATGCCTGAGACATTGGCAAAACCATCCTTCGCTCGCCATACAACTGTCGCCTGACATATGCGACAATGCGCGCCAAATTCCAACACACATCCCCAATTTTGTGTTCAGCGACCGGGTTTCGCGCCTTGATGTCGCTGTTGACGCATGCCTGAAGGCACCTGCCGTCACGCTCGCAACCCATTGATAGGTAAAGTAATTGATCTCCACAGCTAACATCACCATGCAGTTCGGCGCCAAGCCGCTCTTCGAGAACGTCTCGGTCAAGTTCGGCGCCGGCAACCGCTATGGTCTGATCGGTGCCAACGGTTGCGGCAAGTCGACCTTCATGAAAATCCTCGGTGGCGACCTCGACCCGTCCGGCGGCCAGGTCATGCTGGAGCCGAATGTGCGCTTGGGTAAACTGCGCCAGGACCAGTTCGCCTACGAAGAATTCACCGTGCTCGACACCGTGATCATGGGCCACGAGGAGCTGTGGAAGGTCAAGGCCGAACGCGACCGCATCTACTCGCTGCCGGAAATGAGCGAAGAAGACGGCATGGCCGTGGCCGAGCTGGAAACCGAGTTCGCCGAGATGGACGGCTACACCGCCGAATCCCGCGCCGGCGAGCTGCTGCTGGGCCTGGGTATTCCCCTGGAACAGCATTTCGGCCCGATGAGCGAAGTGTCCCCCGGCTGGAAGCTGCGCGTACTGCTGGCCCAGGCGCTGTTCTCCGACCCGGAAGTGCTGTTGCTCGACGAACCGACCAACCACTTGGACATCAACACTATCCGCTGGCTGGAAAACATCCTGACCCAGCGCTCCAGCCTGATGATCATCATCTCTCACGACCGTCACTTCCTGAACAGCGTGTGCACCCACATGGCTGACCTGGACTACGGCGAGCTGCGCCTGTTCCCGGGCAACTACGACGAGTACATGACCGTGGCGACCCAGTCCCGCGAGCAATTGCTGTCGGACAACGCCAAGAAGAAAGCGCAGATTTCCGAACTGCAATCCTTCGTCAGCCGCTTCTCGGCCAACGCCTCGAAAGCCAAGCAGGCGACCTCCCGTGCCAAGGCGATCGACAAGATCCAGCTGGCCGAAGTCAAGCCGTCGAGCCGTGTGAGCCCGTTCATCCGTTTCGAGCAGAACAAAAAGCTGCACCGCCAGGCGGTCATGGTCGAAAAAATGGCCAAAGGTTTCGACGGCAAGCCGTTGTTCAAGGACTTCAGCTTCCAGGTTGAAGCGGGCGAGCGCGTGGCGATCATCGGCCCCAACGGTATCGGCAAGACCACCCTGCTGCGCACCCTGGTCAACGAACTGACCCCGGACGCCGGCAGCATCAAGTGGACCGACGCCGCCGAACTGGGCTACTACGCCCAGGACCACGCCCACGACTTCGAAGACGACGTGAGCCTGTTCGACTGGATGGGCCAGTGGACCCAAGGCGAGCAAATGATTCGCGGCACCCTGGGCCGTATGTTGTTCTCCAACGACGAGATCCAGAAGTCGGTCAAAGTGATCTCCGGTGGTGAACAAGGTCGCATGCTGTTCGGCAAGCTGATCCTGCAAAAGCCCAACGTGCTGATCATGGACGAACCGACCAACCACTTGGACATGGAATCCATCGAGGCGCTGAACCTGGCGCTGGAGAACTACCCGGGCACGCTGATCTTCGTCAGCCACGACCGTGAGTTCGTATCGTCCCTGGCCACCCGCATCATCGAGTTGAGCCCAAGCGGCGTGATCGACTTCAGCGGCACCTATGACGACTACCTGCGTAGCCAGGGTGTGGTGTTCTAAGAACAGCACTTAGCTGCAAGCAAAAGCCCTGTCCCTGTGACAGGGCTTTTTTGCATACGCTCTACTACTGTAGGAGCGAGCTTGCTCGCGAAAAACCTGAGGACGCCGCGCAGAATCAGGCAACCCGCGTTATCGTTGACGTTCTTCGCGAGCAAGCTCGCTCCTACAGTAATGCGGGATATGCCATGATGCTTTACCGCCCGCCAGCGATTGAGTATTCATGCCTGCCGCCCCCTCCTCCCTGTCGATCACCCTGCAGATCGTTTCCATCGTTTTCTACACCTTCATTGCCTTTATCTGCATCGGCCTGCCGATAGCGGTGATTCCAGGCTATGTGCACGAGCAACTGGGTTTCAGCGCCGTGGTGGCCGGGGTGACCATCGGTTCGCAGTACCTTGCCACACTGCTCAGCCGTCCGATGGCCGGGCGGATGTCGGATAACGTCGGTACCAAACGCGCGATCGTGCTAGGCCTGGCCGGCATTCTGATCAGCGGTGTACTGACCTTTATCGCCACGCTGCTGGAAAGTCTGCCGAGCTTGAGCCTGGGTATTCTGATCGCCGGTCGCCTGTTACTCGGCGTGGCCCAGGGCCTGATTGGCGTGGGGACCATCAGTTGGTGCATGGGCGCGGTGGGCGCCGAGCACACCGCACGCTCGATTTCCTGGAATGGCATCGCCTCCTACGGCGCGATTGCGATTGGTGCGCCACTTGGCGTGGTGATGGTGGCTGATTACGGCTACACCAGCCTCGGTCTTGCCCTGGCGGTGTTGGCGTCGTTGGGACTGGTGCTGATCCGCAATAAACCGTCGGTGCCGGTGGTACGTGGCGAGCGGCTGCCGTTCTGGGCGGTGTTCGGGCGTATCGCACCGTTCGGCGCCAGCCTGTGCCTGGCTTCGATTGGCTACGGCACGTTGACGACCTTTATCACCCTGTATTACCTGAATCGTGGCTGGGCCGGTGCGGCGTATTGCCTGACGGTATTTGGTGTGTGCTTTATTCTCTCGCGCCTGGTGTTTATCTCCGCCATCAGCCGGTTTGGCGGGTTCACCGCCGCCATCGCCTGCATGATCATCGAAACCCTGGGCCTGACGCTGCTGTGGCTGGCACCGTCTACCAGCGTGGCCTTGATCGGCGCAGGGTTGACCGGTTTTGGTTTGTCACTGGTTTACCCGGCGCTCGGCGTGGAAGCTATCAAGCAAGTGCCGGACAGCAGCCGCGGCGCGGGGCTGAGTGCGTATGCGGTATTTTTCGACCTGGCCCTGGCGATTGCCGGGCCGTTGATGGGCGCCGTGGCGTTGAATCTTGGCTACGGCTGGATATTCTTCTGCGCCGCGTTGCTGTCGGTCAGCGCGCTCGCGCTGACCGTACTGCTCAGGCGCCGCGCCTACTGATCAGCCGTCTGCAGGCCGGCACGCGTTGCCTCACCGAGGGTGCGACTGAAAAAGCGCCCGGCCTCGGAGACCATATCGCGGTGAATCCCTTCGCGGTCGACACCATCGGCATCGGTGCAGATGCCCGGCATTGTCGCCAGTTGATCACTGTCGCACGGGGCCATGAATACAAAGTGCCCTGCCCCGGCCAACAGCTTGAAGTCCGGCGGCTCTGGCAGTTTGCGCGCCAGGGCGGCGGCGTTTTTGTCCACCGCCACCAACTGGTCGCCATCGCCACTGTAGAGCAGCACTGGCACATGCACGTCCGCCAGGGTATGGCGGCCAAACATCAAGCTCAGCGGCGCCATCAGCATCAACGCATGGATGCGCGGGTCAGCCTGGGGTTGCAAGTCGTCGCGATCAACCACCAACTCGCCCTTGGTGGTGCACGCGTCGCGGTCTTCGGGGCGTTCCTGGCAGTAGCGGCGCAGGCGCTCGAAATCAGGCTTGGCGCCTGCCAGAATCAATGCCGTCTCGCCACCGGCTGAATATCCGATGACACCAATCTGATCGACATCGACAAAGGGCGACAGCATCGGATCGGCCAGGGTGGCGGTGATCGCCTGGGATATCTGGATCGGCCGGCCATACAGATTACTCACGGTGCCCAGGCGGCTGTGGTCCTTATAGTTGTCGCCGGGATGCAGGACCGCCACCACTACGAATCCCTTACGCACCAGTGACGTAGCCAGGTCGTGCAGGGCCAGGGGCGTGCCGGTGTTGCCGTGGGACAGCATCAGCATCGGAAAACGGCCGATAGCAACCTTGGCATCTTCACTGGCCGCGACCTGATAGGCGCCCAGCGGCGTGGTGCGTTCGGTATCGGTGGAAGGGTAAAACGCGATGGCCTTCATCGGCTGCGAATCCAGCGGGTCGAGCACACTCATGCGATGAAACCCCACACTCCAATGGGGGTGCGGTGCCGGTGCGGCGTGCACTGAAACCAGGCCGCCCAACAGCGAAAGTACCAAAACAGCACAAAGACGCATCATGGGGACGTCCACCTTTGCTGCACAAGAACCGGCCTGTCGAATAAGAAGTCCAGGGTATCGCAGGGATGTGTGCATAACCTGGGCCACAACGAAAAAACTCCGTACTCCGCTCGCGTTCAGGCGATCAGAATACAGAGTTTAGGCGCTCGGTTTCAGAATGAAACCGAGGACAGGGCAAAATTACATAAGCCTTACGCAGCGGCGAACAGTTGCTCGTTGATGCGCACGTTGGCGTCGCTCATGGCTTTGCTGCGCACTTCATCACCGTAGGCCAGGCCTTCAGCGCGAACAATCTCAATGTCGGTGATGCCCAGGAAGCCGAATAGCAGCTTCAAGTAGCCTTCGTGGGCAGCGCCCGAGGCTTGGTCGGCATGCAGACCGCCGGCGGTGGAGACAATAATGACTTTCTTGTTGCCGCACAGGCCTTCAGGGCCGGCTTCGGAGTAACGGAAGGTCTGGCCGGCCACTGCGATGCGGTCAATCCAGGCTTTCAATTGGGTTGGGATGGTGAAGTTGTACATCGGCGCACCGACTACCACCGCATCGGCGGCGAGAAACTCAGCCAGCGACGATGCACTCAATTCAGCCTCGTGCTTTTGCGCCGCATCGCGCAGTTCGGCAGCAGTGCCCAATGCGCCCAGGGTCGCGCCGGAGAAATGGTTGATGCCTTCGCTGGCGAGGTCGCGGTAGGTCACTTCCACACCCGGCTGCGCGGCTTGCCATGCCATGACCACACCGGCGCTGAGCTGACGGGAGGCCGAGTTGTCGCCGAGGATGCTGGAATCGATGTGCAACAGTTTCATGATGGATCTCCGAGGTGGGATCGACAGTGGTGATCAGATGGTGGTGATGCTACGCATGAAACCAATGATCGATAAGCCAGCTGAAATGCGATAGTTTGTCCCACTGACAGGACAATAGGCCCACCATGCAAGACCTCAACGACCTCTACTATTTCGCCAAAGTCGTCGAAGCCGGCGGTTTTGCTGCGGCTGGCCGGCTACTTGGCATTCCCAAATCCAGGCTTTCACGGCGCATTGCCGAACTGGAAGACCGCCTGGGTGCACGCTTGCTGCAACGCACCACCCGGCAACTGACGCTCACCGCCGTCGGCGAACGCTACCTGCGCCACTGCCAGGCCATGCTGCTTGAAGCGGAAATGGCCGACGAGGCCGTGGCCAGTATGTCCAGCGAACCACGGGGGCGCTTGCGGGTCAGTTGCCCGGTGGGCCTGGCCCAGCAGATCCTGCCGGAGCTGGTAGCCGGTTTTCTGGCCGCGCACCCGTTGGTGCAGTTGGACATGACCCTGGTGAATCGCCGCGTCGACCTGGTGGCCGAAGGCATTGATGTAGCGCTGCGCGTACGCGAACTGGGCGACGAAGACCCGTTGCTGGTCACCAAACGCCTGCGCCAGGCGCATACCGTGCTGGTGGCCAGCCCCGTTTTCATGCGTGAGCGGCGGGTCGAAACCCTGGAAGACCTCAAGCAGTTGCCAATCCTTGGCGCACTCGAGGCGGACCGAATGGTGCACCAACGCATCATCGACCCCCAGGGCAACATGCATGAGCTAGTGATGGAGGCGCGCCTGGGCATCGAAGACTTTATCGTGCGCAAGGCCAGCGCAATGATGGGCGTGGGCTTTACGGTGCTGCCAATGATGTACTGCGAAGAAGAACTGGCCAGCGGCCGGCTGGTGCAATTGCTACCGCAGTGGTCATTGCCAGGCGGCTGGCTGCAGGCGGTCTACCCGCACCGGCGCGGCGTGCTGCCGGCCATCCGGGCCTGGATCGACTACCTGGAAGAAGGCTTCAAAGGCTGTGGAGACCGGCTGTTATGAGCATAACGGAAGAACAAGTCGCACGTTTTTGCCTGAGCCTGCCAGGCGCACGGGAAGACTATAAATGGGGTGGCGTGCGGGTGTTCTCGATTGCTGGCAACAAGATGTTCGCCTTGCAGAACCTGCGCGGTGAGTCGCTGGCCTTCAAGGTCGACAAAGAACTGTTCCTGGGTCACGTCGACCGCCCGGGCATTCACCCGGCGCCTTACCTGGCGAGGGCGCAGTGGGTCATCATGAACACGCCCTACCCTTTGGGCGCAGAGGAACTGCGTGGCCTGTTGCAGCGCTCCCACCAGTTGGTGGTGAGCAAGCTGCCCAAGCGCACACAGATTGGCTTGCGGCTAGAGGATTGACAGCAAGGTGCCGTCGAGGAACAGCTGGTCCAGCCAGAACACCTGGTGCAACAGCACAATCACCCAGAACAACACCTGGTAAGACACCTTGCGCGTCTTGTGCCGGAACACCTGTTGGGCGATCAACGCCCCCGGCCAACCGCCCGCCAACTCCACCGCATGCAGGATGTTTTCCGGGGTGCGCCAGCCTTCGGTCTGCGCCTTGCGCTTATCGCTCCAGTACAAGAAGAACGCCACCACGCTGACCACGCCATAGGCCATCAACGGAATTACCGTTTCGCCGCGGTACCACAGCAACGCAGAGCCCAGCAGCGGCGCGGCACACAGCAGTACAAAGATCAGCGCCTTCAGGCGTGGGTGCTGGATAGTCATGGCTTGACCGCAGTCCAGTCGATCCAGCCGAACTGCCAGGTCGCCAGGATCACCAGGCCGAACGCAATGCGGTACCAGGCAAACGCCGCGTAGCTGTGGCTGGCGATGAACTTGAGCAGGGCCTTGACCGCAATCATGGCGAAGATGAACGAGGTGACAAAGCCAATGGCGAACACCGGCAGGTCCGCGGGCTGGAACAGGTCACGGTATTTATAGCCCGAGTACACCGCCGCACCGACCATGGTCGGCATCGCCAGGAAGAACGAGAACTCGGTAGCTGTCTTGCGCGACAGGCCGAACAACAGGCCGCCGATGATCGTTGCACCGGAGCGCGAAGTGCCCGGGATCATCGCCAGACACTGGGCCAGGCCGACCTTGAGGGCGTCTTTCCAGGTGATGTCGTCGACGGTTTCAGCCCGCACTGCATGTTGGCGGCGCTCGGCCCACAACATGATCACGCCACCCACTACCAGGGCAGTCGCTACAGTGATCGGGTTAAACAGGTAGTGCTTGATCAGGTCGGCAAAAATCACCCCCAATACCACCGCCGGCAACACGGCGATGATCAGGTTGACGGTAAAGCGCCGGGCCTTGGGCTGGGTCGGCAGGCCAATGACCACGTCAAAGATCTTGCGTCGAAACTCCCAGACTACCGCCAGGATCGCGCCCAGCTGGATGATGATATTGAAGGCTTCGAAACGCTCGCCGCCAAAATTGATCAGGTCGGCGACGATGATCTGGTGGCCAGTGCTGGAGATCGGCAAGAACTCCGTAAGCCCCTCGACGATGCCGAGAATCAATGCCTGTATGGCGGTCCAAAAATCCATGCTGTCTCCAAAGGTCATGCGCGTGGCATGCCTCATAGTCTTTTTTAAGTTCACTGACGACGAGCGCACACAAGCGCCCGCGGTTGATTCTCAACGCCGGTCTGCAAAAATTCCGTGAAAAATCAGGCAGTACTCAGGTTTTTCGATTCCGGGCCGAAAGCCTATCAGACACGCCGGAAATCTCGAAGCAGCACCACAATTATAAAGAGCAGGGAGTGACAGGACGATGAACAGTTTGCGCAGCATGTCGATCAGCCGCCGCCTTTGGCTGATCCTGATAGTCGCCGTGTTGATGCTGCTGGCCTTGGGGCTGTTGATGCTCAACCAGATCCACGGCGACCTCTACCAGGCCAAGCGCCAGCAGACCCAGCACGTGGTACAGACCGCCAGTGGCGTACTCAGCTATTACCAGAACCTGGAGAAAACCGGCGTACTGACCCGTGACGCCGCGCAACAACAGGCCCTGAGCGCGGTGCGCGGCCTGCGTTATGACCACGATGATTACTTCTGGATCAACGACCTCACCCCCGTGATGATCATGCACGCGGCCAACCCCAAGCTCGACGGCCAGAACCTCTCGGCGATTCGCGACCCGGACGGTTTCGCCGTGTTCAACGAATTCGTGAGCCTGGCCAAGGCCAAGGGAGCCGGCATCGTCAACTACCGCTGGCCGAAGCCCGGCGCCGAAGCGCCGGTAGAGAAAACCTCGTACATCCAACTGTTCGAGCCCTGGGGCTGGATTATCGGCTCCGGGGTCTACGTGGACGATGTGCAGGCTGAATTCAGGGGCCAGGTGTGGAAAGCCTCGGCCATTGGCCTGGGCATTGCGTTGATGATGGCCGTGCTGGTGGTGTTGATCGCTCGCAGCATCGTGCAGCCGTTGCAGGCGGCGGTGAATGCCATGGGTAATATCGCCAGCGGCGAAAGCGACCTGACCCACAGCCTCGACACCCACGGTCGTGACGAACTGACCGCACTGGCCCAGCACTTCAATAGCTTCACCGCCAAGCTGCGCCAGGTTGTCGGCCAGTTGCAGGTGTGCGCGAGCGCCCTGGGCCAGTCGTCCACCGAGCTGGGCCACAACGCCAGCCAGGCCCATGACCGCAGCCAGCAGCAATCGCAGCAGATGGAACTGGTGGCCACCGCCATCAATGAAGTCACCTACGGCGTGCAGGACGTAGCGAAGAATGCCGAACACGCCGCCAGCGAAATGCGCGATGCCCAGGCCCAGGCACAACAGGGCCAGGTCAACATCGACGGCAGCTTGCAGCAGATCGACCAGCTCTCCACCACCATCAGCCAGGCTGTGGAGGTGATCCGCACACTCTCCAGCGAAAGCACGCAGATCGGCGGGGTACTGGAGGTGATCCGCTCCATCGCCGACCAGACCAACCTGCTCGCCCTCAACGCCGCCATCGAAGCCGCCCGCGCCGGGGAGCAAGGCCGTGGGTTTGCGGTGGTCGCCGATGAGGTGCGACTGCTGGCCCAGCGCACGCAGAAATCCACCGCCGAGATCCAGGTAATGATCGAGCGCCTGCAAGGCCACTCGGAAGCGGCGGTCAAGGTCATCAGCGACAGCCACAGCGCCTCGCAACTGACCATCGAGCAAGCCGGCCAGGCCGGTGCAAGCCTCACCGCCATCGGCCAGGCACTGCACAACCTCAACGGCCTGAACGCCTCGATTGCCAGCGCCACCCTGCAGCAGGCCCATGTGGTGGAAGACATCAACCAGAACGTCACCCAAGCGGCCGGGCTGTCCCACAGCACGGCGCTGGCGGCGGAGCAATCGAGCGTGGCGAGTGCGCAGTTGCGTGGCTTGAGTGAGCAGCTTGATGGGTTGCTGCGCCAATTCCGAATCTAGCGCTGATTAGCCTTTTGTAGGAGCGAGCTTGCTCGCGAAAAACCCATAGGCACCGCGGTTATTCAGACAATACGCGGTAACCTTGACGATCTTCGCGAGCAAGCTCGCTCCTGCAGAGGGCAATGACGCATTGCTATGTTTGATGATCGGTTAGCTCTGGGTACAATCACCGCCCTCTCCCACTCTCCCAAGGATCCGCCATGTCCGGGCTTGAACTGTTCGCCGCCGCCCTGGGGGTGATCGCTGTCTGGCTGACGGTCAAACAAAACCCCTGGTGCTGGCCCATCGGCCTGGTGATGGTGTTGCTCTACACCTGGGTGTTTTTCGAGGTCAAGCTCTACTCGGACATGCTGCTGCAAGTGGTCTACGCGGCGCTGCAAGTTTACGGTTGGTGGCAGTGGACCCGCGCTGGCGAGGTCAAGCAAGGCCGCCAGGTCACCAGCCTGAAAGCGCCGGCAATCATGGCCAGCCTGGCTGTGGGCGCCGTCGGCAGTCTGCTGCTGGGCGCCGCCATGGCCCACTGGACTGACGCCGCCCAGCCCTGGCTCGACGCCGCCCTCACCGGCTTCAGCCTGGTCGCGCAGATGTGGATGGCGCAAAAACGCGTGCAGTGCTGGCCGTTGTGGATTGTGGTGGATGTGATCTTCGTCGGTCTGTTCCTCTACAAAGGCCTCTATCTCACGGCTGCACTCTATGCATTGTTTACCGTGATTGCCGTGCAAGGCTGGCGCGAGTGGCGCGCCGACCCGGCGTTGCGCACATGAAAGTGGTGGTATTGGCGGGCCCCGAATCCAGCGGCAAGAGCTGGCTGGCGGCGCAGTTGCACGCGCGCTTCGGCGGGTTGATGGTGGGGGAATATGTGCGGTACTTCATCGATCAGCATCAGCGCGACACCACCCTGGCGGATATCCCGGCCATTGCCCAGGGCCAGTTGGCCTGGGAGGATGCCGCCCGCGCCAAACGCCCCGCCTTGCTGATCCTCGACACCCACCTGCTGACCAACAAGCTCTGGAGCCAGACCCTGTTCGGCGACTATCCCGGCTGGCTTGATGACGAACTTCTGGCGCGGCATTACGACCTGCACCTGCTGCTCTCACCCGAGGATGTGGAATGGAGTGCCGACGGCCAGCGCTGCCAGCCGGAACTGGCGGATCGCCGGGCGTTTTTTCAGGCCAGCCTGGAGTGGATGCAGGAGCATCGACAGCCGCTGGTGGTAATTGGCGGGGGTTGGGAGCAGCGCCGCCAGGCGGCATTTACCGCCGTCAAGCAGTTGCTCGCCTTCCCCCTGTAGGAGCGAGCTTGCTCGCGAAAAACCGGAGTGCGCCGCTGTGAATCAGGCACCCCGCGTTATCGTTAACGATCTTCGCGAGCAAGCTCGCTCCTACACCAACGGTGTGAAGCTTTAGTAGCCCAACGACAACCCCGTATTGCGTCGCGGGTCATTGGCCCCATAGAAACGGTTGTTACCCACCGGCTTGCCATCCAGAGCAGGCGCACCGACCAGGATCGCCGCCAAATGGTTGGCATCTTGCGGACCTGCAAACTTATGGCCCCAGCTCTCGAGAATCTTCTGGGTATCCGGGCTCACGGCAAACGTCTCAAGGTTGGTGGTCTCAGGCATCCACTGCTGGTGGAAGCGCGGCGCGTCCACGGCTTCCTGGATATTCATCTTGTAGTCGATGACATTCAGGATGGTCAGCAAGGTGGCAGTGATGATGCGGCTGCCCCCCGGTGTACCGACCACCATCACCGCCTTGCCGTCCTTGGTGACGATGGTCGGGCTCATCGACGACAGCGGCGCCTTGCCCGGTGCGATGGCGTTGGCTTCGCCCTGTACCAGCCCGTACATGTTCGGCACGCCGACCTTGACGGTGAAGTCGTCCATTTCATCGTTGAGAATCACCCCGGTCTTGCTCGCCATCACCCCGGCACCAAACCAGTCGTTGAGGGTATAGGTCACCGAGACCGCGTTGCCCCATTTGTCGACGATGGAATAGTGGGTGGTGTTATTGCCTTCATGGGGCGATACACCCGGTTTGATTGCCTGGGAATCACCGGCCTTTTGCGGTTCGATCGCCGCACGTAGCTTGGCCGCGTAGTTCTTGTCCAGCAGATGCTCGATGGGGTTCTTCACGAAGTCCGGGTCACCGAGATAGCTGTTGCGGTCCACGTAGGCGTGGCGCATCGCTTCGATCTGGTAGTGCAGGCCCTGGGCCGAGTGATAGCCCAGATCGGCCATCGGGTAGCCTTCGAGGATGTTCATGATCTGGCAGATCACCACACCGCCGGAGCTGGGTGGCGGCGCCGAGACCACATGGTAGCCACGGTAGTCGCATTCGATGGGGGCCAGTTCGCGGGTTTTGTAGGCGTCGAGGTCGGCCTGGGTGATGATGCCTTTGCCGGCCTGGCTGGAATCCACTACCGCCTTGGCGACCCAGCCTTTATAGAAACCGTCGGTGCCCTTGGTCGAGATTTCCTTGAGGGTCTTGGCCAGGTCCTTCTGCACCAGCTTTTGGCCTACCTGCATCGGCTCGCCGTTATGCAGGAAGATGCCACGCATATCCTGGTCTTTTTCGAACTCACCGGTGGCGGTGTGCAGCAGGTCGATATCGCCCTGCTCCAGCTCAAAGCCGTTTTCCGCCAGCTTGATCGCCGGGGCAATCACTTGGGCGCGCTTGAGGGTGCCGTATTTGCTCAGGGCCAGCTCCATGCCGGACACCGTGCCCGGTACGCCGACCGCCAAATGGCCTTTGGCGCTGAGGCCTTCGACCACATTGCCGGCCTTGTCGAGGTACATATCGGCCGTCGCCGCCAACGGGGCTTTTTCGCGGAAGTCGAGGAAGGTCTTGCGCCCGTCCGCCAGTTGCACCGTCATGAAACCGCCACCGCCCAGGTTGCCCGCCGCCGGGTACACCACCGCCAGTGCGTAACCCACTGCCACCGCCGCATCGACCGCGTTGCCGCCGGCCTTGAGCACATCGACCCCCACATGGGTTGCCAGGTGCTGGGCCGTGACCACCATGCCATTTTCACCCGCAACCGGGGCTTGGGAAGCTGCATGCACCCCGTTGATCGTTAATACCAGCGCGGTAGCAATCAAGGTGTGACTCAAGGGTTGGTATTTCATCCATGGCTACTCTGATTATTGAGATGCACCAAAATAGCCCCTCGCTGATTCAATCCCCAGCGCAATGGCGTTTTTATTACAGAACTTGTCGGTCATGGAACGCACACCGCTGTGCAAGGCGGCAATCAGCTCTGGCCTATAAAATTAATGGCGCTAGAATCGGCGCCATTCTTTCGCCGCCGCCCTGATACGAGCCTGTCCATGAGCTTTGATTTCGACACGATCCACCCACGCTTCGATACCGGCAGTACCAAGTGGAGCCGTTACCCGCAAGATGTTCTGCCGATGTGGATCGCCGACATGGACATCGCCGCGCCGCCCGCCATTTTGCGCGCCCTGCACGCGCGCCTGGACCAGCAGATTCTCGGCTACAGCGTGGCCGGCCCGGACGTGCGCGACGCCATCGTCGCTGACCTGTGGGCCAAGTACGCCTGGCGCGTGCAGCCCGAAGAACTGTTGTTCCTGCCCGGCGTCGAGCCTGGCTTCAATATGGCCCTGCACGCATTCGTCCAGCCCGGCCAGGCGGTGGTGCTGCAAACCCCCAACTACCGGCCGATTCGCCTGGCGCCGGGCAACTGGAATCTGCCACGCATCGAAATGCCGTTCGAGTTGATCAACGGCGAATACGTCACGCCTATGCCTGCGATGCGCCAGGCTTTGAGCGGTGCCGGTGCGTTGCTGCTGAGTAATCCGCACAACCCCATCGGCAAGGTATTTCCCCGGGAGGAACTGACGGCGGTAGCCAATGCCTGCCTGGAAACCGGCGCATTGATCATCAGCGACGAAATCCACGCCGAGCTGTGCTTTGACGGCCGTCGCCACATCCCCACCGCCAGCCTCAGCCCAGAGATTGCCCAGCGCACCATCACGCTGATGTCGGCGAGCAAGGCTTATAACGTGGCCGGCTTGAAGACCTGCTTTGCGGTGGTCCAGAACGCCGAAGTGCGCGAGCGCTTCAATAACGCACGCTGCGGCATGGTCGACAGCGTCAGCCCCCTGGGCCTGGAAGCCACCCGAGCCGCCTACAGCCAATGCGGCGACTGGCTCGCTGCGCTGTTGCAGTACCTGCAGGCCAACCGTGACTACCTGCTCGATGCAGTAAAGACCCGCTTGCCTGGTGTGGTGATGCATGCACCACAGGGCACCTTCCTGGCGTGGCTCGATTGCAGCGCTCTTGGCCTGGATGACCCGCAGCAGTTTTTCCTGGAGCAGGCCAAGGTCGGCCTGAGTGCAGGGATCGAATTTGGCGATGACAGCCAGCAGTTCGTGCGCCTGAACTTCGGTTGCCCACGGGCGATGCTGGAGGAAGGTATACAGCGCATGGAGCGTGCCTTGCGCCAGCGCTAACCTGCCCGGCGAGGCATTCGTGGGAGGGGCAGGCAATCCCCTCCCACATTATTCATTCACAACTTGGCGATGGACACTTCAGTCGATTTCACGAAGGCAATCACTTCACTGCCCACCTTCAATTCCAGATCACGCACCGAACGTGTGGTAATCACCGACGTCACAATGCCAGACGCGGTTTGTACGTCGATTTCCGACACCACTTCCCCCAATAGAATCTCCTTGATCACGCCTTTGAACTGGTTGCGCACGTTGATCGCTTTGATGGTCATGTCGGCTTTCCTTTTGGCTGTTGGGTCAATCCGCACGAATGCGCAGGCCCTCAAATTGCGCCTCGATAGAAAAGATTAAAAGGAATAAATAACTATTTATCTATTCCATAAAGACATATTGAGTAAATATTCTTCGCCTCCCATCTGCCCGGCGCCCAACGTTCGGCAGCGACTTATAACCGCACATCTTGTGCGTTGACCAACCTTGTTACACACCATATAGTGTGCCCACAAACAAAACAGACCACTACATAGTGTGCAGAATCGGTATTTGCCGACCACACTCAGCGCAGTATTTCAATGCCTGGTAGCCTGCAAATCGCACATTTTTTGGACGGGTTGAACACCGTCAGAACGGATCAGAAGGGAGTATTTCAATGCTGAGTTGGGATGAAGTCGATAACGAAGACACCGGTGCAGCGGTGATCAAAGGCGCCAACGCCGGCCACGCCACCGAAGCCAACATGGACCGCCTCGACGGTGCCGGCGCCGCTGCCGCCGTGGAAGCCCGTGCCGTCACCGCCAACGACTCCGCCGCCATCGTGCGCGCCAAGGCCGCCCTGGACAAACTCGACGTCGCCGAAGGCCTCGCCGAACTCGAAGGCGCCTCCGCCCGCGTCGCCGTTGACGAAAAGCGCATGATCAACTGCCGCGCCGACCTCAACCAACTCGTGCCATTCAAGTACGACTGGGCCTGGCAGAAGTACCTCGACGGCTGCGCCAACCACTGGATGCCGCAAGAGGTCAACATGACCGCCGACATCGCCCTGTGGAAAAACCCCGAAGGCCTGACCGA
>NZ_FPJI01000024.1:0-35462 GCF_900119355.1 Pseudomonas sp. NFPP02
TCGGTCAGGCCTTCGGGGTTTTTCCACAGGGCGATGTCGGCGGTCATGTTGACCTCTTGCGGCATCCAGTGGTTGGCGCAGCCGTCGAGGTACTTCTGCCAGGCCCAGTCGTACTTGAATGGCACGAGTTGGTTGAGGTCGGCGCGGCAGTTGATCATGCGCTTTTCGTCAACGGCGACGCGGGCGGAGGCGCCTTCCAGCTCGGCGAGGCCTTCGGCGACGTCGAGTTTGTCCAGGGCGGCCTTGGCGCGCACGATGGCGGCGGAGTCGTTGGCGGTGACGGCACGGGCTTCCACGGCGGCAGCGGCGCCGGCACCGTCGAGGCGGTCCATGTTGGCTTCGGTGGCGTGGCCGGCGTTGGCGCCTTTAGCGGCTACTTCGCCTTCTTCTTCTTTGTCGAATTCGTCCCAGCTCAGCATGACGTGTCGTCTCCTGCGTGAGGGCTCAAAGGTGCCCGTGTGAAACCGGATGGTTGGGTGTTCACACGGCCCTAGGGCCGCGGTGGATCTTAAGGAATCGTTTGTTGCAACAGCTCGCGCAGGCAAATAAACGGAATCAGGTTGCGGGTGCTGCATGAGGCTTGAGGGGCGCAGCGATGCGTACTTGCTGCAGCGCAGGCTCAAGGTCTGGCTCTTTATCCCTGTGTAAAGGGATATTGCAGGCCCGATTTACCCGCGCATTATAGGGAAAAATTCAGGTTTGTGTTGCGGCGGATGGTCACTTGGGAGCGCCAAAATGACGTGGGTTTCGGCCAAAGCGAGTGTTTGCAAGGCTTTGCTGGGCGTGGGGGTTTTTGATGGGCGGGGATGTTTTTTTTGGGGCAGGGGAAGGGGGCGTAAAAAGAGTGGTCGTGGCTGAAATCGCCATCGCAGGCAAGCCAGCTCCCACAATTGATGTGGGGTGTATTCAAGGGCGGGTTCTTGGCCGCAAGAACGATTTCTTGCGGCAATTAAGAATCCAACTTCAGAAGTTGTTAGCCGTTAGAGCAACCATTGCCCATTACTTGATAGTTGAGAATATGACGCTGGCCTTGAGAATCTTCATATTCCATCTTCACCGGTACAACTTCGCAGACTTCTGGAATGCTGCTCATGGACAAGACTTTGGCCACATCCAAGTGCGTGCTATAGGTGTAGTTCTCGACAATCGGGGCGTTCTGGCCGGCCAGTTCAGTCGGGGCTTCGTCCGCCAGGGCAGCGGTGGCGCACAGGCTGCTCAGGGCGATCACTAATAACGCTTTCATTGCTTCATTACCTTCTTCAGGGCGAAAGGGGGCACGGGGCCCTTGTGAGGCCGCGTGTGTCACTTAAAAGTTGGGAAGTTCGGATTAACGTTGCCTTCGTGGGGGCTGTTGCGTTGTTAATCAGAGTGCCTTGTTGGCGGAGTTGATTTTAGGCGCCTCGGTTATATTCATATACCCGTGCTTTTGATAAACACTTTTGGCGGTTTTTGTAACAATCCCTCAATCAAGATTTTTTCAGAGACCTGCCAGGCGTCGCAGCACGCGGGCCAGAGCGGTGAAAAGGCATAGCAGGGCAATTTGTAGGGTCTTGTTACTACCATCGTCGAATGGTTCTATAGGCCCACCCCGGCTACAACAGGGGCCATACAACAACAACTATGTCACCGAGGTAAGAAAGATGAGTGCGGCTTCCCTGTACCCCGTTCGCCCCGAAGTAGCAGCCAATACGCTGACCGACGAGGCGACCTACAAGGCCATGTACCAGCAGTCGGTGGTCAACCCCGATGGCTTCTGGCGCGAGCAAGCCAAGCGCCTTGACTGGGTCAAGCCTTTCACCGCGGTGAAGCAGACCTCTTTCGACGACCACCATGTCGACATCAAATGGTTCGCCGATGGCACCCTGAACGTTTCCTACAATTGCCTGGACCGTCACCTCGCCGAGCGTGGCGACCAGATCGCAATCATCTGGGAGGGCGACGACCCTGCCGAGAGCCGCAACATCACCTACCGCGAGTTGCATGAGGAAGTCTGCAAGTTCGCCAACGCCTTGCGCGGCCAGGATGTGCACCGCGGCGATGTGGTGACTATCTATATGCCGATGATTCCCGAAGCCGTGGTCGCCATGCTGGCCTGTACCCGCATCGGCGCGATCCATTCGGTGGTGTTTGGCGGTTTTTCCCCGGAAGCCCTGGCCGGTCGCATCATCGACTGTAAGTCGAAAGTGGTGATTACCGCTGACGAAGGCATCCGCGCTGGTAAGAAGATTCCGCTGAAGGCTAACGTTGACGACGCGCTGACCAACCCGGAAACCAGCAGCATCCAGAAGGTGATCGTGTGCAAGCGCACCAATGGCGCGATCAAGTGGAACCAGCATCGCGATATCTGGTACGAAGACCTGATGAAAGTGGCGGGCACCGTCTGCGCGCCAAAAGAAATGGGCGCCGAAGAAGCGCTGTTTATCCTCTATACCTCTGGCTCTACCGGCAAGCCTAAAGGCGTGCAGCACACCACCGGCGGCTACCTGCTCTATGCGGCCCTGACCCACGAGCGTGTATTCGACTATCGCCCGGGCGAAATCTACTGGTGCACTGCCGACGTGGGCTGGGTCACTGGCCACACCTACATCGTCTACGGCCCGCTGGCCAATGGCGCGACCACGCTGCTGTTCGAAGGCGTGCCGAACTACCCGGACATCACCCGCGTGGCGAAGATCGTCGACAAGCACAAGGTCAACATCCTCTACACCGCACCGACTGCGATCCGCGCCATGATGGCC
Organism: Pseudomonas sp. NFPP02; assembly: GCF_900119355.1. Taxonomy (NCBI): domain Bacteria; kingdom Pseudomonadati; phylum Pseudomonadota; class Gammaproteobacteria; order Pseudomonadales; family Pseudomonadaceae; genus Pseudomonas; species Pseudomonas sp. NFPP02. The sequence continues at coordinate 2,739 of NZ_FPJI01000024.1, forward strand.
TCCGGCACCGCCGCCTGTGAAGGCGCCGACGGCAGCAGCCTGCGCCTGTTGGGTTCGGTGGGTGAACCGATCAACCCGGAAGCCTGGGACTGGTACTACAAGAACGTCGGCCAATCCCGTTGCCCGATCGTCGACACCTGGTGGCAGACCGAAACCGGTGCCACGCTGATGAGCCCACTGCCAGGCGCCCATGCGTTGAAGCCGGGTTCGGCCGCACGGCCGTTCTTCGGTGTGGTGCCGGCGCTAGTGGACAACCTGGGCAACATCATCGAAGGCGCCGCCGAAGGCAACCTGGTGATTCTGGATTCTTGGCCAGGCCAGGCGCGTACCCTGTACGGCGACCATGACCGTTTTGTCGACACCTACTTCAAGACCTTCCGCGGCATGTACTTCACCGGTGACGGCGCACGTCGCGATGAGGATGGTTACTGGTGGATCACTGGCCGTGTGGATGACGTGTTGAACGTGTCCGGCCACCGCATGGGTACTGCCGAGATCGAGAGCGCCATGGTTGCGCACCCCAAAGTCGCCGAGGCGGCGGTGGTGGGCGTGCCGCATGACATCAAGGGGCAGGGCATTTATGTGTATGTCACCTTGAAGAATGGCGAAGAGCCCAACGAAGCACTGCGCCTGGAGCTGAAAAACTGGGTGCGCAAGGAAATCGGGCCGATTGCCTCGCCGGACGTAATCCAGTGGGCGCCCGGGTTGCCGAAAACGCGCTCGGGGAAAATCATGCGGCGCATTTTGCGCAAGATCGCCACGGCTGAATACGACGGGTTGGGGGATATCTCTACTTTGGCAGATCCAAGCGTGGTGGCGCATTTGATTGAAACGCACAAGACCATGAACGTCGCGTAAGCGGGGTAGGTGGGACAGAGCCCCATTCGGTGCAAGCCGGGTGGGGCTTTTTTGTGGGGGGCCATGTAACACCGAGATGCAGTGTGGGAGCTGGCTTGCCTGCGATAGCTATTTATCAGTTAGCCCATCTTTGGCTGATACACCGTTATCGCAGGCAAGCCAGCTCCCACAGTTCAGATCGCATTTCATAAAGGGGTGTGGGTGGCGGTCTGACAGAGCCGCATCACGACCAAGCCAATAAATATCGGTTTTCCCGGTAGGACGTTTCTGAATGTTACCGGCCCGCTCAAATGTGTAACCACCCGCACAAAGCTGGGGCAATGGACCACGCCCCCGCCCCGAAAAACCGCGTTCTAGACACCCCCAAAAATAAGATTAAACGCCAGACTTGCCGTGCTAGAAGGGTTTGCGAATAATAGGCCCGCAATTTGCAGCATCATCAGGTTTAATATCTTTTGTCTCTGCATAAAATTCAGAGGCTGTCAATGTGTTGGAACCGCTTTCTCAGTGCTTCTGTAAATTGTTGTCGCATTGAGGAAATATCGGCTTCCGGCCTGTCGTTAGAATGCCGATCACTCGCTCGTCGTCGCAGGTGTCGCCCGCGCAGGACGCAGCACCGCTATTCGGTTACACCTTCGCCGCATCGTGGGCCATGGCTCATACTGCTGTTTTTGCCCTATACCGATGGAGTCCCAAGATGAAGAAACTCGTGCTGTTGGGCGCCCTGGCGCTGTCCGTGCTGTCCATGCAGGCTTTCGCCGAAGGCAAGCCGCTGAAAATTGGTATCGAAGCGGCTTACCCTCCGTTTGCCTCGAAGGCGCCGGATGGCAGCATCGTCGGTTTTGACTACGACATCGGCAATGCGCTGTGCAAGCAGATGGACGTCAAGTGCACCTGGGTTGAGCAGGAATTCGATGGCCTGATCCCTGCGCTGAAAGTGCGCAAGATCGACGCGATTCTGTCGTCCATGTCCATCACTGAAGACCGCAAGAAATCCGTGGACTTCACCACCCGCTACTACCTGTCCCCAGCGCGCCTGGTGATGAAGGAAGGCACCACCGTCAGCGACAGCCTGGATGAGTTGAAGGGCAAGAAGATCGGTGTGCAGCGCGGTTCGATCCACGATCGTTTCGCCCGTGAAGTCCTGGCGCCAAAAGGTGCGGATATCAAGGGTTACAGTACCCAGAACGAAATCTACCTGGACGTGGCTGCCGGTCGTCTCGACGGTACCGTGGCTGACGCCACCCTGCTGCAAGATGGTTTCCTGAAAACCGACGCCGGCAAAGGCTACGCGTTTGTAGGCCCATCGTTCACCGAAGCCAAATACTTCGGCGACGGTATCGGCATCGCAGTGCGCAAAGGCGACAAGGAAAACCTTGAGCGCATCAATGCGGCCATCGCTGCAATCCGTGCCAACGGCGAATACAAGAAAATCCAGGACAAGTACTTCGACTTCGATATTTACGGCGCTGACGCCAAGTAACTCATCGCAGCTGTCTGTCCGAAATGGCGCAAGCAACAGTCATCCTGAAGTTTGCGCCATTTTTTCATCCCCCTTTTCGAGGACCTGAATCATGTTGAAAGGCTACGGGGCCGTTATCCTCGATGGCGCTTGGTTGACGCTTCAGCTCGCCTTGTCGTCCATGGCCTTGGCCATTGTTCTGGGTCTGATCGGGGTCGCGTTACGCCTGTCGCCGGTGCGCTGGTTGGCTTGGCTGGGTGACTTGTACTCCACGGTGATCCGCGGGATCCCCGACCTGGTGCTGATCCTGCTGATTTTCTATGGCGGCCAGGACTTGCTTAACCGCGTCGCGCCGCTATTGGGCTTTGACGACTATATCGACTTGAACCCCTTGGCCGCCGGTATCGGCACCCTGGGTTTCATCTTTGGCGCCTACCTGTCGGAAACTTTCCGTGGCGCCTTCATGGCCATTCCCAAGGGGCAGGCTGAAGCCGGCCTGGCGTATGGCATGAGCAGCTTCCAGGTGTTTTTCCGGGTGATGGTGCCGCAGATGATTCGGCTGGCGATCCCTGGGTTTACCAACAACTGGCTGGTATTGACCAAGGCCACCGCGCTGATTTCGGTGGTAGGTCTGCAAGACATGATGTTCAAGGCCAAGCAGGCGGCAGACGCCACCCGCGAGCCTTTTACCTTCTTCCTCGCAGTGGCGGCGATGTACCTGGTGATCACCAGCGTGTCGTTGCTGGCCTTGCGTTACCTTGAGAAGCGCTACTCGGTAGGCGTAAGGGCGGCTGATCTATGATCTTCGACTACAACGTCATCTGGGAGGCCATGCCGCTGTACCTCGGCGGCCTGCTGACCACCCTGAAACTGCTCGCTATCTCGCTGTTCTTCGGCCTGCTCGCGGCCTTGCCCCTGGGCTTGATGCGCGTGTCCAAGCAGCCGATCGTCAACGGCGTGGCCTGGCTTTACACCTACGTGATCCGCGGCACGCCGATGCTGGTGCAGCTGTTTTTGATCTACTACGGCCTGGCGCAGTTCGAAGCGGTACGCGAAAGCTTCCTGTGGCCGCTGCTGTCCAGCGCGACATTCTGTGCGTGCCTGGCGTTTGCGATCAACACCAGCGCCTACACCGCCGAAATTATCGCCGGCAGCCTCAAGGCCACTCCTAACGGTGAGATCGAAGCGGCCAAGGCCATGGGCATGTCGCGCTACAAACTGTACCGCCGCATCCTGTTGCCGTCGGCCCTGCGCCGCGCGCTGCCGCAGTACAGCAACGAAGTGATCATGATGCTGCAGACCACCAGCCTGGCGTCCATCGTTACCCTGATCGACATCACCGGTGCCGCGCGTACGGTCAATGCCCAGTATTACCTGCCGTTCGAAGCCTATATCACCGCCGGCGTGTTCTACCTGTGCCTGACCTTCATCCTGGTGCGCCTGTTCAAGTTGGCCGAGCGCCGCTGGCTGAGCTACCTGGCTCCACGGAAGCACTGATATGGAACGTATCGATCATCTGCTGCCCTGGGGGCATTTGGGCTGCGAGCGCCAACTGAGCGTGTTCCGCTTTGGCAGCGGCGAGCGCAAGGCCTATATCCAGGCCAGCCTGCACGCCGATGAGTTGCCGGGTATGCGTGCCGCGTGGGAACTGAAAAAACGCCTCACAAAGCTGGAGCAGCAGGGCGCCCTCAACGGCGTGATCGAGCTGGTGCCGGTGGCTAACCCGATGGGCCTTGGCCAGCTGTTGCAGGGCAGCCACCAGGGGCGTTTCGAAGTGGGCAGCGGCAAGAACTTCAATCGCGACTTCGTTGAGTTGAGCGAGCCGGTCGGTGCATTGTTGCAAGGCAAACTGGGTGATGACCCGCACGCCAATGTGCGCATGATTCGCCAGGCCATGAGCGATACGCTGGCCGCCTTGCCCGAGCCGAGCAGCCAGTTGCAAGGCATGCAGCGTATCCTGCTGAGCCATGCCTGCACCGCCGATGTGGTGCTGGACCTGCATTGCGACGCCGAAGCCGCACTGCACATGTACGCGCTGCCCCAACACTGGCCGCAGTGGCGGTCGCTGTCGGCACATCTGAATGTGAAGGTCGGCCTGCTGGCGGAAGATTCCGGCGGCAGTTCGTTTGACGAGGCGTGCTCGTTGCCGTGGCTGCGTTTGTCGCGCATGTTCCCGCAGGCGCAGATTCCGCTGGCCTGCCTGGCAACGACGTTGGAGTTGGGCGGCCAGGCCGACACCGGCCGTGATGAAGCCATCTTCCACGCCGAAGGCATCCTTGCGTTCCTCGCCGAACAAGGCTTGATCAAGGGCGAGTGGCCTGCGCCGCAACACGAACCTTGCGAAGGTGTGCCTTTTGAGGGCACCGAGCTGCTGTTCGCGCCCCATGCCGGGGTGATCAGTTACCTGCGTAAAGCGGGCGACTGGGTAGAAACCGGCGACGAGATTTTTGAAGTGATTGACCCCCTGACTGACCGCGTAAGCACTATTTGCGCGGGCACCTCGGGGGTGTTGTTTGCCGTTGAACGGCTACGTTATGCCCAAGCGGGTTTCTGGCTGGCCAAGGTGGCGGGGCGCGAAGCGCTGCGTCACGGGCGCTTGCTCAACGACTGACCACCTGTTTTTGTGAGAACCGACCGCATGTACAAGCTTGAAGTCCAAGACCTGCATAAACGCTATGGCAGTCATGAAGTGCTCAAAGGTGTGTCCCTGGCCGCCGCCGCCGGTGATGTGATCAGCATCATCGGTTCCAGCGGTTCGGGCAAAAGTACCTTTTTGCGCTGCATCAACCTGCTGGAGCAGCCCCACGCCGGCAAGATTCTGCTCAATAACGAAGAGCTGAAACTGGTGGCCAACAAGGACGGCGCCATGAAGGCTGCCGACCCCAAGCAACTGCAACGTATGCGTTCACGCCTGTCCATGGTGTTCCAGCATTTCAACCTGTGGTCGCACATGACCGCGATTGAAAACGTGATGGAAGCCCCGGTGCACGTGTTGGGCATATCGAAGAAAGAGGCCCGTGAAAAGGCCGAGCATTACCTGGCCAAAGTCGGCGTGGGCCATCGTAAGGATGCGTTCCCGGGCCACATGTCCGGTGGCGAGCAGCAGCGCGTAGCGATTGCTCGCGCGCTGGCGATGGAACCTGAGGTGATGCTGTTCGACGAACCTACTTCGGCGCTGGATCCGGAGTTGGTGGGCGAAGTGCTCAAGGTCATGCAGGACCTGGCCCAGGAAGGCCGCACCATGGTGGTGGTGACCCACGAAATGGGCTTTGCCCGCGAAGTGTCGAACCAGTTGGTGTTTTTGCACAAAGGCATTGTTGAAGAACGGGGCAATCCTCGCGAAGTGCTGGTGAACCCGCAGTCCGAGCGCCTTCAGCAATTCCTGTCCGGCAGCTTGAAATAGTCAAGGTTGCCACCCCTCCCCTGTAGGAGCGAGCTTGCTCGCGAAGATCGTCAACGATAACGCGGGAAGCCTGATACCCCGTGGCGTTCTCAGGTTTTTCGCGAGCAAGCTCGCTCCTACAGGAGGGCAGGGCTTCATTGTTTTTGAGATTTGTGTTGGTTTACGGGCTAGCATTGGCCCACAGCTTCTTTCACCGTTTTCGCTCCGGATAGCACTCCATGACCGCCCACAAAATTGGTTTCCTGATTTGGCCCAGCACAAAAGCACTCACGCTTGCGCTGGCTGAGGAGGCCTTGCGCGTTGCTCAGCGGGTACATCCGGATGTGGTCTACGAATTGTCGTTTCTGCAGGCCGAGCCGCAAACCGAGGGGGCCTGGCAACTGCCGGGCGAGCCGTGGGCCGGCAAGCTGGAAGGTTTTCAGAAACTGTTCCTGCTGGCGGATGAGCCGCCTGCCGCCATCGCCTCCCAGCTCAGCACCGCGCTCAAGCAACTGGTTCGGGCTGGTTGCGTGATAGGCGGGTTATCGGCAGGCGTGTACCCATTGGCCCAGCTTGGTTTGCTGGATGGTTATCGTGCTGCCGTGCATTGGCGCTGGCAGGACGATTTCGCCGAGCGTTTCCCCAAGGTCATCGCCACCAGCCACCTGTTTGACTGGGACCGTGATCGCCTGACCGCTTGCGGCGGCATGTCGGTACTTGACCTGCTGTTGGCGGTACTGGCCCGTGACCATGGCGCCGAGTTGGCCGGTGCCGTGTCTGAAGAATTGGTGGTGGAGCGCATCCGTGAGGGCGGCGAGCGCCAGCGCATTCCGTTGCAAAACCGCCTGGGCTCCAGCCATCCGAAGCTGACCCAGGCGGTGTTGCTGATGGAAGCCAATATTGAAGAGCCGCTGACCACCGATGAAATTGCCCAGCACGTGTGCGTGTCACGACGACAGCTGGAGCGCATCTTCAAGCAGTACCTTAACCGCGTTCCCAGCCAGTATTACCTGGAGCTGCGCCTGAACAAGGCGCGCCAGATGTTGATGCAAACCAGCAAGTCGATCATCCAGATCGGCCTGTCGTGCGGCTTCTCCTCGGGGCCGCATTTCTCCAGCGCCTACCGTAACTTCTTCGGCGCTACTCCCCGTGAAGACCGCAACCAACGGCGCAGCAGCAGCCCGTTCGAGTTGTCGTCGGTGCCCTCCGAGCGCGGTTGAGCGGCGGGCTATTCATCGCCCTCTGTGTCGGGTCCACCGCTGACGGAGTCCTGGTTGGGATTGATCGGCGGGGGTTGTAAAGCTTCCGGTACATCGAAACTTACCGCCGTGCGGTTGTAATAACTGCGCAGCATGGCGATCGCCGCGGGCGAGAAGGGGTTGCCGCTGAGGTCGAAGCCCTGGGCTCTGTCTGCATCCATTTCAAGGAGGTCGCTGGGCAGCTCGCTAATCTGGTTATTGCGCAAGCTCACTTGATCAAGCGATGGCAGGTTGAATATTCCGTTCGGCACTTGCGTGAGGCCGGCTTCTTCGATCATCAAACCTGTCAGTCCCGACATTTTGCTGATGTCGGGCGCGACGCCCAGCGGGTTATGACTCAGGTCCAGGTACTCAAGGTTTTGCAGGTCGCTCAGAGCGTCCGCGCTGGTGGTGGTCAAGCGAATATGGCTGTTTGCAAGGCTCAGTGACTTGAGTTTGGGTAGATTGAACACGGCGCCAGGAATGTCGTTCAAGGCATAGCGGTAGATCAGCAGGCTTTCCAGGTTGGGAAAGTGCTCGAGAAATCCCTGGGGAATCGACGTAGTTTCCTCTGCTCTCAATTCCAGCTTCGAAATGTGCTCGAAATCGATATTCAATGACGGTAGATCGCCTAGCGGCGCCAGCGTCACTTCCATCTCATGGGAGGCGGCGGGCGGCTCTTGGTCGGAGTCCAGAGCGGTTTCCCTTCGCCAAGCTGCTTCCAGCACTGTTTTGAGTTCGTCTCGCACCAACTGCTGCTGAGCCTGCGCTTGCTCGTCCAGTGGTGCCCTCGTAAGCGGATGCTGTGCCGGCACACTCACTATCCATTCCTGCAAATCGGCTTGAAGACGCTCGTAGTCCGCTTTCAAGCGCACCAAGTGTGCCATTGAGTCGTCCAGGCCGCCGGGCAGCCTGAAGATGAAGTTATTCGCCTGGTCGACGCTGTACTTGGGGTAAAGCGCTTGCACCATAAGCCTCTGCGCGGGGTTGGCATCAGCACCAAAATGTTCGCCGGTTATCTGGCAATAGGCTTTGATCCTCTGCAGCGTGGCGCGTGAGAACCCGTTGCCTGACAGGTTAAAGGCTTTGGCGGCATTGCCTGGCAGCTGGAAGATCAAATCAGGCAGCCGACTCAAATAGTTGTTGCTCAGATCGGCGCTGACTAGTTGGGGGCGATTGAGCAAGTTCTCGGGAAACAGGGAGATATGGGTTCCGCTCAGGTTCAGCGTCTGTAGTTCAGGCATGTGCCCGAGGTTGGGAGACCGTGACAGCTGATTGTTGTTGGACAGGTCCAGGCTTTTGAGTCCTGTGAATGGATCAAGGTCTGCGCGGTTTTGCAGGGTCAGGTTGCAGTTGCGCAGCGTCAGTCTGTCAAGGTGAGAAAGTGCGATGACCTCGGGAGGAATTGTGTTGAGGGCAACGTCGCTCAGATGCAACGTACGTAGGTTGGGGAAGTGGGTGAGGAAACCTGGCGCTCCCCGGGTAGTGGGGTAACCCTTTAGCGTCAAACTGGAAATGTGATCGAAGTTTGCATTGAGTACAGGCAGTTCGCCGTGAATGGGGTAGCCAAGGTTCAGTGTGCGTCCGATTGCGTGGTCAGTATCGATCGGCGTTTCATGGCGCCAGCCGCGGAGCAGTTCTTGTGTCCATATCCAGCGGTGCAGTTCCGCTTCGGCGACGGTGGAAGGGGGTAGCGGGGCATCGGTGTTGAGAGAGGCCTGCAAGAGGCTCGAGCGCCAGGCCATCAGATCGGTTTTCAGTCGTAAAAGCTCGTTTTTCAGGTAGCGGAGCGTCTGTAAGGGAGTGCTGGGATAGCTGTTCAAAATGTCCAGTGTCTGAGCCAGCTCTTGCGGGCTCAGGCCAGGGTACAGCTCGTGTAACAACGCCAATTCGGGGGTGTTACCGGCCTCTGGCGGTGTGGCGGGGTAGCCTTCCATGCCGCCGGGTAGGCGCATCAGCCTGGGGTCGTAGGCAGGTTTGCGCACTGGATCCTGGGCCAACAACGCGCCGAGCGCTTCACGTGTCAGGGGGCGCTGGCTCAAGGTTTGCCGCAACAACGGACCCTGGCCGATATGAATGCCCAGCGCATCGCGCTGAGTGTCAGGCAGGGCCTGCAGGACGGCAGTGTAAAAATCCGTTTCGGCAAGCACCATGCCTTTTTCGTCTTCGGGGATGTACTCGCCGTCGATGGTACGCACCAGGGTGCGTTTGATCGGTGCTTCAGGAGCGCCGATCGCATCGTGCAGCTTGCCGGTTTGCTTGAAATCGCGCACTTCCAGGCGCACAGACGGCGACCAGCCCGGCAGGTTTTCCAGCGAGTGCAGGGCGAGGCGGTGGGTGTCGCTGTTTTCCAGAGCGGTCATGTACAACCCTTCATGCGCCCGGCTGATTCGAACGTGATGAGCGGCCCAGCGTGCTCGCTCAAGTACCGGCGCGGGTACCTTGCCTTGGTCGATGTCCAGCAACTGCTGGCCGGTGGAGCAGCGTAATACGTCTTCGGCGGCGCTCGTTGGCAGGCCGGGCGCGGCGTCGATGATGGTTTGCAGGCGTGCGTCAGCGGTTATCTCCAGCCCGCGATAACGCGAGTCGAACAGCGAGGCGCGGCTTTTCTGAGCTGCGCGTGCCAGTTGTTTGCGCAGTTTGGCGGTGCGTGCAGGCAGGGTGGGCGTGGGGCCGAACGGCTCTTCAAGCAAGGTTTTGCGTTCCGACTCGTTCAAGGTTTCCAGCACGATCGTCAGCAAATCGCCCTTGTTCATCTGGGCTTCGTGTATCTGTGCCACGGCGGCGTTTTTATGGCCTTTGTGCTCCCAGACGGTTTCACCTTTGGCGTTGAGAAACCGCAGGGTCTTGGATTCGGGCCATAGGCCCGTCTGGCTCAGCAGCCACAGTTGCGTTTGGGTATCAGCCTTCTGATACATCGCAGGGTCATCGCTGTTCATTTGGTCGATGAAAGTTTGCAGCTGCTCATCGATCCGGATGCGCTTGAGTGTGTCGGCCAACAGCGGCGGTGGCGGTTGGTGGTCCATGTACAGTTTGCGCAGGGCGTCATCATTGGTCTCGCTGATGCGACTGGCTCTTTCAAGACCGGCTTCGCTGATACCTTCGGCAGATGGGCCGAGCCGGCGCAGCAAGGTGGTGCGATTCCAGGTCAACGGGCGATCCACGGGCGTCAACCAGGCGCCCTTGCCATTGCTCAGTACGCGTGGGCGGTAGGCGTGGGGGCGCGTAGGGTGTTCAAGGCTAGCGTTGCCCGAGGGTTGTTTGATGGAGAAATATTGCCCGTCCAGCGCCAGGATCTGCTTTTGTTGGTGGGCATGTAATCCCTGCGGGCCGGGGCGCGCCCCTGGAACCAATTGAATGTCGTGGGCGTAGGGCGCCAGGTCGGGGTTCCACAGACGGGTTTTACGGTCGGTGGTCACCGGAGTGAGTCTGTCAAAGAAGTCCCATAGCGCCTTCGGTAGCGTCTGTCGCAACAGGTTTTCGGCGATCGGTGCGCCGACCGCGAACATCCCCAGTTGGACCATTTGCTCAAGGATTGACATCAGGTGCCCGAATGCCTGGCGCTTGAGCCCTTCGGCCCAGTCGAGCACGCCTTCGAACACATCGTCGAGCAGTTGATAGGCGGTATAGCCGAGCATCAGTAAGCCCAGCGGCGGAACAAAGGGTGTTGCGATGAAGGCGGCGATTTCGAGAATGGCTTCACCGATTTTCTGCACAACCTCCCAGTGCCGCCAGCGAGCATTTCTGTCAGCGTCGGCGGTGGGAATGGCCGTTACGCGAGCATCGTTGAGCAACTTATCAAGCTTGTTCTCATACAGGTGCTCGTACAGGTCGTTGGTGATTTTCGTCGCATAGAATTGCAGGTTGGTTTTGGCCACGGGTTCGTCACGCCAGACAGGGCGGGGGTCGCCCGAAACATGCTCGTGCCAGACGACCTGTGATAAGCGGCTGTTGAGATCGGCAAAGAAGTAGCCACGCTGTTCATGCCTGACGAAACGGCTGAAAAACGCCTGATAGTCGGCGCTGCGCAGTTTGTTCGCCAGGTCCTGCATGAAGGCCTGACCGTTGGCGTAATACTTGAGCGGCGATTGCGGGTCGCCCGGAATGTAGGCCACCATCGGGACGGCGCTGCGATTGGACTCCAGGTCGGCGGCGAACAGCACGATGCCGGTCAAGGGGGCGTTCATCAGGCTAAGGTCATGGCACAGCAACGGCCTGCCGTTCAGGTCGCCGATCAGGTTTTTGAGAAAGCTGCGAAGTGCATTGAACGCTTGGGGCGATATATCTTTTTTCAGCTGCGCCATATGCAAGCTGGCTTGGGCGTCGGCTTTCAGGCTGTTGATGACCTTTTGGCGCAGTTGAGCCTTGATCGCCGCGTCATTGAAGCCCAAAAGGTTCTTGAGGTAGCGCTGGTATTGCTTGCCGACATCCAGCGCGCGGCATAATCCAATGAATTGCGCGATGCTGATTTTCTCGCGTAATTGGGGCAGCGTGTTGAATTGCCCGGTGGCGGAGGGCTGAGTAATGAATGTCGACTCTGGGGCATATGCCGTCGGCTTGCTTTCGTCCGCATCAAAGTTGTGCAATGCCGCCTCCACCAGTGAAACGGTCCAGGTTTTGGCGCCAGTTTCTATGGGAAGCAGCGGTGTGGTCTGTGGGATATACAAGCGCAGGTAAATAGCGCTGACGTCGCAGTCGGCGTCAAACTGCTGCTTGAGTGCCTGTTGCAGCAAGGGTGCGGCAAATGCTTGCGGGGATTGGAGCGTGGACAGGGCGCTGTCGACTTGGTTTTGCGCCTTCCAACTGTTCTCCAGTGCCTTCTTGGCGGGAGCTTGCTGGGTGCGGTTGGCATCGCCATACCAATCGGCGAATTCAATTGGGCTGTTTTTCAGGGCCTGACGCCGGGCACTTGAGGCGTTCCCTAGCCATTTCGGTAGGCGGGGGTTGACCTCGGCGGGCACTACGGCTGCGACTTGTGCGAGGTGTTGGGAGAGCGAGGTCTGAGTTGGGGTGGGCATGGGCTGGATCTTCATTGAGTTGAGGCAGCGACATCACACCAACTTTGATGCAGGGCGGGAGCATATATAGTGATGCCCGCAAAGAAACCTGCAGATCTTGCGCTTGCCTCCCTTGCTTATGAGGCCGTGCTGCCCGGAACTCAGGTAGGCGCGGTTAGATCGTCAGGGCGCGCCAACCCTTTCGCTGCATGATCCTGACGTAAACCTGCCGCAGCGTTTAAACTGCGCCATTGCGACGCTATTTGTCGCATTGGCGTAAACCCGCGAAAAACACGGGTTGGCGCTATAAGAAGTTGTCGCTTGGCGACAAGGCCCCACTGAAAACTGTCCTTACAATCCCTGCATCGCCCGCCAGTTCCAGGCAGGCGTTCCTCTTCAGGAGACTCCGATGTCCGTTGAGCAAGCCCCGGTGCAACGTGCCGATTTCGACCAGGTGATGGTGCCCAACTACGCACCTGCTGCCTTTATTCCTGTGCGTGGCCAAGGTTCGCGCGTGTGGGACCAGGCCGGTCGAGAGCTGATCGACTTTGCCGGCGGCATCGCGGTTAACGTTCTAGGCCACGCCCATCCGGCACTGGTCGGTGCCTTGACCGAACAGGCCAACAAACTCTGGCACGTCTCCAACGTGTTCACCAATGAGCCGGCGCTGCGCCTGGCCCACAAGCTGATCGACGCCACCTTTGCCGAGCGCGTGTTCTTCTGCAACTCCGGCGCCGAAGCCAACGAGGCCGCCTTCAAGCTGGCCCGTCGCGTGGCGTTCGACCGTTTTGGCAGCGAGAAGTACGAGATCATCGCCGCGCTGAACAGCTTCCACGGCCGTACCCTGTTCACCGTCAACGTCGGTGGCCAGTCGAAGTACTCCGATGGTTTCGGGCCTAAAATCACCGGCATCACCCACGTTCCTTATAACGACCTGGCCGCATTGAAAGCCGCGGTGTCGGACAAGACCTGCGCCGTGGTGCTGGAGCCGATCCAAGGTGAAGGCGGCGTACTGCCAGCCGAACTGGCTTACCTGCAAGGCGCCCGCGAACTGTGCGACGCGAACGACGCGCTGCTGGTGTTCGACGAAGTGCAAACCGGCATGGGTCGCAGCGGACACCTGTTTGCCTACCAGCATTACGGCGTGACCCCGGACATCCTCACCAGCGCCAAGAGCCTGGGCGGCGGCTTCCCGATTGCGGCGATGCTGACCCGTGAAGACCTGGCCAAGCACTTGGTGGTCGGCACCCACGGCACCACCTACGGCGGCAACCCGCTGGCGTGCGCGGTAGCGGAAGCGGTGATCGACGTGATCAACACCCCAGAAGTGCTGGCGGGTGTGAATGCCAAGCACGACCTCTTCAAGGCGCGCCTGGAGCAGATCGGCAAGCAGTACGGCATCTTCACCCAAGTGCGTGGCATGGGCTTGTTGATCGGTTGCGTACTCAGCGATGCCTTCAAAGGCAAGGCCAAGGACGTGTTCAACGCGGCCGAGAAGGAAAACCTGATGATCCTGCAAGCCGGCCCCGACGTGGTGCGTTTTGCGCCGAGCCTGGTGGTGGAAGAGGCGGACATCAATGAAGGCCTGGATCGTTTTGAGCGTGCTGTGAAGACGTTGACGCAAGCCTGATAGCGACACATTTTATTGGCCGGACCTGAACACATGTGGGAGCTGGCTTGCCTGCGATAGCATCACCTCGGTGACATTGATTACCGAGTTGCCTGTATCGCAGGCAAGCCAGCTCCCACATGGATCTGCTGACACATTGAGACCGATGTGTATCCAGGGCCTGTGTCCGGCATTTTTTCCTCTGTGAGTTTTCGAGTTAAGGAGTGACACCATGCTGGTGATGCGCCCCGCGCAAATGGCTGATCTGGGCGAGGTACAGCGTCTGGCTGCGGACAGCCCGATTGGTGTCACCTCCTTGCCGGATGATGTGGAACGCCTGAGCGACAAGATCGCGGCCAGCGAAGCTTCTTTCGCGGCCGAGGTGAGTTTCAACGGTGAAGAGAGCTATTTCTTCGTGCTGGAAGACACCGAGACCGGCAAGCTCGCCGGCTGCTCGGCCATCGTGGCCTCGGCCGGTTACTCCGAGCCGTTCTATAGCTTTCGTAACGAGACCTTCGTGCACGCCTCCCGCGAGCTGAAGATCCACAACAAGATCCACGTGCTTTCCCAGTGCCACGACCTTACCGGCAACAGCCTGCTCACCAGTTTCTACGTGAAGCCTGCGCTGGTCGGTTCGCCGTGGTCGGAACTCAACTCCCGTGGCCGACTGCTGTTTGTCGCCAGCCATCCCGAGCGCTTTGCCGACTCGGTGGTGACCGAGATTGTCGGCTACAGCGACGAGAACGGCGATTCACCGTTCTGGGATGCCATTGGCCGCAACTTCTTCGACCTCAACTACGCCGCCGCCGAGCGCCTGTGCGGGCTGAAAAGCCGTACCTTCCTCGCCGAGCTGATGCCGCACTATCCGATCTACGTGCCGCTGCTGCCGGACGAAGCGCAAGAAGCCATGGGCCAGGTGCACCCGCGTGCGCAAATCACCTTCGACATCCTCATGCGTGAAGGTTTCGAAACTGACCATTACATCGACATCTTCGACGGTGGCCCGACGCTGCACGCCCGGGTCTCGGGCATTCGCTCGATTGCCCAGAGCCGCGTGGTGCCAGTGAAAATCGGTGAGATGGTCAAGGGGGTTGGTCGCCAGTACCTGGTGAGCAACGCGCAGTTGCAGGATTACCGTGCGGTGATGCTGGAGCTGGACTACGCGCCCGGCAAACCAGTGACCCTGGACCTGGCGGCAGCCGAAGCGCTGGGCGTTGGCGAAGGCGCCAGTGTGCGCCTGGTTGCGGTTTAAAAAGAGAGTTTCGCGGGTGGCTGACAAAAGCGGCCCGTTCGAGGAGATAGCATGATCGTTCGTCCCGTACGCAGCAGCGATTTACCGGCCCTGATAGACCTGGCGCGCAGCACTGGCACCGGCCTCACCACCTTGCCGGCCAACGAAGAGCGCCTGACCCACCGGGTGGGCTGGGCGGAAAAAACCTTTCGCGGCGAAGCCGGGCGCGGCGATGCCGACTACCTGTTCGTGCTGGAAAACGACGAAGGCCGCGTGGTGGGAATCTCCGCCATCGCTGGCGCCGTTGGCCTGCGCGAGCCGTGGTACAACTTCCGGGTTGGGCTGACTGTCAGCGCTTCCCAGGAACTGAATATCTACCGTGAGATACCGACGCTGTTCCTGGCCAACGACCTCACCGGTAATTCCGAATTGTGCTCGTTGTTTTTGCATGCCGATTATCGCAACGGCCTCAACGGTCGCATGCTGGCCAAGGCGCGCATGTTGTTTATCGCCGAGTTCCCGCAACTGTTCGGCAACAAGATCATTGCCGAGATGCGCGGTGTGTCCAACGACGCCGGGCGTTCGCCGTTCTGGGAAAGCCTGGGCCGGCACTTCTTCAAGATGGAGTTCAGCCAGGCCGACTACCTCACGGGCGTGGGCAACAAGGCGTTTATCGCCGAGCTGATGCCCAAGTTCCCGCTGTACAGCTGCTTTCTCTCCGAAGACGCGCGCAATGTGATCGGCAAGGTCCACCCGGACACCGAGCCGGCGCTGAGCATGCTCAAGAGCGAAGGCTTCAGCTACCAGGGCTATGTGGATATTTTCGACGCCGGCCCGGCGGTGGAATGTGAAACCAGCAAGATCCGTGCGGTGCGCGACAGCCAGTCACTGGTGTTGGCCATCGGCACGCCGGGGGACGACGCCACGCCGTTCCTGATCCATAACCGCAAGCGCGAAGAATGCCGTATCACCGCCGCTCCGGCCCGTCTGGCGGCAGGTACGCTGGTGGTCGATCCACAGACCGCCAAGCGCCTGCAATTGGTGGTGGGTGATCAAGTACGTGCTGTTGCGTTGTCTGCTGCTCGGGAGTCCAAATAATGAATTCGCTGTATATCGCAGGTAGCTGGCTGGCTGGCCAGGGTGAGCTGTTTGAATCGCGCAACCCGGTGACTCAGCAAGTGCTGTGGGCTGGCAATGGTGCCAGTGCTGAACAGGTCGAATCCGCCGTGCAGGCTGCGCGTCAGGCATTCCCGGCATGGGCCAAGCGCCCGCTCGAAGAACGCATCAGCGTGCTGGAAACCTTCGCCGCTACGCTTAAAAGCCGTGCCGATGAAATCGCCCGCTGCATTGGCGAAGAAACCGGCAAGCCACTGTGGGAGTCGGCCACTGAAGTCACCAGCATGGCCAACAAGATTGCGATCTCGGTGCAAAGCTACCGCGAGCGTACCGGCGAGAAGAGCGGCCCCCTGGGCGACGCCACCGCTGTGTTGCGCCATAAACCCCACGGTGTGGTGGCGGTATTCGGCCCTTACAACTTCCCTGGGCACTTGCCCAATGGGCACATCGTCCCGGCGTTGCTGGCGGGCAATACCGTGCTGTTCAAGCCGAGCGAGCTGACCCCCAAGGTCGCCGAGCTGACCGTACAGTGCTGGATCGAAGCCGGTTTGCCGGCGGGCGTGCTCAACCTGCTGCAAGGCGCGCGGGAAACCGGCATCGCCCTGGCGGCCAACCCAGGCATCGACGGCCTGTTCTTTACCGGCTCCAGCCGCACCGGCAACCACTTGCACCAGCAATTTTCAGGGCGCCCCGACAAGATCCTGGCCCTGGAAATGGGCGGTAATAACCCGCTGGTCGTGGACGAAGTCGCCGACGTGGATGCGGCGGTGTACACCATCATCCAGTCGGCGTTTATCTCGGCAGGCCAGCGTTGCACGTGCGCGCGCCGCTTGCTGGTGCCGCAAGGTGCCTGGGGCGATGCCTTGCTGGCGCGCCTGGTGGCGGTGAGTGCGAGCATTGAAGTGGGCGCTTTCGACCAGCAACCGGCGCCGTTCATGGGGTCGGTGATCTCCCTGACTGCGGCCAAAGCCTTGATGCAAGCCCAGGAACTGATGTTGGCCAATGGCGCCGTGGCACTGCTGGAGATGACCCAGCCTCAGGCTCAGGCCGCATTGTTGACCCCTGGAATCATCGACGTAACCGGGGTGACGGAACGTGAAGACGAAGAGCTGTTTGGCCCGCTGCTGCAGGTGATCCGCTATGCGGATTTTGCCGGTGCCATCGCTGAGGCCAACAACACCCAGTACGGCCTGGCCGCTGGCCTGTTGTCGGACTCCGAAGCGCGTTACCAGCAGTTCTGGCTGGAAAGCCGCGCCGGTATCGTCAACTGGAACAAGCAGTTGACCGGCGCTGCCAGTACCGCGCCGTTCGGTGGTGTCGGGGCGTCGGGCAATCATCGCGCCAGTGCCTATTACGCGGCGGATTATTGCGCGTACCCGGTGGCGTCGTTGGAAACGCCAAGCCTGATAGTCCCGGCAACGCTCACGCCAGGTATAACGCTGATCTAAATGTGGGAGCGGGCTTGCTCGCGAATGCGGTGTTTCATTCAATATTTGAAGTGACTGAACCACCGCTTTCGCGAGCAAGCCCGCTCCCACAATGGATCTGTGGTGTATTCAAGTGATTTGATGCCTATAAAAACAGATGTTCGTGGAGCCTCGCCGATGAAATCCTGTGAAGTCAATTTTGACGGTCTAGTGGGGCCGACCCATAACTACGGCGGTTTGTCCTTCGGCAACGTCGCGTCCCAAAGCAACAGCCAGCAGTCTTCCAACCCGAAGGAAGCGGCGTTGCAGGGCCTGCAGAAAATGAAAGCCCTGATGGACATGGGCTTTGTGCAAGGTGTATTGGCGCCCCAGGAGCGCCCGGATGTAGCCGCCTTGCGCAGCTTGGGTTTCAGCGGCACCGACGCTCAGGTGATCGAGCAGGCTGCCAGGCAGGCCATGCCTTTGCTGGTAGCGAGCTGCTCGGCATCCAGCATGTGGGTAGCCAACGCCGCCACCGTCAGCCCAAGTGCCGACACCGCAGACGGCCGTGTGCATTTCACCGCTGCCAACCTCAATTGCAAATACCACCGCAGTATCGAGCACCCCACCACCAGTCGCGTGCTGGGGGCGATGTTCGCCGATGGCAAGCATTTCGCTCACCACGCCGCCTTGCCGGCCGTGGCGCAGTTTGGCGATGAAGGCGCGGCCAACCACACGCGTTTCTGTCGTGAGTACGGCGAGGCGGGCGTGGAGTTTTTCGTCTTCGGCCGTAGTGCTTTCGACCCCCGTTACCCGGCCCCGCAGAAGTACCCGGCGCGCCAGACCCTCGAAGCCTCCCAGGCCGTTGCGCGCCTGCATGGCTTGAAGGATGACGGTGTGGTCTACGCCCAGCAGAACCCGGCGGTGATCGACGCGGGTGTGTTCCACAACGATGTGATCGCGGTGGGCAACGGCGAGGTGCTGTTCTATCACGAGGATGCGTTCCTCAATACCGAACAGATGCTTGCCGAGCTGCACGGCAAGTTGAGCAAGCTGGGCGGCAACTTCCAGTCGGTGTGTGTGCCTCGCGCGTTGGTCAGTGTCGAGGACGCGGTGCGTTCCTACCTGTTCAACAGCCAGTTGCTGACTCGTCCTGACGGTTCGATGCTGCTGATCGTGCCGGAAGAGTGCCGCGCCAATGAGCGCGTGTGGCAGTACTTGCAAGGCCTGACCGCTTCCGGCGGGCTGATTCGCGAGGTCAAGGTCTTCGACCTCAAGCAAAGCATGCAGAATGGCGGTGGGCCGGCGTGCCTGCGCCTGCGTGTGGCGTTGAACGAAACCGAGCTGGCGGCCGTGAACCCAGGGGTTATCATGACTGCGCCGTTGTACGAAACCCTGACCCAATGGGTGGGCAAGCACTACCGTGACAGCCTGCGCGAAACCGACCTGGCTGACCCGCAGTTGCTGCTTGAGTGCCGGACGGCACTGGATGAACTGACGCAAATCCTTAAACTGGGCTCGGTTTATCCTTTCCAGATCAATTAATGCCACACGGCTGAGATATTTTATTTATGACCGACACCCTGAAACTCATCCTTGAAGACACCGACGGCACCCAGCTGGAAACCTCCTGCACCCGCGTCGCCGTGGTCTGGCAGGGCAAGGAGATCTGGATCCAGCACGATGGCCGCGGCCAACTGCTGATTGGCGTAGACGTAGAGGAGGGCGATGCCGAGTACGCCAACCTGCTGATGCGCCCATTGGCCACCAACCTGATGAGCCTGCAGCTGGAAATGGAACCGGCCGACGTTGAAGGTGACGACGACGATCACGTCCATGGCCCAGGCTGCAACCACTAAGGAAGCTGCTTATGCTCGCCCTCGGCAAACTGCTTGAACTGACCCTCGCCGGTCGTGAACCGGCGCAAAAAATTCAACTGACTGTCGACGGCGTGCAGATGCGCTGGCTCAGCGAAGGCGCGCTTGAAGTGCGTCCTCCTGAAGCTCTGGACAACGGCAGCGACTTGCTGTTGTCGTCCGGCATCCATGGCAACGAAACCGCGCCGATCGAATTGCTCGACCGCCTGTTGCATGGCATTGCCCGCGGGGAGATCAAACCCCGCACCCGTATTCTGTTCCTGTTCGGTAATACCGAGGCCATGCGCCGCGGTGAGCGTTACCTCGAGCTGGACGTCAACCGGCTGTTCAATGGCCGTCATGAACAAAACATTGGCCCCGAAGCCATGCGCGCCGCCGAGCTTGAGCAATTGGCCCGCAGCTTTTTCAGCCTGCCTGGCCGCTCGCGCCTGCATTACGACCTGCACACCGCGATTCGTGGCTCGAAGATCGAACAATTCGCGCTGTATCCCTGGAAGGAAGGGCGCCAGCATTCGCGCCACGAGCTGGCACGCCTGCGCGCTGCCGGTATACAAGCGGTGTTGCTGCAGAATAAAACCTCGATCACCTTCACCGCGTTTACCTATGAACAGTTGGGCGCCGAGGCCTTCACCCTTGAATTGGGCAAGGCGCGACCATTCGGGCACAACGAGGGTGTAGACGTGCGTCTCCTGGAGGCTCGCCTCACGCAGATCATCGAGGGCACCGAGCCTGTGACCGAGAGCCTGGACGGCCTGCAGCTGTTTGCCGTGTCCCGTGAAGTGATCAAGCACAGCGACGCGTTCCTGTTGCACCTGCCGGCGGATGTGGAAAACTTCTCGCCGTTGGCCAAGGGCTACCTGTTGGCCGAAGACGTGGCCAAGACCCGTTGGGTGATCGAGGAGGAGGGCGCGCATATCATTTTCCCCAACCCGAAGGTCAAGAATGGCCTACGGGCGGGGATATTAATTGTGCCGACCTCAGAAGACGCCGCGGAGCTTAAACAGGGTTAAAGGAATACTGTTTGCGCGGCGGCATGTTCAGTTCTTCGCGGATACCATTCTCACTGAATGACACCGGGTTGGAATTGGCGGGTGGAGTCGACGGGTCGTTGTCGAAGTCGAAAGGGGGGGCGTCTGTAGGCAGGCCCACCGCCTGCAGTTCGCTGTTGCGGATGAGCGGACGGGCCTTGTCGCCGTCGACACCGTCCTCGCTGTATCCTGGCAGGGTGGTTCCGGTGACCGCGTTGTACGCATGGCACAGCTCGTGATAAAGCAACGGTATGTTGGTCATTCGATTGCCGATGAACGTCGGATTGTAGTAGATCGAACCACCGTAGGCCGGTATGCCCCGTTGATTATTCTCAATGAATGACCTGGGTTCCGATTCGTTGCTCGGCGCAAACAGCCCGTTGCTCTCATCTTGCAACTCATAGATATTGATTGGGGTGCCGCCTATCAATTGCGCGGCGTACAGCGCTTGCAGCAATTGTTGCCCGTTCGGCGATTGGGCCAGCAGCGAGAGGTCATCGTTTACTCGTTGTTGAAACTGGAGGCTACCGACTACTCGAACGCCGCTGTGGATCAGAGGGTAGTAATTGATATCGGTCACCCGCGCTTGCTGGACATCTATTGGCGAGCTGTTCCCTGATGTGGAAGCGGGCACGCTGAACTGCTGCGCAGCAACAAGGATGGTGTTGGAGTCTTTGAAGACTATGTCCCTCGGCTTGAGCTGAAGTGCCAGATCCATGCCGTGTCCGGCATACATCACATTGCTGTGCGGGCCTGCCTGTAAAATATCATCGCCTGGCCCACCCACCAGGATGTTGTGCTTGCCTCCCCCTGTCAGATGATCATGGCCCTCTCCGCCATTGATAAAGGCCTGCCCTTGGGCGCCAATGACGGTATCGTCCCCCGCGCCGGAGTAGACCGTCATGTCACCGTCGGCGAGGGCAACAACCTTGTCGTTTCCATCACCTGCCTCGATATAGCAGGCGCCTCGCCGAGTCAGGATCATATCTTCGCCGGGGCCGGCGAAAATGCGCGAGTAGCCGCCTCCGGCCCAGATGCGATCACTGCCTTCACCGGCGTCGATCAGGATGGGGTGGGTGACATCGTCGGCAACATTAATTAGGTCATCACCGCCCTGTGTCCGGAACACCACGAACTGATTGAGCCCGTTCAGGGTGACATGGAAACGTTGCGTATTGACTATGACGCTGAGGCCTTCACCTTCGCCTTGCGCGGGGAGGTCGACGCAGATTCGGTCGGCTTTATCGGTGGTTGTGAACACAAGGTAATCGTGCAGTTCATCGGCCAATTCGCGCTCGACAAGCACGGTATTATCGGCATGCAGCGTGATGAACGCTAACGGCAGTTGGGCGTGCGGGCCCCTTTGGAGGTTTTTGGTGCGGTTGATGGGGTCGCTGATTCGTCCGTCAATCATCCAGACGTTATCGGGAGCGCGCGGAGCGCTTGGAAGGGTAATCTCAGACATGCTGACTCCGTTGATGATGGGAACTCTTTTGAGGTAAACCTCAAAACCATTACATCGTCGGTACATCAATCACTGGTTTTACTTATATATATGCCCTGTCGATCCAAGGAAACTCGGCTGGACAGGGCTCGGATGCAATCAGCTAACGCGCTTTTGCGGCTCGCTTTGATAGATCGCCCGCACTTTGTGCAGGGTATCGGCGCAGGTACGCGCAGCTTCCTGACCCTTGTGCACGAAGTGCTCATAGAAGAACGTGGTGTGCTCGCTGCCGGCATGGAAGTGGTGCGGCGTCAGGGACACCGAGAACACCGGCACTTCAGTTTCCAACTGCACCTGCATCAGGCCGCTGACCACCGATTGCGCGACGAATTCGTGACGGTAGATGCCACCGTCCACCACCAGCGCGGCAGCGACGATCCCCGCGTAACGGCCGGTCTTGGCCAGCAACTTGGCGTGTAGGGGCATTTCAAAGGCGCCGCCGACTTCGAAGAAGTCGATGTCCGATTCCTGATAACCCTGGGCGATCATTTCGGCGAGGAAGCCTTTGCGCGATTGGTCGACAATATCCTTGTGCCAGCAGGCCTGGATAAACGCGACGCGCTCGCCGTGATGGTTTTTGCTTTTGCTGTCGATTGCGGTGGGTTGCATGTTCTGACTCCTGTTTAAGAAAAAAACAGGGCGTTATGAATCGAATGGGATTTAAGGGTACGCATGCGCAAACAGGCGCGCGGCCCTTAGGTGCCAATCCCGTTCTCTCTTCATCCGGACTATGACCGTCGGCCCCGGGATCACACCGGGTCTGCTGACCTTGTCGCCGTCCTGCCTGAGCAGTTCAAGGCGCCAAGCGCTCGCGGGCTATGCACATTGCGTGCAATTACCGCCGGTGGGGAATTGCACCCCGCCCTGAGAACGTTGCCGCCAGAACCCTGGCGGCGGAGAGTTTTTAACATGGTTTTTCGAAAACTGCACGGCTGCCGTCTCGATAACTTATATCGGTTTGATTGGTTGGTATTCGAATGAATGCAATAGGGGCTTGATATTCCGTGGCTTTGCCCGCAGTAATCACACACAAAAGGACTTATCCACTCCGTTAGAGGCCCCCTTCATGACCGTGATCGACCTGCGCAGCGACACCGTGACCCAACCTACCCCCGGCATGCTCGACGCAATGGCCAGCGCCGTCAGCGGCGATGATGTTTATGGTGAAGACCCCAGCGTTAACCGCTTGGAGGCCGAGTTGGCCAAGCGCCTGGGCTTTGCCGCGGCGCTGTTCGTACCCACCGGCACCATGAGCAACCTCCTGGCGTTGATGGCTCACTGTGAGCGCGGCGAGGAATACATCGTCGGCCAGCAGGCCCACACCTACAAATACGAAGGTGGCGGTGCGGCGGTGCTGGGGTCGATCCAGCCGCAGCCTCTGGAGGTTCAAGCTGATGGCTCCCTTGATCTGAACCAGGTGCTTGCAGCCATCAAGCCCGACGACTTCCACTTCGCGCGCACGCGCCTGCTGGCGCTGGAAAACACCATGCAGGGCAAAGTGCTGCCGCTGGATTATCTGGCCAAGGCCCGTGCATTTACCCACGAGCACGGCTTGGCCCTGCACCTGGATGGCGCCCGCCTTTACAACGCAGCAGTCAAGCTGGGGGTGGATGCGAGAGAAATCGCCCAGCACTTCGATTCGGTGTCGGTGTGCCTGTCCAAGGGCCTCGGCGCGCCGGTCGGTTCGGTGCTGTGTGGCTCGGCGGCGCTGATCGCCAAGGCTCGGCGCTTGCGCAAGATGGTCGGCGGCGGCATGCGCCAGGCCGGCTCACTGGCGGCGGCGGGGTTGTATGCTCTGGATCATCAGGTGCAGCGCCTGGCTGACGACCATGCCAACGCGCAATGGCTGGGCGATGAGTTACGCAAGGCCGGCTACAGCGTCGAGCCGGTGCAGACCAATATGGTGTATGTGCAGGTAGGCGATCAGGCGCAGGCGCTGAAGGCCTTTGCGGCCGAGCGTGGGGTCAAGTTGAGTGCCGCGCCGCGCCTGCGCATGGTCACCCATCTGGACGTCAGCCGGGCGCAGATCGAGCAAGTGCTGCAGACATTCGTCGCGTTTTCGCAGAAATGACAGTGCAGGCCGTCTAATTGACTGTTTCTATCACATAAACACGCTGTACCACCGGCAAAGGGCCGATATAATGCGGCCCTTTGCCGTCGCTCCGTCTGATGATGTTGCGCACTGGCCTTTGGCCGCAGCCTCCGTGGAAGAACCTAATGAAAAGCGCAGAAATCCGTGAAGCCTTCCTTCGCTTCTTCGAAGAGCAAGGTCACACCCGTGTAGCCTCCAGCTCCTTGATCCCAGGCAATGACCCAACCCTGCTGTTCACTAACGCGGGGATGAACCAGTTCAAGGACTGCTTCCTGGGCCAGGAAAAGCGCGCCTACACCCGCGCTACCAGCAGCCAGAAGTGCGTACGCGCCGGCGGCAAGAACAGTGACCTGGAAAACGTCGGCTACACCGCTCGTCACCACACCTTTTTCGAGATGCTGGGTAACTTCAGCTTCGGCGACTATTTCAAGAAAGACGCGATCACGTTCGCCTGGACCTTCCTCACCGGCGTGCTGAAGCTGCCCAAGGAAAAGCTCTGGGTCACCGTGTACGCGACGGACGATGAAGCGTATGACATCTGGACCCAGGAAATCGGTGTACCTGCCGAGCGCATGATCCGTATCGGTGACAACAAAGGCGCGCCCTATGCGTCCGATAACTTCTGGACCATGGGTGATACCGGCCCGTGCGGCCCGTGCACCGAGATTTTCTACGATCACGGCGACGATATCTGGGGTGGCCCGCCAGGCTCGCCGGAAGAAGACGGCGACCGTTACATCGAGATCTGGAACAACGTGTTCATGCAGTTCAACCGCACCGCCGATGGCGTGTTGCATCCGCTGCCGGCACCGTCGGTGGACACCGGCATGGGCCTGGAGCGGATCAGTGCGGTGATGCAGCACGTTCACTCCAACTACGAAATCGACCTGTTCACCAACCTGCTGAGCGCCTCGGCGGCGGCCATTGGCTGCGCCAATGAAGGCCAGTCTTCGCTCAAGGTGGTGTCGGACCACATCCGTTCCTGCGGTTTTCTTATCGCCGACGGCGTGCTGCCGTCCAACGAAGGCCGTGGCTACGTGCTGCGTCGCATCATCCGTCGCGCGTGCCGCCACGGTAACAAGCTGGGCGCTACCGGCAGCTTCTTCTACAAGATCGTGGCCGCGCTGGTTGCCGAGATGGGCGATGCCTTCCCGGAACTCAAGCAACAGCAAAGCAACATCGAGCGGGTGCTCAAGGCTGAAGAGGAGCAATTCTCCAAGACCCTGGAGCATGGCCTGAAGATTCTGGAACAGGACCTGGCTGAGCTCAAAGGCACCGTGGTGCCGGGTGATGTGGTGTTCAAGTTGTACGACACCTATGGTTTCCCGATGGACCTGACTGCCGACATCGCCCGCGAGCGTGAGTTGACCGTCGACGAAGCCGGTTTCGAGCGTGAGATGGAAGCCCAGCGCGTGCGCGCACGTTCGGCCAGCTCCTTTGGCCTGGACTACAACACCCTGGTCAAGGTTGACGTGCCGACCGAGTTCACCGGCTACAAAGCCACTGCGGGCTCGGCCAAGATCGTCGCCATCTATAAAGACGGCAAGTCGGTCGACGTGTTGAGCGAAGGTGAAGAGGCGGTTGTGGTGCTGGACCAGACGCCGTTCTATGCCGAGTCGGGTGGCCAGATTGGCGATTGCGGTTTCCTGAGCTCGACATCCGGTCGTTTTGACGTGCGCGACACCACCAAGACCGGCGGTGCGTTCCTGCATCACGGTGTGCTGGTGCTGGGCAACTTGACTGTGGGCGCACCGGTAGACACCCAGGTCGATGCCGATGTAAGGCATGCCACGGCGTTGAACCACTCGGCCACGCACTTGCTGCACGCCGCGCTGCGCCAGGTACTGGGCGAGCACGTGCAGCAAAAAGGTTCGTTGGTGGACAGCCAGCGCCTGCGTTTTGACTTCAGCCACTTTGAAGCGATCAAGCCTGAGCAGATCAAGGCCCTAGAAGACATCGTCAACGCCGAGATTCGCAAGAATACCCCGGTTGAAACCGAAGAAACCGATATCGAGACCGCCAGGAATAAAGGCGCCATGGCGCTGTTTGGCGAGAAGTACGGCGACGAAGTCCGCGTACTGAGCATGGGCGGCAGCTTCTCGGTAGAACTCTGTGGTGGCATCCACGCCAACCGCACCGGCGATATCGGCCTGCTGAAGATCATCAGCGAAGGTGGTGTGGCCTCGGGCGTACGTCGTATTGAAGCGGTAACCGGTGCTGCGGCCCTGGCTTACCTCAATGCGGCCGAAGAACAACTCAAGGAAGCGGCCGGCCTGGTCAAGGGCAGCCGCGACAACCTGATCGACAAGCTGTCCGCCGTGCTGGAGCGCAACCGTGCGCTTGAGAAACAGCTGGAGCAGTTGCAGGCCAAGGCGGCGAGCGCTGCGGGCGATGACCTGTCGGCCGCGGCGGTTGACGTCAAGGACGTAAAAGTCCTGGCTGCGCGCCTGGACGGCCAGGATGGCAAGGCGCTGTTGGCCTTGGTCGATCAGTTGAAGAACAAGCTCGGCCGCGCAGTGATCCTGCTCGGCAGTGTCCATGAGGATAAGGTCGTTCTGGTTGCTGGTGTAACCAAGGACCTGACTGGCCAACTCAAAGCCGGTGATTTGATGAAGCAAGCCGCTGCGACAGTGGGCGGCAAGGGCGGTGGTCGTCCGGACATGGCGCAAGGCGGTGGTGTCGATGCCGCAGCTCTGGACGCGGCGCTGGCCTTGACCGTGCCATTTGTCGAGGCAGGTATTTAAAGCACTGTTAACCGGCCCGTGGTCTAGTCACGGGCTTGTTCAGTGCGGGTGGATTGGAA
This sequence comes from Pseudomonas sp. NFPP02, assembly GCF_900119355.1. NCBI lineage: Bacteria > Pseudomonadati > Pseudomonadota > Gammaproteobacteria > Pseudomonadales > Pseudomonadaceae > Pseudomonas > Pseudomonas sp. NFPP02. Next base: position 29,342 of record NZ_FPJI01000024.1, read on the forward strand.
ATTAGGCGCCCCTTTACGGGCTGAGGCGGCTTGGAAATGGCTTTGATCGTACAGAAATTTGGAGGCACCTCGGTCGGTTCTGTCGAAAGAATCGAGCAGGTCGCCGACAAGGTTAAGAAGTTCCGCGATGCTGGCGATGATCTGGTAGTGGTGCTGTCGGCCATGAGTGGCGAGACCAATCGCCTGATCGATCTGGCCAAGGCCATCAGCGGTGATCAACAGCCGCTGCCGCGCGAGCTGGATGTGATTGTCTCCACGGGCGAGCAGGTAACCATTGCGCTGTTGGCCATGGCGCTGAACAAGCGTGGCGTGCCAGCGGTGTCCTACACTGGTAGTCAGGTGCGCATTCTTACAGACAGCGCACATACCAAGGCGAGGATCCTGCAGATTGATGATCAGAAAATTCGCACTGATCTGAAAGCAGGCCGTGTGGTAGTTGTAGCGGGTTTCCAGGGCGTGGATGAGCACGGCAACATCACCACGCTGGGTCGTGGCGGTTCGGACACCACCGGTGTGGCCCTGGCGGCAGCGCTCAAGGCTGACGAATGCCAGATCTATACCGATGTGGATGGCGTCTACACCACTGACCCACGCGTCGTGCCAGTGGCCCAACGGCTGGACAAGATCACCTTTGAAGAAATGCTGGAAATGGCCAGCCTTGGTTCCAAGGTGTTGCAGATTCGTGCGGTGGAGTTCGCCGGCAAGTACAACGTTCCGCTGCGCGTATTGCACAGCTTCAAGGAGGGTCCGGGCACCCTCATTACTATTGATGAAGAGGAATCCATGGAACAGCCGATCATTTCCGGCATCGCTTTCAATCGCGATGAAGCCAAGCTGACGATCCGTGGCGTGCCAGACACCCCAGGCGTGGCTTTCAAGATTCTGGGGCCTGTCAGCGATGCGAATGTTGAAGTCGACATGATCGTGCAGAACGTTTCGCACGACAACACCACCGATTTCACCTTCACCGTGCATCGCAATGAATACGATGCAGCATTGAAAATCCTGCAGAACACTGCGAGCGAGATTGGCGCGCGTGAAGTGGTCGGCGATACCAAGATTGCAAAGGTGTCGATCGTCGGGGTGGGCATGCGTTCCCATGCTGGCGTTGCCAGCCGTATGTTCGGGGCTCTTGCCAAAGAAGGTATCAACATCCAGATGATTTCCACCTCGGAAATCAAAGTCTCGGTCGTCCTCGAAGAGAAGTACCTGGAGCTGGCTGTACGCGCGCTGCATACGGCTTTTGAGTTGGATGCGCCGGCCCGACAGGGCGAGTGATGCATTGCCAGGAAGGCGCGGTTTACCGCGCCTTTCATTTTTTTGTGGGGTACATGGTCTTTTGCATGGGCTCGACAATACTTAGCGAGTAGGGCTACGACCTTTTGGTTGTAGGTCGAATGCTTTTTTTTTGCAGACTGTTGTTCCTGAACTGAAATGCGTGAGGTGAAAGGTATGCTGATTCTGACTCGTCGTTGCGCAGAAAGCCTGATTATCGGTGATGGCGAAATCACTGTGACCGTGCTCGGCGTCAAAGGCAATCAAGTACGTATTGGGGTTAACGCTCCGAAAGAGGTGGCGGTCCACCGCGAGGAAATCTACCTGCGGATCAAGAAAGAGAAGGACGAAGAACCAAGCCTTTAATTTTTATCGTTTTTTATGTTTGCAAACGGGGAGGAACGTGGTTAATATACGCCCCGTGTTGCGGAGAGCTGGCCGAGTGGCCGAAGGCGCTCCCCTGCTAAGGGAGTACACCTCAAAAGGGTGTCGGGGGTTCGAATCCCCCGTTCTCCGCCATTATTTGCTTAGTACGTTGCAATCTGGTTTTTTCGGTAAGTTGTTGAAAATACTCGAAAAAATAGCTTTACATAGAGATTGAACGGCCTATAATGCGCGGCAACAAATGCACTCGTAGCTCAGCTGGATAGAGTACTCGGCTACGAACCGAGCGGTCACAGGTTCGAATCCTGTCGAGTGCACCATTTAAGAGTTAGTTGCAGCGATGCAGGTAGCTTGGCTTCAACCAGTTGTGATCTGGTCTAAAAACACAATCTGCACTCGTAGCTCAGCTGGATAGAGTACTCGGCTACGAACCGAGCGGTCACAGGTTCGAATCCTGTCGAGTGCACCATACAAACAAAAAGCCCGCCTAGTGCGGGCTTTTTGCCGTCTGGGGTTTGTATAGGCTTTATCCGGCGTCCTCCTTTTTCTCCCTCCTCATGTGTTTTCCCATGCGTCTGCGTCGTCGCAGTTCATAGATGCAGCCAATACTGAGCTTTGGCGTGCAAGCGCTTGTTCTTTCCAGTTTTTTAACGTTTAAAACGTCCGGGCGGTGTATCATGCGCCCGTCAGCCCCGCCGGGGCTTGTGGAATACCTCCATGGACTTACCCAGTAGTTACTCAGTACCCCGTTTTACCAATCATGAATTGACTGATTGATCCTTCCGGCGTGCCCCGCTGCTGGGAGTGGAGTTCGCCTATGACCGAAGTAGAAGTAAAGAAAACACAAGAAAGCCTGCAGGATCGTCTGGCTCAAGTTATCGAGCTGCTGCAGCGCCAGCGCGTGGTCGAAGACCTCACGCACCGCCAGGAAGGTCCGAACCACGACCGCGTCGAAAACCTGGTTCACCGGCAAAACCTCGTCGAGTTGCAACGCAAGCTCGATGACCTGCACTCCGCCGACGTCGCCTACATTCTTGAAGCCTTGCCGTTGGATGACCGACTGACCCTGTGGCAGTTGGTGAAGGCTGATCGCGACGGTGACATCCTTCTGGAAGTATCGGACTCGGTGCGTGAGACGCTCATCGCCGACATGGATGACCACGAACTCCTGGCTGCCGCCAAGGAGATGGATGCGGACGAGCTTGCTGACCTGGCCCCTGAGCTGCCCCGTGATGTTGTCCATGAGTTGATGGAAGCGCTCGACACGCAGCAGCGTGAGCGTGTGCGTTCCGCGCTGTCGTACGACGAGGATCAGGTCGGCGCCCTGATGGACTTCGAGATGGTCACCATCCGCGAAGACGTCAGCCTGGAAGTGGTGCTGCGTTACCTGCGCCGCCTCAAAGAGTTGCCCGGCCACACCGACAAATTGTTTGTGGTCGACTATGAGGGCATCCTCAAAGGCGTTTTGCCGATCAAGCGCCTGCTGGTCAATGATCCGGAGAAAAAAGTTGCTGACCTGATGGCCAGCGATACCGTGAGCTTCCACCCGGACGAAGATGCCTACGACGCGGCCCAGGCATTCGAGCGTTACGACTTGATCTCGGCTCCGGTGGTTGATAAGAACGGCAAGTTGATCGGTCGTCTGACCATCGATGAAATCGTCGACTTGATCCGTGAGGAAAGTGAAACCGAAGTCCTCAACATGGCGGGTTTGCGTGAAGAGGAAGATATTTTCGCGTCGGTCTGGCGTTCACTGCATAACCGCTGGGCTTGGCTGGCTATCAATCTGATTACCGCGTTTATCGCTTCTCGCGTGATCGGGTTGTTTGAAGGCTCCATCGAGAAGCTGGTTGCCTTGGCGGCGTTGATGCCGATTGTGGCGGGCATTGGCGGCAACTCCGGGAACCAGACCATCACCATGATCGTGCGCGCCATGGCGCTGGACCAGGTCAGTACCGCCAATTCCTCACGGCTGTTGCGCAAGGAACTGGCTGTAGGCCTCATAAACGGATTGGTGTGGGGGGGCGTGATTGGCGTGGTGGCCTACTTGCTCTACGGCAGTTGGTCCCTAGGTGTGGTCATGACTGCGGCCATGACCCTTAACCTGTTGCTGGCGGCCTTGATGGGGGTATTGATCCCCATGACCCTGGCGCGTCTAGGTCGCGATCCCGCCATGGGTGCCAGTGTGATGATCACGGCCATGACTGACAGTGGTGGTTTCTTCATCTTCTTGGGCCTGGCAACGATCTTCCTGCTCTGACCCTTCCCGCGGGGGCAAACCTGCCCTCGCTTTGCTTCTTATTCCCAAACTCGACGCAAAAAAAAAGCCAGCACAGGGCTGGCTTCGGCTTTCAGGTGTCAATCAATTGGCTTCTGCGGCCGCCTCCACGTCGTGCGCGATCAGCGAGACGAGAGCATTTTGCTGGCGGTGGGAGAGTTGACGAAAACGCTGCAGCAGTTCGCGTTCGTGCAGTGACAGCTCGGGGCTGTCCAGGCGCATGCTCAACTCTTCACCCAAGGCACCTTCCTGAATAAGGCTTTGTTCCAGGCGTGCGATGATTTCGGAGTTCATGCTGCGGTGATGATTGCGAGCCACCTCGGCAATGCGTTCCCGCATTCCGTCTGGCAGACGTACGACGAATTTGTCAGCCGTACGGCTGGAATAAATTGCCTGTTTCAATGGGCGCATATATTTAACCGGTTAGTTCAGGGGAGCGGTTTCTGGAATTGGCCGCAAGATGAGTGTTAAGACAAGGCTCACGACCAAAGTTCAACGCGAATTGCAAAGAGGCCGCATCATGCCTCAGATTTGCCATTTCATTGGCGTCAATTCTGTGACAAATATTGAACCGCCTACAGGCTTTATGCCAGTACTGATTTGCGTTTTTGCGGACTGGTTGGAAAAATTTCCCGCAGCTGCAGCGAAGCTCGGCAACCTTCGTCCAGGCCAGCGCGGAATCTGAGTCGAAGGGTGTCCTTTCTATAGGGATATGGCCTTTTGCCCGCAAGCTTAAGGTTAGTAGCTGTTCGGCTATTTACGAGTGTCAGGCGACATAAGGTAGGGCGAAGGGCGGCGGGGGAGGGCTAGCGAAGGAGTGGATCGAATTTGATTCGGCGACCCTTGATGAGTGCCATTATCAGTAGGCTGCCCAGCACGGCGCTTGCGACGAAGGCTAGGGTTTGAGCTTGTTGTGAGGTGGCTCCCAGGCCTAGTGCGGCGGACATGAGGGTCAGGCACAGAAATAACCAGGCAGATTTGGACATGAATATTTTCTCAGAAAACCCAATGCTCGGCCGCTGGGGCAGATTGGGTTTCTTGGGTCAGGCGGATGGGGGGCTGGGGGTTGGCAGTCATCAGTGCGAGTTGAGGGCGCTGTTGCAGATGGTGGGGAATGGCTTGGCTGATTTGCGCGCCGTCTTCAGTATTGGTCGGCTGAAAATGAAGCGTCACCACCGCGGCCAGTGCCACAGCGTTCAGTGCTAATAGAAGGGCGCTGTTCATAGTCATGGTCTCCACGGTGCCTGGAACGATTGGTTGTGTATGTATGACTTTGCAGATGTCGTGCCAACCTATTAGGCCAATAAAAACAAAGAGTTAGATTTGATTTGTGGGGTTTTGAGGTTGCAGTTTGCAATGATGGCATATTGGCGCAGTGCAATTTGCACGATGCATCTGGAGGCCTTGGTCTGCAGCGAGAGGCTTTGAATGCATTCGCAGGGATCGGCCTACATTCAAAATGCCAACGGACGACATGACAAAACCAGCCTCGGCCGTTAAGATGCACGCCGTCTGTCGCTAGCCCTTCCGGGTAAGCATTTGGCATTTGTCCCAGTAGCTCAATTGGATAGAGCATCCCCCTCCTAAGGGGAAGGTTGGCCGTTCGAACCGGCCCTGGGACACCATCTCTGTTGAGCTTTCCCTTTCCGGTATTCGCCGGTCTAAAAAAACAGTCTTTCTCGCTCCTCGCTTTCGCAGGTCTCGGCCGGGCTTCTTCCGGTTGGAGTTCGATGCATTTGTGTGGGAGGGGGTATTCACGCCCCAGGGCTATACGCTTCTTCTTATATAGAAGAGGCGGCGAGGCATCCTGATTTTATAGGCGAATGGGTTTTTAGCTTTTTTGCGGATAAGGGGTTGACGTTCATGGCGATCCCTGTAGAATACGCCTCCCGCTTACGAGAGATCGCAAGCGCAAGTGGTTGAAGTTGTTGAAGAAATCTTCGAAATCTTCGAAAACTTCTGAAAATAAACACTTGACAGCAAATGAGGCTGCTGTAGAATGCGCGCCTCGGTTGAGACGAAAGATCTTAACCAACCGCTCTTTAACAACTGAATCAAGCAATTCGTGTGGGTGCTTGTGGAGTCAGACTGATAGTCAACAAGATTATCAGCATCACAAGTTACTCCGCGAGAAATCAAAGATGTAACCAACGATTGCTGAGCCAAGTTTAGGGTTTCTTAAAA